>CAZSDX010000395.1:0-7079 GCA_964605685.1 uncultured Polyangiaceae bacterium
CCCCTGCGCCCGCGCCCCCCTGGTCCGTGCCCCCCGGACCCGTGGTGTCTGCGTCGGAGAAGGTCGTGCAGGAGGCGAGCCCGAGGAGGCCAGGAAGCAGCCAGGAGGAAAGCAAGCGCACCATCCCGCGAGGGTACGAGCTTTGTCCGCAGGAAGGAATGCTCCGCGAGACCAGGCGGCCGTCAGCGGGGAGCCACCAGCCCCCGGAGCGCCGAGGCCCAGGCGGCGACGGCGTACTCGGCGGCCTCCTCGGCCAGCCCCCGGCGCTCGGCGAGCTGGCGAGCGTGGCCCCGGATGTCGTCGCCCCGGAGGTGATGGATCTGCTCGATCAGCCGCTGGGGGATGCCCTCCTCCAGGGCGCAGAGCAGGAGGCGCACGTCCCGGGCGAACTCGGCCCAGAGCTCCTGCTCCAGGAAGGGACGATCCGCCACGGCGGCGAAGCCGTGGCGCAGTGTGGTCTCGGCGATGATCTCCGCCGGGGAGCGATAGACGCGGGCCAGGGCCTCGCGGAGCACAGAGGCCAGATCATCCGGCTGTACCGCGGGGAGCTGGGCGGGCCCCACGCCGGCCATGGTGGCGAAGCGCGGTGGGCGGGAAGAAGGGCGCAGAACCGGCACAGGCGACGGGGACGGCTGCGAGGGCGGAGGCGGCTGCGAGGGCGAGCGCCCCTCGGGGGCGACGCTGCCGGGGGCAGGCACCGCGACGCCAAGCATCGTACCGAAGACATGGCGGGCCTGGGCCGGAAGCGGCGTGGGGACCGGGTTCAGCGGCGGCGGCAGAGACGACTGGAGCCTTTGCCGGGCCTCGACGAGCCGGAAGCCACAGCGAGAACAGGCGATGGCGTCGGGGGCGTTGGAGCCGCCGCACTGCGGGCAGAACAAGGAGAACCTCGGTGGTAACTTCTTGCGAAGCGGAGGGGGCTTGGGGAGATCTTCGAGGGGCTTGGTGCCAAGCTGGATGGCCCCGTCGCGGGTGGAGTCGATGATCTCCTGGGCCTTGGCGTCGGAGAAGCCGAGGAGCTGCACGAGCCGCTGGAGCACCTCTTTCTCCGACTTGGACTGCTCGCCGTCGGCCAGGGTGATGAGGGCGGCGTTACCGAGGAGCAGCTCCCGATCCTCCTGGGTCAGCTCGCTGAGGGGCACGTCATCGAGGGAGCGGGGAGTCTTGGCCCAGCCCAGCACCTCCGCCTCCTCCTCGTCCGAGGCGCCGAAGCCCGCGATGAGGCCTTCCAGCACGCTCGACTCGGAGCCCTCCACCTTGCCGTCCGCCCACATGACGGCGACCAGCGACTTCAAAACCCTCATCTCAGCCGGTGTCATGGCGCCCACCATAGCCCAACCTCCCCCCCACCCCAAGCCCTTCGCGTCAGGCCGCGCACTCGCCGGCCTTGGTCTCCACGACGAAGCCGTTCTGGGCGTCGAAATCCACGAACTCGTCGTTCCTCGCGTCCGCCGGCTCGATGCTGGTGTGAGCGGCGAGGAGCGCCTTGACCCGGTCCGCAGGGAGCCTGCGCAGGTACGCCGCGAAGGTCTCCTCCCCCTGGCGCTCGGCGGCGAAGCGCTCGACCAGCAGCAGCACCGCCGAGGGCACCCGCTTCGCCGGGATCTTCACCACCTGATCGCCAAACACCGCCCCCTCCCCGTCCACGCCCCCGCCGAGGTGGAGCTGGTAGACCGGCATCGCCTTGCCCCCGATCTTCCGGGCCGCCCCGTGGAACCCCAGATCCGCGATGTGGTGCCGCCCGCAGGAGTGCGGGCAGCCGCTGATCTTGATGGTGGCGTCCCGGGCCAGCTCCACCGCACGGGCCAGCTCGCCCCCCGCCGCCAGCGCCCCCTCCAGGGCGTTCGAGATGGCTCGCCCCAGCCCCCGGGAGGTGGTCACCGCCAGGTTGCACGAGTCGGCCCCAGGGCAGGAGGTCACGTCCCGCAGCGTCCCCGCCCCGTCCGCCGCCAGGCCCGCCGAGGCGAGGGCCGCGTGGAGCGCCCGAAGATCCCCCGCAGGAACAAAGCGCAGCAGCAGGTTCTGGTCCGGGCTCGTCCAGACCGCGCCGTTGGCAAAGCGCTCGGACGCATCGGCCACCGCCCGGAGCTGCGCCGAGGTGGTGTCCCCCAGCGGGAGCCGGATGTAGACCGCGTGGTAGCCCGGCTGGAGCTGGGCCCGCACGTTGCTCGCACGCCAGGCCAGGTACCCGGGGGCCGCCTCCGCAGGGGTGACTCGGTCCGCAGGCGGCGGAGGAGGCTCGGGGGTCGCCTCGAAGACCGGCGGCGCGTCCCCCCGGGCCCGGATCGTCGCCCGCTGCTCCTCGATCGCCGCCCGGAGCCCCTCGACCCCGAGGTCGCGGAGCACGTACTTGAGCCGCGCCCGGTGCTTGTTGCTCCGGTTGCCCCGGGCGTCGAAGACCAGCAAGACCGCCTCCGCCAGCTCCAGCAGCTCCCCCTCCGGGAGAAACTCGTAGAGCATCGCCGCGCTCTGGGGCGAGGTGGACAGGCCGCCCCCCACCAGCACCCGGAACCCCCGGACCCCATCCCGCTCGGCGGCGATCAGCCCAATGTCGTGGATCGCCGCCTGGGCGCAGTCCCGCGGAGAGCAGGACAGGGCAATCTTGAACTTCCGGGGGAGGTCGGAGGACCGGGGATGCCTCAAAAAGAAACGAACAATCGTCTCACCATGAGGCCGCACATCGAAGACCTGCTGGGGATCCACCCCGGAGAGCTCGGACATGGTGACATTGCGGACCGAGTTGCCGCAGGCCTCGCGGGTGGTGATGCCAGCCTGCTCCAAGGCCCCGAGGAGCGCCGGAACCTCGGCGAGCTGGACGAAATGAAACTGGAAGTTCTGCCGGGTGGTCAGGTGGGTCAGGCCGCGGGCGTGGCGCTCGGCCACGTCGGCGATGACGCGGGCCTGGCCGGCGGTGAGGTACCCCAGCGGGATCTTGGTGCGGATCATCTGCACCCCCTCCTGGCGCTGGCCGTAGGTGCCCCGGAGCAGGCGGAACTTGCGCCAGGCGTCCGGGCTCAGCTCGCCGCGCTCGAAGCGCGCCAGCGTCTCGATGAACTCGTCGACGTCGGAGGCGAGGGAGAAGCGAGGGAGGAAGAGGGGCTGCTGCAGGGGCGCGTTCATGGGGTGGCTCCGGTGGACGGCAGGTATCCGAGGTCTTCGAGGCGCGCGAGGACGCGCTGGACGCACTGCTCGACCGTCAGCTCGTGCGTCGGCAAGGTGATCTCCGGGGAGAGCGGGGGCTCGTAGGGGTCGCTGATGCCGGTGAATTCCTTGATCTCCCCGGCGCGGGCCCGGCGGTAGAGCCCCTTGACGTCGCGGGACTCGCACACCTCCAGCGGCGTCGCCACGTGGATCTCCACAAAATCCCCGGCCAGGGCCCGCACCCAGTCCCGGGTCGCGCGGTAAGGGCTGATCGCCGCCGTCACCGCGAACACCCCGTTGCGCTGGAGCAGGTGGGCCACGAAGCCGATCCGCTGGATGTTGGTGTCCCGATCCTCCCGGGAGAACCCCAGCCCCCTCGATAGGTGCATCCTCACCACGTCCCCGTCCAGCACCTCCACCCGACGTCCTCGCCCCCGCAGCGCCGGCGCCACCGCCTCCGCCAGCGTGCTCTTCCCTGCCCCCGAGAGCCCCGTGAACCAGAGAATCGCCCCCCGCCGGGCGCCCTCCAGCCGCTCGTTTTCGTGCCTGTCCTGGGTGAGATCCATGAGGGTTTCTGTTGAAAAGGACAGGTGTTCAGTATAATGACGAATCTCGCATGTCAAAGGGAAAGACCGCCCAGGCCGAGGTGGAGCACGACTTCGCGGGCGACGACATCGGCGCCGCCGAGCTGTCGCGCCGGGTGGCGGACAACCTCCGCCGGCTGCGCAAGGAGCGGGCGCTGTCGCTGGATCAGCTCGCGGCGGCCAGCGGGGTGAGCCGGGCGGCGCTCTCGCAGATCGAAGGGTCGAAGACCAACCCGACGCTGATGGTCCTGTGGAAGATCGCGGTGGGGCTGGGGGTCCCGTTCCAGGCGCTGCTGGGCACGGAGGAGACCGGCAAGGCGAAGGTGCTCCGAGCCGGCGACGCGATGCCGCTGCGGAGCACCGACGGCCGGATGGAGAGCCGCCTGCTGACGCCGAGCGGCGCCACGCCGGGGCTGGAGGTGTACGAGCTGCGGTTCCAGCCGAGGGGGCTGCTGAAGAGCGAGCCCCACGGGGCCGGCACCACCGAAACGGTGACGCTGCTGACGGGGGCGCTGCGGATCCAGGTGGGGGACGAGGTGTACGACCTGGCCCCCGGCGACACGATCTTCTTCCAGGCCGACAACCCTCACTCCTACGAGAACCGGAGCACCCGCGAGGCCCGCTGCCTCGACGTGATCGCCTACGGTCGCTCCTCGTTCTGACGGCGCCGCTCCCTTGACGACCCCTGGCCTCTCCCGCCGCTCCCTGCTGGGCGCCGCCCTGGCGGCGCCGCTGCTCCCGGGCTGCCACAAGGCCGGGGGTCCCCTCGCCGTCGGCTACATGAACAACCTCACCCACGCCCAGCCGCTGGTGGGGGCCGCCTCCGGCCGCTGGGCGGCGGCGCTGGGGCTGCCGATGATGGCCTTCCCCGCCGGGCCTGCGGTCATGGAGGCCCTGTCCGCGGGCACCCTGCTGGCGGGGTTCCTGGGCCCCTCGGCGGCGGTCAACGCCTTCGTCCGCTCCCGGGGGAAGCGGGGCCTGGTGCTCCGGGGGAACGCCTCCGGCGGGGCCTCCCTGGTGGTCCAGCGCGACCTGCCGATCTCCGCGCCGGAGCACCTGCGAGGGCGGCTGCTGACCGCGTCGCAGATCGCCAGCACCCCGGACGTCTCCCTGCGCGTCTACCTGGCGCAGCACCGGCTCGCCCCCCGGGACCGGGGCGGCGACGTGGCGCTGCTCCCGATGCCCAGCACCGAGGCCTTCCAGACGCTCCGGCGCCGCCAGATCGCCGGGGCCTGGGCCCAGGAGCCCTGGGCCAGCCGGATGGTCGCCCAGGCCGGGGGCCGCCGGCTGCTCGACGAGCGGGAGCTCTGGCCCGGGGGGCGCTTCCCCGCCTCGCTGCTGGTGACCACCCGCCGGGCGCTGGACGAGCACCCGGAGAAGATCGAGCGGCTGGTGGCCCTGCTCGACGAGGAGACCGCCCGGATGAAGGCGCTGGCCGACGGGGGGCTCGGCGAGGTGGGCAACGCGCTGGGCAAGGCGCTGGGCCGGGCGCTGCCGGAGGAGATCCTGCGGGACGCCTGGGGGCGCTTCGAGCTGGTCACCGACCCGATGGAGGACGGGCTGAGGGAGGTCGCCCGGAGGATGCAGGCCATCGGCTACCTGCCGGGCGGAGGAAGCACCGAGGGGCTCCTGGTCGCGCAGCACGGCGAGGAGAACCGGTGAGCGAATCGATCGTCCCGCCCAGGGGGCCGGCGCGGGGGGCTTCCATCGCGCTCCGGGGGGTCAGCAAGGTCTTCCCCTCGGACAGGGGCGCGACCACCACGCTCACCACCGTCGACCTGGAGATCAAGGCCGGGGAATTCCTCTGCCTGCTCGGCCCCAGCGGCTGCGGGAAATCGACGATCCTCAACCTGGTCGCGGGCCTCGACTTCCCTTCCCAGGGGGAGGTGCTGGTGAACGGCTCCCCGGTGGCCGGGCCGGGTCCGGATCGCACGGTGATGTTCCAGGACCCGGCCCTCTTCCCCTGGCTGTCGCTCCGGCAGAACGTGGCCTTCCCCCTGGAGCTCCAGGGCGTCCCTCCCGCGGAGATCGCGCCCCGGGTGGAGCGGGCGCTGCGCATGGTCCACCTCTGGCGCTTCGCCGACGCCCCCATCCACACCCTCTCCGGCGGGATGAAGCAGCGCGGAGCCCTGGCCCGCTCCCTGGTGAGCGAGCCGGGCACCCTGCTGATGGACGAGCCCTTCGCCGCCCTGGACGCCCAGACCCGCGACGTCCTCTACAGCGAGCTGGAGAACGTCTGGCTCTCCACCGGCAAGACCATCCTCTTCGTCACCCACAACGTCCGGGAGGCGGTGCGCCTCGGGGACCGGATCGTCGTCATGGCCACCCGCCCCGGGCGGGTCCGCAAGGTCATCGACGTCGACCTGCCCCGCCCCCGCTCCGACGCGGAGCGCAACGTCGCGCTCCTCTCGGCGGTGGTGATGAACGAGCTGCGGGACGAGATCGCGCGGATTCAACGCGAGGAGGCAGACGATGCGTGGGAGATGGGCCCCCCTGGCGGGGCTGGCGGTCATCGCGTTGGCCTGGGCGGCGGCCTCTAGCCTCGTCGACCCGGAGGTCTTCCCCGGGCCAGGGCCGGTCCTCGGCGCCCTGTTCCAGCGGCTCCGGGATGGGTCACTTTTGACCAGCATCGGCCTCAGCTTCCGGCGGCTGGTGCTGGGCTACCTGCTGTCGCTGGCGACCGGCGGGGTGCTGGGGGTGCTGATGGCCAGCAGCGCGCGGTTCCGGGAGGCGACGGGGCCGATCATCACGGGGCTCCAGGCGTTGCCGAGCGTGTGCTGGGTGCCGCTGGGGCTGCTGTGGTTCGGGCTGTCGGACGCGGCGATCCTGTTCGTCATCGTGCTGGGCTCGTCGCTGAGCATCGCCATCGCCATCGACGCGGGCTGCCGGAACATCCCGCCGCTGTTCGTGCGGGCGGCGCGGACCATGGGGGCCAGCGGGTTCACCCTCTACCGGCGGGTGGTGCTCCCGGCGGCGTTCCCGGAGATCCTGACGGGGCTCCGGCTGGCGTGGGCCTTCGCCTGGCGCTCGCTGATGGCCGGGGAGCTGCTCTTCGTCACTGGAGGGCTGGGGCAGCTCCTGGAGGTGGGGCGGGAGCTGGGGGACATGGCGCAGGTGGTGGCGGTGATGCTGGTGATCATCCTGCTGGGGCTGAGCACCGAGCACCTGCTGTTCACCCGGCTCCAGGAGCGGCTCCGGGTGCGCTGGGGGCTCACCCGCTGACCTCGCCTCTGGCCCTTGACGGGCGGCGTGCCTTCCGTGGAATCTTCCTGATCTGCCTCACCCCCCGGCCCCCTCTCCGGGGTCTGTCCGCCATTCTTGGGGAAGCGAGCTCATGCACGATTTTTCTTGAAA
>CAZSDX010000396.1:0-6983 GCA_964605685.1 uncultured Polyangiaceae bacterium
CACCGCCGGCTGGAGCCTCAGCCCCCCGGATGGCCCGGGCCCCAGCAGCCGCCCCCCCGGGAGCACCAGCCAGGCCGCCGGGCGGTACCCCGCGAGGTCGACGGTGCGCAGCAGCAAGCCCGGAGACCACTCCCGGGGGCGCTGGGTGCGCCGCAGCCAGTTCACCTTCCAGGAGCGCCCCAGGGCCCACTCCTCCGCCGCGAGGGTCACCAGCGAGGAGGTCGCCAGCCCCACCGCACCTTGGAGCAGCGCCAGCGCTCCTCCCCGGGCGATCAGGTGGGCGTGGGCGTCCAGGAACGCTGCCCACTCGGAGAGATCGCCGGAGCCCCGCACCGTCTCCGCGGCCTTCTGCACCTCGGACCGGATCGCCCCCTCGTCCTCCTCGGACATCGCCCGGAGCTTCGTCAGCAGGCGATCGATCTCGGTGGCGATCAGCTTGATTCTCTTGTGCGCTTCGGCGTGCGTACGCGACATGGCAGGGCGGGGGGCGAGCAGGGGCGCGAGCATACTGGCAAGGATTGAGGTGCCCGCGCTACCGGTCAACGAAGGGCAGGACACGATTTGTCCGGGCGACGCCCGGCGGGAGGGGATCCGGCGAAGGAGGCTCTTGAAGGGGAGGATCGGTTCTGGCAGCCTCGCGGCGTGCGCTGGAAGACGCTGGTGTGCCTGGTGGTGGCGGGGTGCAGTGGGCCGGCAACGGTGGGAGGAGGGCCCCAAAACACGGGGACGAACGCGAGCCCGGTGGTTCCAGGCGCGGCGTCTTTTGGGGCGCCCACCTCGCCGGCTGCTACCACCGAGCAGTCCATCGGCGCACCGCCGGGGTCCGGGGAGGCGGGCAAGGGGGACGCTCCTGCGGCTCCGGTGGCGTCCGGGGGGCCGGAGAAGCCCAAGGAAACGGTGCTGCTGGACACCAAGCTGCCGCCGAAGGTGGTGTCGGCGGGGGGGAGCTACCGCATTGGCCTGGAGGACGTGAAGGGGTCGACGCGGGGCGAGGTGATGGCTTCGGTGGAGAAGGGGAGCAAGGCGGTGGACGGCTGCTTCGCGGAGATCTTCAAGGCCGGGGGGAAGAAGGGGAAGATCGCCTTTGCGGTGGTGGTGGACAGTAAGAGGAAGCTGAAGTCCGCGAAGCTCCAGGGGGATGAGCTGCAGGACAAGAAGCTGCCAAAGTGCCTGGAGGGGGCGCTGAAGAAGATCGAGTGGCCGGCGCCGACGGAGAAGGAGGCGACCTTCGTGCTCGCGTGGGACGTGCAGAGCTGAGCCCTGGCTCAGCGGGCGCGGAGCACGAAGGCGAAGACGGCGCCGCCGAGGAGGACGAGGGCGAGGAGCACCCAGACCAGCGGCGAGGAGGATCTCGCGGGGGCCAGCGCCGGCGTCCTGGCGGCGGGCTGGATCGCGGGGAGGGCGAGCTGGCTGCTGGAGAGCCCGTCGTGGCTGCGAGGGAGGAGGGAGACCCGGGCGGCGGCGGGGTCCTCGGCGAGGAGGTTGAGGATGTCGGCCAGCTCCCGCACGCTCTGGAAGCGCTCCTCCGGGCGCTTGGCGAGGCAGCGGGCGAGGAAGGCGTCGAACTCGGGCGGGAGCGAGGGGTTGATGCTGGTGGCGGCGGCGGGGGTCTCGTGGAGGACGCGCTGGACCATCTCCTGGGGGGTGCCCTTGCCGAAGGCGACCCGCCCGGTGGCGCAGCGGTAGATGATGGCGCCGACGGCGAAGATGTCGGCCCGGTGGTCGATGCCCATCTTGGGGGTGAGCTGCTCCGGGCTCATGTAGTTGGGGGTGCCGATGAGCTGCCCCTGCAGCGTGCTCTCTCCCGCCTCGGCCAGCACCTTGACGACGCCGAAATCGAGAAGCTTCACGAACAGCTTCTCGGGGTTGTCGCGGTCAGGGCAGAGGAAGACGTTGGGGGGCTTGATGTCGCGGTGGATGATGCCCTCGGCGTGGGTGACGGCGAGGGCCTTGCAGAGCTGGCGGGTGATGTCGGCGATCTGGGGGAGGGGGAGGACCTTCTGGCGCTTGAGGAGGAGGTCGAGGCCCTCGCCCTGGAGGCGCTCCATGATGAGGTAGGGGACGCCGTCGCTGAGGACGCCGTACTCGAGGACGCGGGTGATGTGGCGAGACATGTCGCCGAGGGACTCCATGACGCGGGCCTCGCGCTCGAAGCGGATGCGGGCGTCGTCGTCCTGGAGGATGTTCTCGTGGAGGACCTTGATGGCGACGCTTTGGTCGGTGGAGATGTGGGTAGCGGACCAGACCTGGCCCATACCGCCGTAGCCGATGACCTCCCCGAGGCGGTAGCGGTTATCGAAGACAAGACCTGCGGCCAGGCCGGCAGAGGAGGCGGGAATGGGCTTCATCGAGGGAGCGGCGAGGGGAGCATGAAGGAAATCAGTGTCCTTGGCTAGCCTGCGCTAGAGTGGCGCGGATGGATCAGAACGAGGCCAAGAGGCTCGCGGCGAGGGCTGCGCTGGACTACCTGCCGGAGCGGGGGGTGATCGGGCTGGGGACCGGGTCGACCGCGCGGCTTTTCATCGAGGAGGTGGGGGCGCTGGTGAGGCAAGGGAGGGATCTTCGAGGGGTGCCGACCTCCGCGGCCAGCCGTCGGCAGGCGGAGGAGCTGGGGATCCCGCTGGCGAGCGATGACGGGCCTTGGTCGGTGGATGTGTGCGTGGACGGCGCCGACGAGGTGGACGAGAACCTTGATCTGATCAAGGGAGGGGGCGGCGCGCTGACTCGGGAGAAGATCGTCAACCAGGCGGCGAGGTTCAACGTCATCATCGTCGACGCCACCAAGATGTCACGGCGCCTCGGGGAGAAGTGGGCGGTTCCCGTGGAGGTTCTGCGCTTCGGCCACGGAGCCACCGCGGAGGCGCTCCGGGCCTTCGGCGAGCCCAGGCTCCGGGTGCGCGGCGACGAGCCCTTCGTCACCGACGCGGGGGGCTACATCTACGATCTGGCCTGCGGTGTCATCGAGGATCCGGCGGGGCTGGAGCGGGAGCTGGGCCGGATCCCGGGTGTGGTCGAGACGGGCCTCTTCGTCGGGCGAACCTCGGCGCTCATCCTGGCGGGGCCCGAGGGGATCTCCCGGCTCACTCGAGGGTTACGGGGTCCGGATGGGGTACGACGTCAGCTTTCATCCGGTCCCGCTGGAGCTGGTCCAGGAGCGGCTCATCCCGTACCTGCTGGGCGAGGGTAGCCTGGAGGATCTGCTCCCGACGGCGATCCGCCGGATCCGGGTCCGGGCGCGGGCGAAGGCCTGGGCGCAGGCGGTGCAGCGCCTCGATCCACCCCCACGCCGCTTCGATCCCTCGCTGCACCTCCAGGGGCGCCCCTTCTTCCTCGTCGTCGACGACGCCGACAGCGCCCTGGACGCCTACGAGCAGTACCTCCGGGTGGCCCCCGAGCAGGTCGATGCCCTCGCCGCCGAGCAGCTCCACGCGCTTGCTCCGGGGCTGACGGACGGCGTGAGGGCCAGGCTGGCGGCGCCGCCCGAGGCGCCAGAGGACGCGCTCCGGGGTGAGCAGCTCTGGCGCCTCGACATTCTCCGGCAGGCGGTCGCTGCGGTACGCCAGGGGCAGCCGCGGATCGAGGCCGGCGGTCGCGTCCACGATCCGTCGGCGCTGCTGCGGCGGGAGATCCCCTTCGCGGTGCTTTCCTTCGCGGCGGCGCTCTACCCGGGCTGGATGTCCCGGGGGGCTTCCTGGCCCTCGGGACTCCTCGACGAGGTTCCCCTGCCGACCCGTCCTTTCTTCGACAGACCCGCCGCGCTCCTCGGGAAGCTCCCCGCCGTCCTGCCCTCCCAGGGGTGGTTCCTTTACCCCACCATCGTCGAGAACTTCATGGTGGGGGGCCTCACCTCGCCCAGCTACGCAGGGCCGCTGCGGAAGTACCTGGCGGACCACCAGGGGGCCCTGCTGTCGGCGCAGCCGGAGAGCAGGCGGGACGAGCTGAGGCGCGAGCTACGCAAGATCGACGAGGCGCTGGCCCTGGCCCAGCGCAAGGGCTGGGCCTTCGCCGAGGCCACCGAGCTCTACGGCGCGGCGCAGGGGCAGCTCAACTGAGCCGCATGGATGGATCGCTGCTCCTCGACGCGCCGTTGCGCCACCACCGGGGGGAGATCCTGGAGCGTCTCCGGGCCTACCTGCGGCGCCGCGGCCCCAACGCGCTCCCCGCCGGCCCGCTCCCCGAGGCGGGGGAGCTGGGCGAGCGGCTCTGTTCCCTGGCGGGGCCGTCCTTCCAGGTGGCGATGCCGGCGGTCAGCGACGGGGACGCCTTCGACAACGCGCTCAAGCTCGCCCGCGCTGCCACTGGTCGCCGCCCGCTGCTGGCCTGCCCCGGGCCGCGGCGCGCCTGGTCCCTCGGGGCCCTCTCGCTCCGCGGACCCCGAAGGGCCGCGGCGCTTCTCCCGGAGTGCGAGCCGGTCCCCCTCGAGCCGGTGGCCCTGGAGCAGGCCCTGCGGCGGAGCCAGCCGGCTGCCCTCCTCATCGAGCCCGTCGATCCGGATCTTCGCCCCCACGGACCCTCGCTCCTGAAGCATGCGGAGATCCTCTGCAAGGAGGCCGGCGTCCTGCTGATCGTGGACGAAACGCTGACCGGGCTGGGGCGCTGCGGGCACCGCTTCGCCTTCCAGAACGCTGGCCTCTCGCCCGCCGCGGTGGTGGTGGGTCAGTCCCTCGGCGGAGGGGCCCTGGCCATCGCGGCCACGGTCGTCCAGGGCGAGGTGTACGAACGGGCCTCCGGGGGCGAGCGCTTCCTCGAGCTCTACACGGCGACGATGGCGGGGAGCGCCGCAGCCTGCGAGGCGGCGCTGGGGTTCCTCGACGTGCTGGAGCGGGAGCAGCTCGCCCGGAGGGCGGCGAGCCACGGCGCCCGGCTGCTCGCGGGGCTGAGGGGGGCGCTGGGGTCGGCGGCGAAGGTGGAGGGGGCAGGGCTGCTGGTGGGCGTGCGGCGCTCCGGGAGGGATCCGCTCGGGCTGGTGGCGCCGCCCCTGGACGCCACCGAGGAGGAGATCGACGCGCTGGTGCGTCGGGGGGCGAGCGGAGCCCTTCCGGGAGTACTTCCGTAACAGGTTGTTGCCCTGAGAGGTCTACCTACCTACCCACGGCCCTCGCGCATCGGCTGCGCGGGGGCTGATGTGGGGCGATCCGGTGATCCTCTGGAAACAGAACGAGGATATGGCGGAAGTCCGCGGCATCAGGGTATATTTCCGGATCGTATGGAGCTTTCGCCGCAGGCCATCGTGGCAGGTCGTTACCGGGCCGAGCAGCGCCTCGGCGCCGGTGCGATGGGAGAGGTCTGGGCCGGGACCAACCTGATGGTCGGGGTCAAGGTCGCGATCAAGCGGCTGCTCCCTGCCGGGACGCACAACCACGAGTCGCTGGCGCGCTTCAAGCGGGAGGCGCAGCTCCTCGGGCGGGTGAACAGCGAGTTCGTGGCGCGGGTCGTCGACTTCGTGGAAGACCCCCACTACGGCCTGGTGCTGATCATGGAGCTGGTCGAGGGGCCGTCCCTCTACACGCTCCTCAACCAGCGGAAATTCTCCATCGAAGAGGCCATCGATCTGGGCTGCGACATCCTGTCTGGTCTGTGCGACCTCCACGAAGCCCAGATCGTCCACCGGGATCTCAAGCCGGGGAACATCATCGTCGAGCAGCGCTCCCGGGGGCGGCAGCGGGCCCGCATCGTCGACTTCGGCATGAGCCGGATCATCCAGAGCGCCGGCGACGACGAGGAGGAGATGACCGGCATCACGCGCGCCGACGTCGCCCTCGGGACGCTGGAGTACATGGCCCCCGAGCAGATGCTCAACTCCCGCGGGGTCACCGGCTCCGCGGACATCTACGCCGCCGGGGTCATCCTCTACCGCGCCGTCGCCGGGCACCACGCCTACCGCTCCGACTCCGACGGCGGGCTGGTCCGCTCCAAGCTCACCATGGACGCCCCGCCGCTGCCTTCCGGGCGGGACGACCCCACCGCTCGCGCCTTCGAAGCCATCGTCGCCAAGGCGCTCCAGCGCAAGCCCCAGGATCGCTACACCACCGCCGGCGAGATGCTCCGCGACCTCGAGCAGCTCCGGGGGCCCAGCTCTGGGGTCGGCTCCTCCCAGGAACCCTCCATCAGCGTCGAGTTCAGCCGTTCCCTCCCCATCGCCGAGGAAGGGACCCCCGCAGGCAGCGCCGTCTACTCTCCGGCCTCGCGCCTCGCCTCTCGCCCCGCAAATACCGAATTTTCCACGGACTTTTCCGAGGAAAGCCAGCTCATGCCCATCCCGCTGGCTCGCCCACCCACGCGCTCCCTCGCCCCTTCCAACCCTCCCCCGGAGCCCTCCCGCGGGATCGGCCTCGTCTTCGCTGCCATCCTCGGCGGCATCCTGGTCGGCGCTCTCGCCATGTACGCCAGCAAATTCTTCTCGGCCCCAGCCTCCCCGACCCCGCCATCGTCCGCTGGCGTCCGGTGAATCAAAACAGGTACGTCAGCCAGGCTCCGCTCGACACAAACGCCACGGCCCACCGCTCGCGTAGGTCCGATTTGACCTTGGTGGAGAGGACCCCGAAGCGCAGCCCCAGTTCTCCCCGGTTCTCTCGCCCGAAGCGGAAGCCAAAGGGGACCATCGAGCCTTCGGCGAAGGCTGAGCGTCCGGCGAAGCTCCATTCTCCCGGGGCGCCCTCGTAGGTCGACGCTCCCAGCAGCCAGCCGCCTCCCAGGGTCAGCGCCGAGAACCCGCCAGGGATCGTGGCGAAGACCGCCTGCGCCTGGCCCCCCACCGGGAACAGGCCGCCGCGGTTGGACGCGAAGAACCCGCCCGCCAGCGCCAAGCGTAGCTCCAACGAGCCCAGGTGGGCGACCGGGCTCCCCAGGTGGAGCCAACCGCCGAGCAGGTTGGGAGGGCGCCTGGCTTCGTCCCCCAGGGCGTCCAGCGATAGCCAGAAATCCGACGTCACCCCCACCAGAAGGCCACGCTTGCGGGGGCGCTCGACGACGTGGATGCTCAG
>CAZSDX010000397.1:0-6983 GCA_964605685.1 uncultured Polyangiaceae bacterium
CAGCTTTTCGTTCTGCGAAAGCAGGAGGCGTCCTACCAGGAGGCAAAGGAGCCCGGCGTCGGGCATCTGCTCGCCGTCCTGAAGGTGAGGAGCGAGGAGCCCTTTCAGCGCCTCCCCCACGCTGGCCCCGTGGGTGCTGGCCGCCGCCGCAACGGCTCTCGCGGATTTTTGACGATCGGTGACGAGCTTGGATGGCATGGCTCATCGTCGCCCAGAGACAGCGCTGGAGACAAGAGAGAGGTTGCGTTCGGAGGGGATACTCCCGGCGCAAGAAGATCCGTCCTTGTTGTCGTCGCCGTGCGGCTGTGCGTTGCTCCCGGCCTCTGGAGAAGAACGCGCGATGACACTCGTGGTTCGCCGTTTGGTTCGGGAGCGTTCGGGAGCCGGGGTGAACCCCGGCTGTCTCTTAGAAAACCTCTCAGAAGAAGACGTCCATCTTCTTCCTGTTGGCGGACTTCTCGAGGGCAGGCGAGGCGCTGACGACGTCGAGGAGCGCCGCGGCAGGTTGCTGCACGGCGACGGGGCGCTGGAGGGTGAGCAGGGCGAGGGGGGAAGGCTCGCTGGCGGCCTGGGAAAGATCGAGGCGGAGCTGGTAAGGAGGGGAGAGAGGCAGGCTCGCGGACCTGTCTTCCAGGCCCATGGAGCGCCACCACTCGGCGGCGACGTGGCGCATCAGCGGGGCAGAGAACGTCGAGGCCCCCCCCCGGAGCGGGCGCATCCGGATCATCGAGATGGGGCCGCGCTGGAGGGCCGGGATCGCTCCGACCTGATCGACGGCGAGGTGCGAGGGGTTGGTGTGCAGCAGGGGGGTCACGAAGAGCAGCTCGTCCTCGATGCGCGCGGCGTAGACGAGGGGTTTTCCGTCGACGGAGAGCACCGTGCGGAGCTGGGCCTCCGAGCGGCTGGCCTCGCCCAGCTTGCAGCTCCGGAGGTCGACCCAGGCCTGCCCCCGGATCAGCCGGGCCCCCCCCGGCGTGGGCAGGAGCGCCTCCCAGTGGATCGTGTTTTTTGCGGCGCCCTTGAGGCTATCGCTGCACATCACCGTGAAGGTGGGGGAGTGTCCCTCCGGCTGGGGGTTGAACCCCGCGGCGAGCACCCCCGGAGCCGCGAGCTTGAGCCGCATCGGGGTGGGTGCCTTGGGCGCGGAGGGTCTGGGGATCCGCGGGGGGGAGAGGGCCGCAGCTTCCTCCAGGCGGAGCTCGGCGGGGCCCTCCGGGAGCGTCTCGGGGGCGCTTCTGGGGGGGAAGACCGGGAGCTGGATCGCGGGCAAGGAGGAGGTGTCCACCTCCTCGATGAGGCTCTGCACCTGGATGATGGGAGGGGCGGGGGGCGTGCGGGGGCGGATCGGTGTGCGAGCGTCCACCTGGGGAGCGCCGAGGGCCGCCGCGGACAGGAGCGCGAGGAGCACCGGGCGGCGCATCAGAGGGACTCCAGGTAGGCGGTGAGGGCCAGCCGCTGCTCCCGGTCGAGGTGGAGCGAGTAGCCCATGGCGTGATCGGGGGCCTCGAGCATCGCCTGGAGCGTCGCGTAGCGTCCGTCGTGGAAGTAAGGCGCCGACGCTTTGATCCCCCGGAGCGAGGGGGAATCCAGGGCGAGCCTGGGGGACCGCGGCGCGGGTGGAGAGACCGCGTGGTTCTGCCCGTCCGAGAGGCCGTTCGGGTGGCAGGAGGCGCATCCGGTCTCGGCGGAGGCGAACAGCTCGCGCCCCTGCTCGATCCGCGAGGCGTTCTGGGCCTCCCAGCGGGTGGGACGCCCGGGGCGGGGGAGCTCGGTGGCGTTCAGGTAGGCGACGATGGCCTGGGTGCTCTCCGCAGGGAGCCCGGTGCCGCCCAGGCGCTGGAAGGTGAAGTGGAGGTGATCCTCCACGGTCTTGCTGGCGCCGGACCACCCGTAAGGGGCGCTGTCCCGGAGGCGTCCCTGGAGCATCAGCGTCTGGCGAGGGCCCTCGGGGGTGGACCAGGTGAGGGCGTCCTCGCGTCCGTCCGGGTGGCAGGACGCGCAGGCCCGGCCATCGCCGCTGATGCGGGGGTCGTGGGCGGTGTGGAACAGGACGCGGCCCCGCTCCTGCTCGGGGGTGAGGGCGCGTCTGGCGGGGCGCGAGAGGGGGATCTCCCGGAGGGACTGCCCGGAGCGCAGGGAGATCAGCGAGAGCTTGTGGTCGAAGACCCCGTGGACCACCGCGACCTCGTGGACGGTGTCCACGGCGACCCCGCCGGGCCCTGCGGCGGATTTCCACCGGCGACGCTCGGCGCGGGCGGGATCGATGGCGCGGGCGTCGTACTCGACCAGGGTATCGTTGCCCTGGCAGGCGACGAACAGGGAACCGCCGGCGTAGGCGGCGGCCCGGGGCAGCAGGCAGTCGGTGGGCGGGGTGTTGCCCTGGGTGGCGGCCCGGCTGTGGGGGATGACGCCGGTGAGGGTGCGGGTGAAGAGGCGCTCGGTGGTGGCGTCCACGACGGAGACGGAGCTGAACTCGGTGGGGAGCGTGGCGTGGAGGTCGCCGTAGCCCCCGGAGGAGCGAGTCGCCTCGCCCGGATCGACGGTGACGAAGGGGGCGAAGAGGCGCCCGGCGGGGCGAGTGCGCGGGGCGGGGCCTGGGGTGGGGGAGACGGGGGCGGGAGGTTTGGGGGTGACCGTGACGGGGGGTTGTTCGCCGCGGGGAGCGGGGCCGACCTCGGAGGGGTCGCGAGGCATGTCCACCGCGGAGACCAGGGCGAACCCCTGGCATCCGGAGCGCGCCTTGGGGTTGGTCCCGTTGACGAGGGGCTTCATCTTCAGGTCGATGGACCTGGGGGTGGGCTCGGGGGTCGTCAGGTCGACCACGGACAGGGTGGCGTTGACGACGTGGGCCACGAAGGCCCGCTTGCCGTCGTCGCTGATGACGACGGAGCGCGGCTCCCGGGGGAGCTCGGCCTGGGCGCGGGCGGTGAGCGTCCCGGCGTCGAGGATCGTGAGGGCCCGGGCCCAGGCGCTGGTGAGGGCGAGGGTCTTGCCGTCGGGGCTCTCCGCGAGGGCGACGGGTTCGGTGGGGACCGACAGCGCGCAGAGGGCGGTCAGGGGAGCCTCCGGGGAGGCGGTCGGCTCCAGGATTTGCACCTCCCCGGTCTGCCGGAGGGTGACGGCCACGCGCCCGTCCGCCAGCACCAGCACCTGCTCGGGGGCGCCCCGGAGCGGGGTCACGCTTAGCTCGTGTCCCTGCCGGATGTCGACGGTGTGGAGCAGCGGGTCGTCCCCGTCGGCCACGTAGGCCAGCACGCGCAGCGCTGCCCCCTCGCCGGACGCCGCCAGGGCCACGGTGGAGCTTGTCCTCACGGGGGCGAAGCGCCGGGCACCGACTCCGGGGCTGGTGCGTCGGCACGAGCCGGCGGCTTCGAAGAGGGGGCCTGCGGTCCCCGGTGCCGGGGAGCCGCCGGTCACATGGACCGGCTCGCTTTGGGTGACGACGGGGGGAGGGGAGGGGGCAGGCTGGGGGGGAGGTTGTGGTTTGCCCGCGCACCCTCCGGCCATCACGAGCCCGAGTCCGACGGCCCCAAGAACCCATCCATCGACGCGCAGCATGGTATCCCTCGTCAGACGGACGATGACACGCGATCCTTCCCCTCGCCCGCAAAAACTCTTCACCCTCCGGGAACTCCTCTAGACTCAGGAACTTGTGTCTGCGGTGGTGGTCCCGCCTCTCCACCCGGAACCACCCCCACGGTTCCTTGGAGCGAGGTTCTCCGGATCGAGGTGATGCCTTGAAGAAAAGCAAAAAATTCTCGAATTTTTCTTCGATCTTGCTGACGGTTGTCGTCTTCCATGGCGGCTGTAGCAAGGACAACGAGGTCGATCAGAGCACCAACGTCAGCTCCTGCACCGAGAAGCCGGAGACCCTGGCTCAGCTCTGCCCTCCGGGGACAGCCTTCGAGCTGTCGAGCGGCGCGGGCCAGGACACCTGTCCGAGCGGCGATGCGTCCGTGGTTTGCAAGACGTTTGCGGGCTGCTCGGTCCGCTGCAAGGTGCTGAGCGTCTGCGGGAACGGCACCTGCGAGGGAGACGAGCGGGAGAGCTGCGCGCCGGGGGCCAAGGATTGCATCCCGTGCCCCAAGGATTGCGGGGGACCTGTCTGCGGAGACAAGCTCTGCAACGGCGAGGAGAGCCCCCAGAGCTGCCCCCAGGACTGTGCCGGTACCTGTACCCCCGGGGAGCCCCTGTGCGTCGGCAGCAAGGTGCTGCTCTGCGGCCCCAACGGCCAGCCCACCACCGAGCTGGTGGACTGCGCCGCCACCGATCAGATCTGCGGCAACGGCAAGTGTCAGGCGAAGGATGTCTGCGGCAACGGCGTCTGCGACGGCGCCGAGAGCCCCCAGAGCTGCCCCCAGGACTGCCAGACCGTCTGCCAGCCCGCCGCGACGACCTGCAAGAACGCCACGACCCAGCTCACCTGCTCCGCGGACGGCAAGACCCAGGCCGAGAGCCCGTGTCCTTCCGGCAAGGTGTGCAACGGGATCTCCGGCAAGTGCGACGACGCCGGGGTCTGCGGCAACGGTGTCTGCGAGCAGGGGGAAGGGGACGGGGAGGCCAAGGCCTGTCCCCAGGACTGCAAGGCGGCCATCTGCGGCAACGGCCAGTGCGACGTGGGAGAGTCTCCGTCGACCTGCCCGCAGGATTGCAACCCGGCGGTGTGTGGGAACAACAAGTGCGAGAAGGACGAGCAGAAGACCTGCCCGCAGGATTGCCCTCAGCTCGTCTGTTCGCCGTCGGAGCGGTTTTGCCTGTCGCTGAACATCCTCCAGGTCTGCAACGCTGCGGGCACGGAGCAGACGACGATCGACTGTACCCAGTCGGGGCAGGTGTGCGGCGCCGGGCAATGCGTCGCTGCCGGGGCCTGCGGCAACGGCGCCTGCGAGGCCCCCAAGGAGGACATTTCTTCCTGCCCCCAGGACTGCACTGCGGCCTGTGGCAACGGTGTCTGCGACAAGCCCTACGAGAACGCGGTCAAGTGCTCGAAGGACTGCCAGGCGGAGTGCGGGGATGGGTACTGCTCCGGCGCGGAGACCCCCGCCACCTGCGAGCTGGATTGCCCCGTCAACTGCGGCGACGGGATCTGCAACCCCGGGGAGACCCGGAAAAATTGCAGCCAGGACTGCGGCTTCTGCGGCGACGGGGTCTGCCAGCCAGAGGAGACCCCGGCGCTCGCCCCGCCGCCGGACAAGGAGTCCTGCGCCATCGACTGCGTGAAGATCAACTGCACCTCCGACGGGGATTGCGAGGATCAGATCGATTGCACCGTCGACGAGTGCGGCGCGAACGGGAAGTGCATCTACACCCCCGACAGCGCGCTCTGCGGGAGCGGGGCGGTCTGCCTCGGGGCGTCCGCCGCGATCTTGCCGGGGAGCGGCTGCTGCGCCGACAAGGACAACGACGGCTTCCCCGCGGTGAGCTGCGGCGGGAACGATTGCTACGATGATGCCCCCGACAACGTCGGCGGCAAGTACGGCTCCCTTTCGCCCGCCCAGGTGTACCCCACCGCCGTGGGCGAGATGTGCGACGGCATCGACCGCAACTGCAACGGGACCAACCAGCCCAAGATCACGGCCTCCAACGAGACCACCTTCCCGATCACGCCCGACTCCTCCGAGTCCAAGACGTCCTTCGACGTCGCCATGGAGCCCGGTATCGACGGCAAGGCCAAGGGCTACCTCCTCGCCTGGCGCGCCACCACCGAGAACGGCCCGGTCTTCCAGTATGCCCTTGCCGACGCTGATGGTCTGATCGACGCCTCCGTCGGGGTCCGCACGGTCACCGATGCTCCCTTCGAGCTGGCCGGTGTTGTCTACTCGCCAGCGCGCGCCCAGTACGCCCTCGCCTGGACCACCTGTTCCTCCGGGAATAGCGCGGGGCAGGTTGCCTGGATCTCCTCCTCCGGTGCCCTCAAGGGGGAGCTTCAGGACATCCTCGACGTGGGCAAGCTGCTGCTCCCTTGCGACCAGGGCAAGCCCGCTCCGGCCTACTTCGCCCGCGCCCAGGAGCCGGGCGGGGAGGCGCGCTACACCCTCTTCCAGACCGGCGGCCCGATGTTCGGCCCCGGTTGCGGCGCCAAGTACGGGGGCAACACCGGGTGGCCTGCGCTGATCAGCGAGCAAGGGGGGGTCTCCTTCCTGAGCGAGGGCCCCGCGGTGGGGTGCAACGGCAGCGGCGGGATCGCCCCCCTGGCCTTCGTCAACCGGCGCACCCGGTTCCTCTTCTTTTTCGACAGCTACACCACGTTCCCTGCCTACACTCCCGTCCCTTACGTTTATGCCTGGAGGCCGACCGGTTCCCCCGCCAATACCCCGATCCCTGACTACAAGTGGACCCCCAGCGTCCCTCCCGCGGTGGCCTTCGACGGGATCGCGCTGGTGGGGGTCTCCAGGGATCCCTCCGGCAAGGGGTTGCGCTACCAGCGCATCGATCCTGTCGCCTTCGGTCCGCTGGACAAGCCGACGGAGGAGAACCCCCCCGGGCAATTCATCGACGCGAACCTTTTCCCGAAGGCGGTGCTCACCGACGCCAAGGACTCGGTCGTTGGCGTCTTTGGCCTGGACGCAGCGGAGAACGCCCAGAACGTGAGCGCCCTGCTGCGCAAGCAGCTGGACGGGTCCAAGTTGACCCCTGTCGGTATCATGGCCAAGGGGGACGATCTGCGCTCGGTGAGGGCGCTCTGGGATGGCGCCTCGTTCCGGGTCTTCTACGCGTCGAAGATCAAGGGGCGGCACCAGATCTACACGGCGCCGATGCGCTGCGACTGAGGAGGCTCAGGGGGAGAAGAAGCGCCCGCGGACGGCGGAGGCGAGGCGGCGCACCCGCTCCTCGTCGACCGGGGCGTGGAGCATGCCGTCGACCTTGAGCCAGGTGCCCACGAAGGCGCCGGTCGCCAGCGGCGCCAGCGTGTCGACGCGCTCCGGGGTCAGCCCCGAGCCCAGCAGCACGGGGCGAGGTCCGGCGGCGTCGCGGGCCTGGCG
>CAZSDX010000398.1:0-6912 GCA_964605685.1 uncultured Polyangiaceae bacterium
CGGGGCGCCGCCGGGCGGGCGCATCGCCGCCCTGGCGGTCGAGCCCCGGCTCTCGGCGCGGGCGGCGCTCTCCCGTCGTATCCGGACGATCCATACACTCGGGGTGGCACACCAGCCGCCGAGCTTCGTGGTGCCGCTGCCCGGTTTCCAGCCGAGCCCGCTGCGGGGAGGGCTCCAGCGGAGCCTCCAGGCCAGCGCAGGGGTCGAGGTTGACCTTGGTGCGGGGATCACCGGGAGCACGACGGTCTTCCGGAGCCTGTTCAGCAACCTGTCGGACGCGCTGGGGACGCGCCCGGTGGACGGAGGGGGGCCGGATCTCTTCGAGAGCCGCGCGGACGGGACGGCGACGGGGCTGGAGGTGTACCTGCGGCGCTCGCTATCGAGGCGTCTCGGGGGGTACCTGGCGTACACGCTGTCGAGGAGCGATCGGCGGGTGACGCAGGTGGGGGGGCGCCGGTCGGTGTTTTTGTCGAACTTCGACCGTACCCATGTGCTGAGCGCGGCGCTGGCGTACGATCTGGGGCGGTCGTGGAGGGCGGGGGGGCGGCTGGTGTTCTACACGGGGATCCCGGCGATCGACCCCGGGGGGGCGACGCTGGCGAGGCGCACGGAGCCGTTCCACCGGATCGACGTGCGGCTGGAGCGGAGCTGGCGCCTGGGGGAGCGGGGGAAGGTGTCGCTGGTGATCGAGGCGCTGAACGCCACGCTGCGCACGGAGTCCTTCGGGCAGCGGTGCGACGAGGGGGGGTGCCAGGACGACAAGCTGGGTCCGGTGTTCGTGCCGAGCGTGGGGGGAGAGGCGGTGTTCTGAGGCGGCGTTCGTGGTAGGTGTGCGTCGATGACGCTGCACGGCAAGTCCCTCGCCCTGGCGCTGCTGTGCGCCGGTTGCGGGCTCCCGGCGAGGGCGCTCAGCTCCGCCGGCGAGTACGAGGCGTACCGGACGACGCGGGTCGGGTACACGACGGAGGCGAGGCTGCAGGCGTCGAAGGTGTACCTGGGGCGGTTCCCCGGGGGGCGGTTTGCCGACGAGGTGCGGCGGCGCTTCGAGGAGGAAGAGGGGAAGTTTTACCGGGCCAGCAGTCGGACGAGGCACGGGCTGGAGTGGTACCTCCAGACGCTGCCGGACGGGCCCCACGCGACGGAGGCGAGCCTGATGCTGGTGGAGCTGGCGAAGCGGGAGGCGGAGGAGCGAGAGGACGAGCTGGTGCAGCGGGGGCGCTCCATCGAGCGGCGGCTGGCCCGGGCGGAGGTGCTGCGGAGGGAGGCGACGGAGGCGCTGGTGGGGTGGATCTCGGCGCTGGCGTCCAGCGAGGCGTGGGGCAAGCCCACCTGGGAGCAGCCGACGGAGCTGCTCCGGGGGATCCGCGGCCTGCCGGAGCCGGGGCGCTGCGACGACCTGCGGTGCCTGCGGGGCCGGACGATGGAGTTCCAGATCCCGGTGGCCGGAGGCGGTCTGGAGGAGCGAGCCGCCACCTTCGACTTCGTGCTGGAGCTGGAGCAGGGGAGGGTGGTACGCGGGGCGCTCCAGGGTCCGGCGCTGTTCTCCCGGTTCTACGAGGCGTCGCAGGGGCGTCCGCTGCCGAAGGATCCGCTGGAGGCGAGGGCGGAGGCGGTGGGGTACGCGCTGGAGGTGGTGGGCGGGGCCTTCGAGGCGGTGGCCCCGGGGGCGACCTGCAACCAGGGGATCACGCCGCCGGTGGTGCTGTCGCGCCGCTGCGGTGGCTGGAAGGTGACGGCGACGGCGGGGGACGGCGCGGCGGAGGACGATCGGCTGGAGGTGGAGGGGCCGAGGAAGCCCTGAGGGGGGGCCGGGAGCGATCGGGGGTGGGAGCGCGCCGAAGCCGTGCTAGTAGGAGCGGGCCCGGGATTTTCATCGTGATCGAGCCGCTCATCCCTTACATCACCCTGCCCGAGATCCCCATCTTTCCGGCCTTCGACATGCCGGGCGTGGGGGCCATCGACACGCTCACCATCAAGCCCTTCGGGGCGCTGGTCGCCACGGGGGTCTACGCCGGCTGGGCGCTGTCGCTCCGGCAGGCCAAGCGCTTTGGCCTCGACGTGGAGGTGATGAATTCCTTCATCGCCTGGGTCGTCGGCGTCGGATTCATCGGCGGCCACGTCCTCGATGTGATCCTCTACCACCCGGAGAAGCTGACGAAGGCTGCCTCGCCGATGGCCGCCGTCCAGGAGCTGGTCTTCCTGTGGCGTAGCCTCTCGTCCTTTGGCGGCTTCGTCGGCGCGATCATCGGGCTCTTCCTGTGGAAGTACCGCTTCCGGGTCAAGGAGACGATGCCCTGGGCGGACATCGTGATCAGCGCTTTCCCGCTGAGCTGGGTTTTTGGCCGGTCCGGCTGCTCGGTGGCCCACGATCACCCGGGGCTCCGGTCGGAGGTGTGGTTCGCGATCCAGTACCCGGGAGGAGGTCGATTTGACCTCGGGCTGTACGAGATGCTGTTCACGGTGCCGCTGGCGCTGACGTTCCTGTACCTGATGAGGAAGCCGAGGCCGCCGGGGTTCTTCGCGGGGCTGGTGTGCATGGCGTACGCGCCGACGCGGTTTGCGCTGGATTTTCTCCGGGCGCAGGACGTGCGGGACGCGGACCCGAGGCACCTGGGGCTGACGCCGGCGCAGTGGTTGTGCTTCCTGATGCTGGGGGTGGGGGCGTACCTTTACTTGAAGGCGATGAAGGGGGCGGAGGAGGGGGACAACATGCTGCTGAGGGCGAGGGAGATCGACGCGAGGGTGGTGCGCGGGCAGGAGGCCGAGGCGAGCGGTGCCTGAGCTGGGGGAGGCGCAGCTGGACCGGCTGGCGCCGCTGGCGGCGGTGGCGCTGGCGTCGGTGGAGGACGCGGGGGGCGCGGAGACGGCGCTGGACGCGCTGCTGGAGGCGATGTTCCTGCTGGCGATCGCCGACGGGGATCTGGACGAGGGGGAGGTGAGGCAGCTGGCGAGGGCGAGCAAGAGGCTGCTGGGGCCGCTGGTGGAGGCGGACCTGGAGGGGCTGTTCCTCCACTGGTCGGCGGCGATCGCGGAGGAGGGGTGGGAGCGGAGGATGCGGCGGATCTCGGGGGAGGTGGCGGGGACGGCGCTGGCGGAGCCGGCGTTCCGGCTGGCGGTGCTGGTGGCGCTGGCGGACGGGCGGATCGCGGCGGACGAGGCGGAGGGGATCGACCTGATGGCGCAGGCCCTGGGGATTCGGCCTGACAGCGCCGCGCATATCGTGCAAGACGTCGTCCGCGACCTCACCGGGGCGCGGCCCTAACCTGTTTTCAGGCATTTCTCATGGATATCCTTCACGTTGCCACGGAACTCGCCCCCTTCGCCAAGGTCGGAGGGCTCGCCGACGTCGTCGCGGCGCTGACCAAGCACCTCAAGATCCAGGGGCACAAGGTCTCGCTGGTGCTGCCTCGCTACCCGTCGCTGGAGCAGGGCGGACTGCTGCTGGCGCGGCGCCTGTCCCCGCTGCGCTTCACCCACGCAGGCAAGGCCCACGAGCTTTCGCTCTACGACGGGAAGCTGGCCAGCGGGGTCGAGCTGATCGCGGTGGACCTCCCCGGGGTCTTCGACCGGGCGGGTGTCTACGGCCACGACGGCGCCGACTACCCGGACAACCCGGAGCGTTTCGCCCTGTTCAGCCGGGCGGCGGCGGAGGTGGTGCTCCAGCGGGCGGCGTCTGGGTCGCCGTTCTCCGTGGTGCATGCCCACGACTGGCCCTCGGCGCTGGCGCTCTACTTCCTGCGGAAGATCGTCACCGACTGCCCCGGGCTGGTGCTGGGGCTGCACAACGTCGCCCACCAGGGGATCGTCCCCCGGGAACGCCTCCCCGGGATGGGGATCTCCTGGGAAGATTTCCACATGGAGGGGGTCGAGTTCTTCGGCCAGGTGAACGCGCTCAAGGCGGGGATCCTCAGCGCAGACGCGCTGACCACGGTGAGCGAGACCTACGCCCGAGAGATCCAGACGCCGGAGCACGGTCACCGGCTGGAGGGCCTCCTCCAGGCGAAGAGCGCGGTCCTCACCGGGATCGTCAACGGCGTGGATTCCAGCGTGTGGAACCCCGCCACGGACCCGGCGCTGGCGGGGCGCTTCGACGTGGAGGACATCACCAACAAGGCGCGGTGCAAGGGCGCGCTGCTGGCGGAGCTGGGCTTCGAGCTGGGCTCGGGCCGCCCCCTGGCGATCTTCGTCGGGCGGCTGACCCACCAGAAGGGCGTCGATCTGCTCCTCGGGGCGCTGCCCAAGCTGCTGGCGGCGGAGTTCCAGGTGGCCATCGCCGGGGACGGCGACCCGCAACTGGTCGCGGCGCTCCAGGCGGCGGCCTCGAAGAACAAGGATCAGGTGGCCTTCCGGCAGGCAGCGAGCGAGGCGCTGGTGCACCGGTTCTTCGCCGGGGCCGACGTGGCGCTGATCCCGTCGCGCTACGAGCCCTGCGGCCTGGTGCAGCTCTACGCCCAGCGCTACGGGGCGCTCCCGGTGGCCCACGCGGTCGGGGGTCTTTGTGACACCATCGTGGACTGCGACGCGGCGCTGGAGACCGGGACCGGGTTCCTCTTCGGCGACGCGTCGGTGACGGCGCTGCTGGGGGCGGCGCAGCGGGCGAGGGCGGCCTACGATTCTCCCCGGTGGCGCGGCCTGGTGCGGCGCGTGATGCGCCTCGACCGCGGCTGGGAGCGCCCCACCCGCCGCTACGAGTTCGTCTACCGGCAGGTCATCGGCTGAATCAAGCCCGCCCGTGCATCCAGCGCTTGAGCAGGGGGGTGAGGGCGAGGAGCACCAGCGCGGGGCCGATGGAGCTGACCACGAGGAAGCCGTAGATCGGGATCTTCTGGTGCTCGAGGATGCCTTCTAGGACGCCCGCCAGGTAGTTGGCCACGGCGGAGGAGGTGAACCAGAGCCCCATGGCCAGGGACACCACGCGGGCCGGGGCCAGCTTGGTGACCATGGAGAGGCCGATGGGCGAGAGGCAGAGCTCGCCCACGGTATGGATGGCGTAGACCGCCACCAGCCAGGCCGGCGAGACCTTGGCCCCGTCGACGGCGCCCTGCTGGCCGGCGTACATGACGACGAAGCCGAGGCCGAGGATGATCATGCCCAGGGCCATCTTGGTGGGCGTGGACGTGCGGAGCTTGCCGGAATCCAGCCGGAGCCAGAGCTTGGAGAACCAGGGGCCCAGGGCCACGATCAGGAGGGGGTTGATGGCCTGGAACTGCGCCGCCGGTAGCTCGTAGCGGCCGGTCCGGATCAGGTCGAGGATGCCCGGCCCCGCCACCAGCGCCGCGGCCACGACGAAGAGCCCGGAGACGCCCAGCCAGAAGCCTTGCGCATGCTTCTGCTCCCGGGTGGAGGACCAGATGTTCGCCGCTGCCGCAAGGATGGCGATCACGATGAGGACCATCGCTCCCCAGCCGAGGTCCCGGTTGGTCTGCTTGTCGGCGAAGAGGGTCATGGTGCCGCCCGCCTGCTCGAAGCCCATCCAGAAGAAGATATTGAAGAGGCAGAGCACGATGACCACGATGAGGCGCTGCGCCTCCTCGGCGCTGGAGCCTTGAAAGAGCCGCGCGAAGACCGCCCCGACGAAGACCAACCCCACGGCCGCCCGGGGGGCCCCCCCGAGGGCAGCCCAGACGGGGCCGACGAGCTTCCACAAAAACAGCGCCCCCACCACGACGCCGACGCCTCCTGCCACCCAGAGCATCACGTCCAGGTAATCCTTCTGCTTGAGGAGCGTGACCGCGGGGGGAGCCTCGGCGGGTTTTTCCCTGGGGGCATCCCTGGGCTCGGGGCGGGGGGGGAGCCCCACGTTGCCCAGGAGCTTCTGCCAGAGGACGAAGACCCCGAGCCCGGCGAGCATGCCCACGGCGGCGGCGGAGAACCCATAGTGCCAGCCGATCTTCTCGCCGAGGAAGCCGCAGACGATGGGGGAGAAGAAGGCGCCGAGGTTGATGCCCATGTAGAAGATGGTGAAGCCCCCGTCGCGGCGCGGGTCGTTCTCCTCGTAGAGCCCGCCGACGATGGTGGAGATGTTCGGCTTGAAGAAGCCGTTGCCGACGATGAGGAGCCCGAGCGCGTAGAAGAGCAGCGACTCGAAGGCCATCGCCAGGTGGCCCAGGGCCATCAGCAGGCCGCCGATCAGCACCGCCTTGCGCCGCCCCAGGATGGCGTCCGCCAGGGCGCCTCCGGCGATGGGGGTCAGGTACACCAGGCCGGTGTACATGGCGTAGATCCCGAGGGCCTCCGAGCGCTCGAACTTCAGGTGCTTGGTCATGTAGAGGACCAGCAGCGCCCGCATCCCGTAGTAAGAGAACCGCTCCCACGCCTCGGCGCCGAAGAGCACGTAGAGCCCCTGCGGGTGCTCCCTTGCTTCCTCGTTGCTGGAGCCAGCTTCCGTCGTCGTCTGCATCGTGCGCCGACGCTACGCGCTCCTTTCGCGGAAATGAAGGAGGATCACCAGGCCCCGGGCGCCCGGACGTCCCCGGGGCCTGGCGCGTGCTCCCTCGCGCCCGCGGCGGATGCCTGGTACAACCAGGCGCCCCGATGCGCTGCCCCACGTGCGACCACGAGAACCCGAAAAATACGCCTCGCTGCGAGGCCTGCGGCGCGGCGCTCTCCCCGGGAGCCGGGGCTTCCCCCGTCAACCCGGGGCGCCGCGTCACCTCCTTCGAGCCGGCCCCGTTCCTCCCCTTCACGCCGGCGGCCCCTCCTCCGGCGGCTCCTTCGCCTGCGGCCCCCTCGCCCGCGTTCTCGCCGCCCTCGGGCTTCTCTCCCCCGGGGTTTGCTCCCGGGGCGCCGGTGCCGCCGGTCCCTCCGCCTGCGCCCTTTGTTCCCTCTCCGCTCCCGCCCGCGGGGGCCTCGCCCTTCCCGGCACCAGCCGAGGGGCGCCGCACGGTGGCCGAGCCGGCGCCGGTGCTCCCT
>CAZSDX010000399.1:0-6889 GCA_964605685.1 uncultured Polyangiaceae bacterium
CCCCTCTCCCTCAAGGGCAGAGGGGGGAGGAGAAGCCCACGGAACCGGAACCGGAGCGAAACCCAGCGCCAGCAGCCCGCGCGCGTTCCCGCAGGGTGAAGAAGGAACCAGTGGCGGGTGAAACCGCTGAAATCAAAGCGGAACCGCTCCCCCCTCTGCCCTTGAGGGAGAGGGGGGCCGGGGGGGGTGAGGTCCCCGTGGATTCTCCCGAGCTGCGCGCCGTGCGGGGGGCTCTGCTGACGGTGTTGCGGCTGGGGAGCCTGGGCGCCGGGGGCAGGTTGCTGCTGCATCTGCGGGAGCGGAGCGGGGTGAACGCGATCTACTCGGCGAGCGCCCGGAGCTTTGTCCCGCTGGGGTACCTGGGTTGAGGGAATTCAGGGCTTGGGCGGGGGGACCCAGGCGGTCTGGGCGGCCTCACCTTCTTCGTAGCCGAAGTAGATCGCGGTCTGCTTGAGCATGAACTTCTGGCCCTCGGGGCTGGCGAGGTCGACGCGGTAGGTGTTGATGAACTTGACCGAGTCCTTGAGCCACATGTCCCAGGCTTCCTGAGAGACCTCCTCGAAGAGGCGCTGCCCGAGCTCGTTGCGGTAGGGGGGGCGCTTCAGACCCGGCAAGAGCTTGCCGAGCTTGCGACACTGGACCATCCGGGGTTCTTGGTTGTCAGGCATGGGGTTCTCCGGGCGTGGATGGGCGGTTATGGTCCGAAGGCAGGCGCTGGGGCAAGGGGGACTTGACCGGGGTGGATCGGCGACGTACATGACTCGCCGGTCAGGAATGGCGAGGCCACAGGATCCGAGGGCGAAGATCGAGCTGCTGAGGGCGGCGGAGGCGGTGTTCGTGGAGCGGGGGCTGGAGCGAGCGAAGGTGGAGGAGATCACGGCGCGGGCGGGGCGGTCGAAGGGGTCTTTTTACCTGCATTTTTCCAGCAAGGAGGAGGCGTTCCGGCAGATCGTGGAGACGCTGGTGGCGAGGCTGGCGAGCTGCGTGGACGAGCCGCCGCCGCCGGGGCCGGTGGATCTGGAGGAGCTGTTCCGTGGGCAGCTGGAGCGGAGCGAGGAGACCTTCGAGTTCCTGTGGGTGAACCGGGGGGTGGTGGGGCTGCTGATGTCGGGGGGAGGGAGCGCGGAGTACGGCTACCTGATCGAGGAGCTGGAGCAGCAGTACCAGCAGGTGATCGGGCGGTGGTTGCGGTGGGGGGTTGCCCGGGGGATCTACCGGGACAACATAGATGTGGACCTGATCAGCCTGGCGCTGGCGGGGGCGTACGACAGCCTGGCGCGGCGGGTGGTGAAGCAGACGAAGCGGCCCGATCTCCGGGCGATGCTCCTGGAGGTGGAGCGTTTCGTCGCCCATGCGGTGGGGACGCCGGAGTACATCGCTCAGTTTGACTCGATGGTCAGGAATCTGGAACGAAAGAGAAGCACATGACGGCGACGATCCCCCCTGCTCCGAAGGCATCTGGCCCCATCAAGCTGCTGATCGTGGCGGGGTCTCTCGGGTTTTTTGGTCTCCTGGGGGTGCGCATCCAGGAGAAGACGAGGCAGCAAGCGCAGATCGCCAAGGAAAGAGAGGCGACGGTGGCGCGGGTCGCGGGGGGCGACAAGGAGCTCCCGAAGGTCGAGGTGGTGCGGGCCACGAGGGCGACCTGGGAGCCGGCGGTGAACCTGGAAGGGACGCTGATGCCGTGGCACGAGGCGGACCTGGCGTTCAAGGCGTCCGGGAGGCTGTCGGCGGTGCGGGTCAAGGTGGGGGACAGGGTCAAGAGCGGCGCGCCGCTGGCGGTGCTGGACGCGTCGGAGGCGGGGGCGCAGCTCCGGGCGGCGCAGGCGCAGCTCAAGGCGGCGCAGGCGCAGCTCGCCCTGGCCCAGGACACGGAGCGGCGCACCACCGAGATGGTGAACGCGGGGGCGGTGGGGGAGGCGAACGGGACGCAGGCCAGGGGGCAGCTGTCGCTGGTGATGGCGCAGGTGGAGGCGGCCAAGGCGCAGCTCGCCCTGGCGTCGGTCAACGCGGGCAACCACACGCTGACGGCACCGTTCGCGGGGCTGGTGACCCGGGCGCCGACGGGTCCTGGGGCCGTGGTGGGGGCGGGGATCCCGCTGATTCATGTGCAGGACACGTCGAAGCTCCGGCTGGTCGCCACCGTGGGGGAGGGGGACGCGGGGCTGGTGCAGGTCGGCGCCGAGGTGCAGATCCCCCAGGGGGGGCGGGTGGTCGCCGGCAAGGTGATCGCGGTGCTTCCGTCCGTCGACGCGGCGACGCGGCGCGTCCCGCTGGAGGCGGAGGTGCCCAACGGGGATCCGCCGCTGCTGGCCGGGTCCTTTGTGCGGGCCACCATCCGCGGCGGCGCTCCCCGGCCGGTGCTCCGGCTCCCGGCGACGGCGCGGCGCCCCGGCTCCCAGGATGAGGTGGTGGTCGTGGTCGGCGGCAAGCTCGCGCTCCGCAGGGTGGATTTCGCGCTGGCCCCCGACGGGGCGCTGCTGGTGCGCTCCGGGATCGGGGAAGGGGACGACGTGGTGGCGGCGCCCTCTGCCGAGGTCAAGGTGGGCCAGGAGGTCCAGGCGACGGCGAAGGAGGCGGCGCGATGAACCTCTCTGCCGTCGCCATACGTCGCCCGGTCTTCACCGTGATGTGTGCCGTGGCCCTGCTGGTCATGGGGCTCGTGGGCCTCAAGCGGCTGGGGACCGACCTGTTCCCCGACGTGTCCTTCCCGGTGGTGGTGGTCAACGTCCCGTACCCGGGGGCCAGCCCTCGCGAGGTGGAGACCCTGGTGGTGCGTCCCCTGGAGGACGCGGTGGTCAGCCTCAACGGCATCGACCGGGTCAAGACCTACTCCCGGGAGAGCCTGGGCACGGTGGTGATCCTGTTCAAGCTGGGGGTGAACATCACCGAGGCCGCCGCCGACGTGCGGGACCGGGTAGCCCAGACCCGCTACAAGCTCCCCGCAGACACCAAGGAGCCCAGCATCAGCCGCCTCGACGTCTCGGCGGCGCCGGTGCTGATCTACACGCTCCGGGGGCAGCGGCCCCTGTCCGAGCTCCGCAAGCTGGCGGACGACGTGCTCAAGCCGCAGCTCGAGCAGGTGGAGGGCGTGGCCGCGGTGCAGATCAAGGGAGGAGCCTCCCGGGAGGTCCAGGTTGACCTGGACCGGGCTCGCCTCGACGCCCTGGGGATCGACCCGGGGACGGTGGCGGCCCGGCTCCGCGCCGCCAACCTGACGGTGCCCGCGGGCCACTTCGACGAGGGGGTGCGGGAGATCAGCGTGCGGACCGTGGGGGAGCTGCCGGACGTGGAGGCGGTGCGGGACGTGGTGATCGCCAACGCGCGGGACGGCTCCGCGGTGCGGCTGCGGGACGTGGCCTCGGTGGTCGACGGCTTCCAGGAGCTGCGCACGCGCATCCGGGCCAACGGCCAGGACGCGGTGAGCTTCGAGGTGCAGAAGCAGTCCGGGCGGAACTCCGTCGCCGTGGCGGACGCCCTCAAGGAGCGGCTCGCCCAGGTACAGGGGCAGCTCCCCCCGGACGTGAAGCCGGAGCTGATCTTCGACCAGTCGGTGTTCATCCGGGAGAACGCCCACGAGGTGGAGATCGCCATCGTCTTCGGCGGCGCCATGGCCATCCTGGTCATCCTGCTGTTCATGCTGGACCTGCGCTCGACGCTGATCAGCGCCGTGGCGCTCCCCACCAGCGTCATCGGTACCTTCTTCGTGATGTACGCCCTCGGCTACACGCTGAACATGATGACGCTGCTGGGGCTGAGCCTCGCCATCGGCCTGCTCATCGACGACGCGGTGGTGGTGCGGGAGAACATCTTCAAGCACCTGGAGCGGGGGGAAGACCCGTTCACCGCCGCCCTCGAAGGGACCAAAGAGATCGCCCTGAGCGTGCTGGCCACCACGCTCACCATCGTCGCCGTCTTCGCCCCGGTGGCCTTCATGGACGGCATCGTCGGCCAGTTCTTCCGCCAGTTTGGCATCACCGTCTCCGCCTCGGTGCTCATCTCGCTGGTGGTTGCCTTCACCCTCGACCCGATGCTGTCGTCGCGCTTCTCCAGGACCGTCGAGCATGGGAAGTCCTCCTGGGCCGACGCCCTCAAGCGCCCCTTCGAGGCCTTCTTCGCCGCCCTCGACCGAACTTACGGGGCGCTCCTCCACTGGTCCGTTCGCCACAAGCTCGCCGTCGCCGGCCTCGCCTTCGGCAGCCTCGTGCTCATGGGCTGGGTCGCCGGCCTGATGGGCTCCGAGTTCGTCAACGCCGAGGACCGCGGCCAGTTCGTCGTCGAGGCCGAGCTGCCCGCGGGCTCCTCCCTCGAAACCACCTCCCGCGTCTCCCTCCAGGCCGAGGAGGTCTTCCTCAAGAACCCCAACACCCGCGTGGTCTTCGCCACCATCGGCCCCGACGGCGAGACCAACAAGGTCTCCTGGCGCGTGGTCACCTCCAGCAAGAGCGACCGGCCTGGGGTCTCTCTTGACACCCTCAAGGACAGCGCCCGCAAGGCGCTCCTCGATCAGGGCGTCGCCAAGGTCAACGTCACCGATCCTCCCTTCGTCGAGGGCGCCGCCACCGAGGCGCCGATCATGATCTCGGTGCGCGGCGTCAGCTACGAGGAGATCGTCCCTGCCTCGGAGAAGCTGGAGGCGGTGCTGCGCAACACCCCGGGCATCGAGGATATCCAGGTGAAGTACACGCCGGGGCGGCCTGAGCTCCAGGTGGAGATCGACCGGCAGCGGGCCGCCGAGCAGGGGGTGGCGGTGGCGCAGGTAGCGATGGCGCTCCGGGGCGCCATGGAGGGGGAGGAGGCGACCAAGCTACGCCAGGGCAAGGACGAGGTACCGGTGCGGGTGCGGCTCCGGGCGGAGGACCGGGACAACCTGCTGGATCTGGAGCGGGTCACCCTTCCGACGCCGAGGGGGCCGGTGAAGCTGCTGGACGTGGCCCGGCTGGTGCGCGGCGAGGGGCCCCAGGTCATCGAGCGGGAGGACCGCCGCCGCCAGATCACCGTGTGGGCCTCCCCCAAGGGGCGGCCGCTCGGGGACATCGCCGAGGAGATCAAGCCCAAGATCGCCGCCCTCGGCCTGCCGTCGAGCGTGTCGATCCACTACGACGGGCAGATCAAGCAGATGGAAGAGTCCAACTCCAGCATGGGGTTGGCGCTGCTCCTCGGCGTCATCTTCATCTACCTGGTGCTGGCGTCGCAGTTCGAGAGCTTCATCCACCCGTTGACCATCATGCTCACCCTGCCGCTGGCGCTGGTGGGCGCCATCCTCGCCCTCTTCGTCACCAACAACACCATGGCGATGGGCGCCATGATCGGCATCATCCTTCTGATGGGCCTGGTGACCAAGAACGCCATCCTGCTGGTGGACCGCGCCATCGTCCGGGTGCGCGAGCAGGGAGAGTCGCCGCTCCAGGCGATCCTGGAGGCAGGCCCCGAGCGGCTGCGGCCCATCCTCATGACCAGCGCCGCCATGGTCCTCGGCATGCTGCCCACCGCGCTCAACAAGGGCGACGGCAGCGAGTTCCGCGCTCCCATGGCCATCGCCGTCATCGGCGGCGTCGTCAGCTCCACCCTGCTGTCGCTGGTGGTCGTCCCCGTGTTCTACCTCGCCATCGAGAACAGCAAGGAGCGCCTCCGCCGGCTCCGCGAGCGTGTCGCCTCCTTCCTCGGCCGCAAGGCGGAGGCCTGAGCCTCAGGGGGGCTCGCGCAGGGTCACCTCGCCGCGCTCGACGGCGAGCAGGAGGCGAGGGGGCGGCGCGCCCCCGGCGGCGGCGAGGCGCCAGGCCAGCGGGGTGACGACCCGCTGCTCGATGGCGCGCTTCAGCGGGCGCGCCCCGTAGCGCGGGTCCATGCCGACCTCCGCCAGGTACTCGATCAGCGAGGGCTCGTAGCTGACGGCGATACCCCGGCGGGCGATGCCCTCGCGGGCCAGCGCCGCGTCGAGCATGCGGCGGACGATGAGCCGTACACTGTCGGTGCTCAGGGGCCGGTAGGGGACCAGGTGGTCGATGCGGTTGAGCAGCTCGGGGCGGAAGAAGCGGGCCGCCGCCGCCCGGTAGTGCGCGTCCAGAGAGGAGAGAGCTGGCTCCCCGAAGCCGAGCTGCTTTCCTGCTCCCTCTGCCCCCAGGTTGGAGGTCATCACCACCACGGTGCTGGTGAAATCCACCGCCCTCCCCGTCACGTCCGTCAGCCGGCCCTCATCCAGCAGCTGCAGGAGCAGGTCATGGACGCTGCTGTCTGCCTTCTCGATCTCGTCGAGCAGCACCACCCCGAAGGGTTGCTCCCTCACGCGGCGCGTCAGCACTCCCTCCGCCCCGTAGAGCCCCAGCAGCCGAGCCGCGCTCCCTGGGGCCGCGAACTCGCTCATGTCGATCCGCACCAGCCGCCTCTCGTCCCCGAACAGGAACGCCGTCAGCGCCAGCGCGCTCTCCGTCTTGCCCACCCCCGTGGGGCCCAGCAGGAGGAAGCTGCCCAGCGGCTTGCGCGGGTCCGCCAGCGCTGTTTTCAGCGTCAGAACCAGGTCCCGCAGCAGCACCAGCGCGCCGTCCTGCCCCACCACCCTCCGCTGGAGCGTCGCTAGCACCTCGTCCGGGTCCAGCCTCGCCTGCGGGTCCACCAGGCTCCGGGGGAAGCCGGTCCGCCGGGAGAACGCTTCCAGGATGGGATCCGCCCCCAGGATCTCCTGCTTGCTCGTCGCGCCCTCCTGGCCCGCGGCCCGCAGCAGCGACACCGCCGCCCCGGGCAGGGGCGCTCGGGGGAAGAACCGCTCCGTCAGGTCCATCGCGGTCCGCAGCGCGGGCTCCTCGAAGCGCACCTGCAGCGTTCGCCCGAGCTGCTGCGCCGAGGAGCGGAGCGCGGCCGGGCACCGTCCCCGGGGTGGCAGTCAGCCGGG
>CAZSDX010000400.1:0-6878 GCA_964605685.1 uncultured Polyangiaceae bacterium
CACCTGGCCGCCGCCACCAGCACCGGCGGCATCGTCGGCAAGCGCCCTGGCCGCGTGGGTGACACGCCCATCCCGGGGGCGGGCACCTACGCCGACGACCTCGCCGCCGCCGCCTCCGGGACGGGCCAGGGCGAGGGCTACCTGCGCACCGGGATCTGCCTGCGAGCCTGCCTGTGGGTCCAGGAAGGCAGGGAGCCTCAGGAGGCCGCGGAGGCCGCGATCCGCCTGCTGAACGACCGGGCGAAGGCGAGCGGGGGCATCCTGCTGGTCGCGCCAGACGGGCGGCTGGCGCTGGCCCGGAGCACGGCGACGATGAGCTGGGGAGCCTGCTGGACTTCCCTCGGCAACCTCGTGGCAGGGTCCTGAAACACCCCCTGGTGCGGGACCCACGTTTTTGTGCAAGGTATCGGGCGCCGCAGGCGTCCGACGCCGCAGGCACCCTCCCAAGCACGCAACCAGGAGGGAGGACGACCGATAGGGGGCCATGAACGCGGTCCGTTCCGTCATGTTGCGAGCTCCCGTGGCCTCGCTCCAGGCCGGGGGTCCCCCCCCTCCTCCGCCCTCGCCAGGCTCCCCTGCCCCGCCCGAGCGAGGGACGCTCTCTCCTCGGCTAGCGGCGTACCTGCGCCACCGACCCGCCACCGCAGCGGGAGGAACAACACCGAGCCAGGGCCCGGCGGAGCTGCAGGCGAAGGTGGACGGGTACCTGCAAGGAGCTCGTCAGAAGTACACGGTCGAGGGGCGAATCGTCGAGGCGGCACCGCAATTCCGCATGGTCGGCGGCGCCAACCAGGCAAACACGGCGAACGGAATGAGGGCGCTCGCCGGCAAGATCGGGGAAAAACCAGGGCAAATATCCCTCTCGGTGGTGGGGCGCGTGCTGGCAGGGAGGGGTAGCCCCCAGGAGGTCGGGCGGGTGACCCAGGCCCTCATTGACCTCGGGAAGCTGCCTCCGGCAGGCGTTCACAAGACGGAAGAAGCGAGGATCCAGGCCATGATGTGGGAGCACGGCGTGGGGATCGACTGCGCGGGGTACGTGCAGCAGGCGCTGCTCTCGATCCACGGCAAGAGCAAGCAACAGCTCGGCCTCAAGGATCGACTCAACGAAGATCTGGGGCTGCTTGACAAGAACCCTCACTTCCAGAAGGTCAACCTCCTCGACGCGAGGCCCGGGGATGTGGTCACGCTCCGGGACAACGACCCCAGGATGCCGGGTCACACCGTGCTCGTGGCGCGCCACGAGAAGGCGACCGGTGCGGAGATGGCGTGGCGGTTCAACGGAAAAGACCCGGCCTCCCGGGAGTTCCTCCAGTCGAAGGCGCTGGAAGTTTTCGAGGTGGATTCCTCCTGGGGAGCAGGGAGCCAGGGAACCGGAGGCGGACTCCAGCGCCGACTCTGGGTTCTCAACCGGGAAACAGGGAACTGGGCCTCCTTTGACAACCGAGGCCTGGACATGATCCTGGATACAACCCCCTACATCGGGCATACCGTGGCGGGCACCTACCGACCCCGATGAGGCGAAGATGAGGCGAACTGCTCTCTTGCTCCTGCTCCCTGCGCTCCTTTCAACGCCCCTCACCGCCGCGTACGCTCAGCAGCCTCCTGCGGTCGCGGCACGCCACGGGCACCGCGCTGCCCTGCCGGCGTACGCCCCCAACCAGGCGCTCGATGGGATCCCCTGGGCCGGGCCATCTTCCCAGGCCCCCCAAGGAACCGTCTTGCTCGCCTACACGCAAAGCCATCGAGGCCCCACCCTGATCGAGTGGGATCTCGCCCGGGGAGCAGAGCTACGCTCCGTCTCGCTCGGGGCGCGGGCTCCCCGTGACGTCTGGGTAGTCCGGCAAGGAGCTGGGATGGCCGTGGCGCTCAGCCAGCCCGGGCAAGGGGTCCAGTGGGTCTCCGTATCCCCTGGGTTCCGGGTGGAGCACAGGGTAGAGCTTGGCCCGGGCCACGGCGCGGTGCTGGCGGCGACCGAAGCCCTCTCGTTTGTCGCATGGCTTGCCCCAGGGGGGCGTGCGCTGATCGTGGCGCGCCTGGAGGGGGTACAGGGCAAGATCGCGGCCCGCCGGCTCATCCCTCTGCCGGAGAAGTTGACCCGAAGTGCCGGAGCACCTGCCTGCGAGCTGCTCCTCGGCAAGGATCGCCTCTTCCTCGCGGTGGATGGTCCCGCGACCGCCCGCTTGCTCTCGCTTTCCCTGGATCTCAAGACGCTGGTACACGGGGACAGCCCTGGCCCCCGCGGGGTATTGTTCGAGGAGCAGGGGCCCACGCTGGCGATCCCCCGTGCCTCTGCCGTGGAACTCTTCTCCCTGGACGCAGGGCTTGCGCTCCCGGGCCAGCCGCGCTCGCTGCCGTGGCGCTCAGAAACATCCCTCGGGGTTGCCTTCGACACCAGAAAGGGGCTCGCCCTCTCCAGCGGCCAGGTCTTTGAGGCCAGCGGCCTGGAGCGTCGCGCCCTCCTCCCTCCCTTTGCGGACATCCGACGGGTATTCTGGGCGCACGGATGGCTGGTCTTGCTCGCCACCGACGACAAGGGCAACGGAGCGCACCTGCTCTGGGCGGACTAGCGACGCGCAGGACGCTCGCACCACACACGCTCCTTTTGCGCGCCTCGCAAGGATGCGAGAAGAACGGGATACCCCAGGATCTGGCGGGGATCCAGGGAACCTTCGGCGTGGCACGCTTGCTGAAAGGAGGAGGGCGTGTCCAAGCGTCCTCTCCCCGAGCTAGCCGAACGCGCCCAGAGTGGGATCCACGACGCGGGGACCGGGCGGTTGCTTTCGGGGAGCGCCTCGTGCCGGAGGCTGCTGGACGCGTTGCCCTCGGCGGTGCTGCTGGTGGACGCGGACGGGCAGATCCTCCACGCGAACGCGCAGGCGTCGAGGCTGCTGGAGCGAGAGCTGTGGGATCTGGAGGGCAAGAACGTGGGAGAGATCGTCGCTCCGCTGGAGGAGCTGTTCCAGGAGGCGAACCCGGCGACCAGCCACCGCTTTGTCTCCCCGAGCGGGCAGGAGCGTTACCTGGGCTGCCGGGTAGCCCTCGCCGAGCAGGTCACCATGGAAGAGGAGAGTCCAAGGTACCTCGTGGTGTTCGACGACGAGACCTCCTGGACACGGCTGCTGTCGGAGCGGGATCAGCTCCTGCGGCTGGCGGCGGTGGGGGAGGTGCTGCCAGCGGTGCTCCACGAGCTGAAGAACCCGCTGGCGGCGGTGACGGCGCTGGTGGAGGTGCTGCTGGAGGAGTCGCCGGAGGGGACGATGCGCGAGGATCTCTACGCGATCCTCGGGGAGCTCCGGCGCATGAGGCTGACGATGGACGGGGTGGGGACGATGGGGGCGACGCTCTCGTCGAACCGCTTCCAGGCCATCGATCTGGCGATGGAGGAGGCCTGCCGGGTGCTCCACCAGACCGCCGTCGCCGCGGGGATCACCCTGGAGCACCAGATCGATGCGATGCCGCTGCTGGCGCTGGAGGCGTCGGTGATCCGGGCCATGCTGTTCAACCTGATCCAGAACGCGATCCAGGCGAGCAAGCAGGGAGGCAAAGTGCTGGTGCGGGGGCGCCTGGACGGCTCGTGGCTCGAATTTTCCGTGGAGGACAGCGGCCACGGGATGTCCAGGGAGGTGCTGGCGCGCTGCCGCGACCTGTTCTTCACCACCAAGGTGAGGGGGTCGGGGGTGGGGCTCTCGCTGTGCAACCGGATCTGCTCGGACGCAGGCGGCGAGCTGATCATCGAGTCCGAGGAGGGGAAGGGGACCAAGGTCACCGCGCGCGTCCCGGCGCGGAGCCGGATCACCACACGCCCCCCCGCCCGGGGGGGAGCGAAGCCCGGGACATGAACGAGGAGACCCCGCGATGACCAGGACCGAACAGCTCAACCGCATCCTCCGCTCGCTCCAGGCGGGTACGCCGGACATCGAGGCGAGCGCGCTGATCTCCGAGGACGGGTTGATGATCGCCAGCGCGCTGCCGCAGCACATCGAGGAGGGGCGCGTGGCGGGCATGAGCTCGACGCTGATGAGCCTGGGCTCCCGGGCCGCCGCGGAGCTGGAGCGGGGGGATCTGCAGCAGGTGCTGATCCGTGGGCCCGAGGGCTACGCGGTGATGATGGCGGCGGCGTCGGGGACGATGCTCCTGGTGCTGGCCACCAAGGCGGCGAAGCTTGGCCTGCTGTTCCTCGACATGGATCGGGCCGTCAAGGACATCGCCAAGGTTCTCTGAAAGAAGACGGCGAGGAAACCATGACAGCCACCGTACTGTTCGATCAGGGGGATCACCGCAACCTCATGCTGGAGGAGCAGGACCTGGGCGAGGCGGTCCAGGCCAACCACCACGTCATCATCCACAACGGTGCGGGGATGATCCTCGACCCCGGCGGACACAAGGCGTACCGCAAGGCGCTGAGCGACACGACCTCGCTGCTCAGGGGCGGCAAGCTCAGGTACCTCTTCCTGAGCCATCAGGATCCGGACATCGTGGCCGCCGTCAACGGCTGGCTGATGACCACCGACGCGGAGGCCTACGCCGCCGACATCTGGCTGCGCTTCATCCCGCACTTCGGCGTGGACAGGCTGGTGAGCGACCGGCTCAAGGGCATCCCCGACCGGGGGAGGATCTTCGACCTCAACGGCTGCAAGCTGATCGCCTTGCCAGCGCACTTCCTCCACTCCTGCGGGAACTTCCACCTCTACGACCCCACGGCGAAGATCCTCTACAGCGGGGACCTGGGCTCCTCCCTCGGGATGGCCTACCGGGAGGTGCCCGACTTCGACGCCCACATCCCCTACATGGAAGGCTTCCACCGCCGCTACATGGCCTCCAACCAGGCGCTCCGGGGCTGGGTCGCCATGGCGCGCCGGCTCGACGTGGAGACCATCGCGCCGCAGCACGGGGCGATCTTCCGGGGCAGGCCGATGGTGGAGCGCTTCCTCTCGTGGTGCGAGGGGCTCGACTGCGGGCTCGACTACATGAAAGACATCTTCCAGATCCCGGAAGGGTGAGCGAGGTACGCGATGAGGAAGCTTCTCCTGGTCGAGGATGAGGTGACACTCCGGACCTCCGTCGCCCGGGGGCTCTCCCGGCTCCCGGGGGTCGAGGTGATCGCCGTCGGCACCGTCGCGGAGGCCGTCGCTGCCATCGAGCAGAGCCCGCCGGACCTGCTGCTTTCGGACATCGACCTCCCGGATCGCTCCGGCATCGAGCTGCTCGGGGAGCTGGCCCGCCGCTCCCTGCGCTGCCCCGTCGTCTTCGTCTCCGCCTACCTCCGCGCCTACGGCGCCCAGATCCCGCCCCACGCTGGGGTCGAGGTCCTGGAGAAGCCCGTCTCGCTGGAGACCCTGCGGGAGGTCGTCCAGCGCCGCCTGCGGGAGACCCAGGAGGACGCCCCCTTCGCCGTCGTCGACTACATCCAGCTCGCCTGCATGGGGCGACGATCCGTGCGGATCGAGTTCCGCAACGAGGAGCTCGTCGGGTGGATCTCCGTCAAGGACGGCACCCTCTGGACCGCCGAGGATCGCCTCGGGACCGGGCTCCCGGCCTTCCACCGCCTCGCCTTCCGCCGCGACGGCGACGTCGCCTGCTCCACGCTCCGCGAGAACCCGGGCCCCCGCACCCTCCACGACTCCTGGGAGTCGCTGCTGATCGACGCCGCCCGTATCCTCGACGAGACCAACCGCGACGGAGCCCCCCCGGACGAGCATCCCCTCCAGCTCGCCCCTCCCCTCGCCCCCTCCCCTCCTCCTTCGGTCCCGCCGCCTTCCCCCCAGGAACAGCGCTTCGTCCAAGTCTGGGATCAGGGCCTCCAGGCGCTGCTCGGCCGCCGCTACGAGGAGGCCCTCGAAGCCTTCCTGGAGGCGCAAAAGCTCTGCCCGGAGGACAGGAAAGTCCAGGCCAACCTCGCCCGCCTGGAGGCCATGGGTTACCGCCCCTCCTCCAGGATCGCCTCCCCACCGGGAGACCTCCCATGAGCGTCCGGATCCACATCGAAAATTGTTCCCCAGGAGAGAGCATCGACCTGACCCTCGCCCTCTCCTCCCGGGGCAGAGGCTCCCTGGCCGCCGAGATCGATCCCCAGCAACCCGTCGTGGCCCTGGCCCGCACAAGGACCGAGCTGGCGGGGATCCTCAAGCCCTCCGAGCTCCCCCTCCCTGCCCGCCGCGAAGACGGATCTCTCGGGGCCGAGGTCTGGGCTCGGCTCCTGCCCTGGGCCGCCAGCGAGGCCGGCGCCGTGGGTGCCTTCGTCCTCGACCAGGGGGGCCTCATCATCGCCGAGATGCGCGACCTCCCCCTCGACCGCCTCGAAGAGCTGGCCGCGCGCCTCTGCCTCGTGCTCCACGGCGCCTCGGAGCTGAGCGCCCAAAATTTCGACGCCGGCGCCGTCGCCCTCGAGCTGGGCCCCTGGTGGCTCACCCTGCTCCGGATCGGGCTGGCGGAAGGCACCTGGCTCGCCGTTGTCCTCGTGGGTGACAATGTACCCCAACGGGAGATCCGCCAAGAAATATCCGAGGAAATTCGTCACTTCGTCGCGGGGGTTTAAATCCCCTGCCCCGGGACAGGAGTACAGGCGGCCACGATCCGGCCACAATCTCTCCCTTGCAACGCCTTGCCCTGGAGCGGAGAGCGCCACGGCGGTCCCCTAGCTTCGGGGGCATGAGCAATCGACCTCTTCCCTCCCCGGCCGCCGACGCGCCGGGGCGAGACCTTGTCCTGGGCCTGCTCGGGAGCGCCGCCTTCGGGGGCGCCGCGGCCCTGGGCCATGGCCCCTGGATGACCGTCCGAGGAGCCTGGATGGCTCCGGCCCTCTTCGTCGGGGGCGCGCTGCTGGCGACGCCTCCGCTCTACCTGTTCCGGGCGCTGGCCGGGGGGCGCCAGAGCGCTGC
>CAZSDX010000401.1:0-630 GCA_964605685.1 uncultured Polyangiaceae bacterium
CGCTGCCCGCCTCGGAGCCACCGCTTCCCGCGCTGCTACCGCCTTGCCCCGCGCCGCTGCCACCTGCACCCGCGCCGCTGCCGCCTGCACCCGCGTTGGAGCCTCCGCTTCCCGCGCTGCTCCCCCCCGATCCGGCGGGGGACGTCGTCCCCCCTGCTCCGGCGTCGCTGCCGCCGCTGCCCCCCTCCCCGCCGATCGGCAGGACGTCCTCTCCATCCGTGGCGGACCCCGCCGCGCACCCGGACACCAACCCCGCCCCAAGCACGCCCACCCACAACGCAAGCCGAAGCATCTTCATGATGACTTCCCAGTTTACCAGAACCGTCAGAAGATACGCCGGGCTGCCGCAACCTCCCCATGAATTTTCGCACAGGAAGGAGTCTCCAGGCCGCCGAGGCCCGACGCAACGGGCACGGGCACGGCCACAGTCACGACGAACGAGCACGGGGACGGGGACGGGCACGAGCACGGGGACACGGCGTACACAGAACTTCCCTACCGAGCACGAGCCCCGAGGGCCCCGCGCCGCAGGCGTGGGCGAGGGGCGGAGGCGGTGATCTGGGTGAATACGCTCCGTCCCGTGGGGATACGTCGTACACCAGCGGGGGGCCGGGGTGGGGGAAAGAGTGT
>CAZSDX010000401.1:640-6877 GCA_964605685.1 uncultured Polyangiaceae bacterium
CGCCCTCTTTCCCCACCCCCTCCAGCAAGCACGCTCCCCACTTGCCCCCAGGTGCAGGGGCGGGGAGAGCCCCTGCCGCCGGTGCCCGAGGGCGGCGCCAGCCCTCGGCGTTCCCCCTCGTTTCCGGGAAGGATCAAGCTGCGCCCCCCCGACACGAACCCCTCCCAACCAAGGCGGACAGCCCCGATCCCCCAGGAGCAACCCCTCGACACGGCAGAGGAACCGCAGAGCGCCCGAGCCGAGTCGCAGATTGCCCGAGTCGAGTCGCAGATTGCCCGAGCCGAGCCGCAGATTGCCCGAGCCGAGCCAAAAATCCCCCAAGCGGAGTCACCGATTGCCCGAGCCGAACCACCATTCACCCGAGCGCAATCGCAGAGCACCCGAGCGCAATCGCAGAGCACCCGAGCGCAATCTGTCCTGGTGGACCGCAGGGCCTGCGGCGACCGTAACAGACCGGGTTCGGGAGGCCATTTTCACGGCGTCTCGACCGAGGGCTCCCCTCCCGCAGCGGATCGAGAGGGAGCCTTGCTGGTGTAGATACAGGCGACTCCACCGCAACTCCCACGGCCACGGCCACGGCCACGACGAACGAGCACGGCCACGTCCACGGCCACGACGAACGAGCACGAGTACGGGGACGAGGACGAGGACGGGGACGGGCACAAGGACGAGGACGAGGACGAGGACACGGCGTACACGGAACTTCCCTACCGTGGCGAGCCCCGAGGGCCCCGCGCCGAAGGCGTGGGCGAGGGGCGGAGGCGGTGATCCCGAGGTCACGCTCCGTCCCGCGGGGATACGTCGTACAGCAGCGGGGGGACGGGGTGGGGGGATGCAAGGGGGGCGGGACGGGGGGCCGGCACTGGCCCCCCACCCCCGCCCCCCTTGCCCCCAGGTGCAGGGGCGGGGTGGGCCCCTGCCGCCGGAGCCCGAGGGCGGCGCTAGCCCTCGGCGTTCCCCAGATCCTGACCAAAAACCTGGCCCTGGGTCAGAACGTGGCCCCGACGCCGACCTGGGGGAACCAGAGGGTGAAGGGGCCGTAGGGTTTCTCCCGGGAGACCGCCGCGTCGCTGGAGGCGCAGGCGAGGCGGGCGGGGTCGCCCCCGCAGCGTGCGGCGCCGTCGACCACCTGGAGGTCGCCGTGGGCGGAGGCCGGGCCATCGAGGAGGAAGAGGGCCATGCCGAGGCTCAGGGAGGCGTGGAACCTCCCGGAGAGCAGCGCCGCGCCGATCTCCGGCAAGGCGAAGAAGTTGACCGCGCGCTCGGTGCGTCCGCTCCGCTCCAGGGAGATGGTTTCCCGCTCGGCCCCCCGCGTCACCTCGCCGCTGATCTCGTCCCGACTGCTGGCGAAGTGAGCGCCGACGGCGACGCGAGCATCCAGGCGGAGCATCCGGGTGAGCCGGTGCCGGTAGCCTATCCCCAGGGTCGCGTAGGGGCCGGTGATGGAGATCGCGTCCTTCAGCTGGTAGGTATGGAGGCTCTGCCCTGGCACGGGCCTGGTCGCCGGGACCGAGCGGCGGAGCTCCGTGGAGGCGTGGAGGTACCCGCCGCCGAGCTCGAAGGCCACCCCCACCGGGAGCAGGTAGACGCCGCGGATTCCGGCGAGGATGGCGGAAGGTCCGGAGCGATCCTGGCAGGCTTCGGGGCAGCCCTTGCTGGCGTCGGCGCCGGTGGAGGATCCGAGGCCGTAGCCGCCATGGGCTTCCAGGAGGAAGTGGGCGGTCTCGGTACGGCGCCAGCGGGGGTGATCGGGGTCGATGGCGAGATCGACGCGGAGCGTGCCCTTGCTGGACTCGTCGATGGCGAGGGAGCCTGCGAGGTAGCCCTCCTCGGCGGCACGGATCTGGTGGGAGCCGAGGGGGAGGCGTCCCTGCCAGGGTCCGATACCGAGGACCACATCATCGAGGGAGAGCACGGCGGTGGGCGGGGAAGGCTCGACGCGGAGGGGAGGGCCGAGGGGCACGGCGCGGAGGCTCACCTGAACCGTCTGGCCGGCGAGCACGGAGGCGACGGTGGGGGCGGTGCCGGTGTCCTTGCCCTGGAGGAGCACCACATGGCGGCCCACGCCGAGGGTCCCCTCCCAGGGGGCCTTGCCGACGGGGGCGCCGTCGATGAGGACCTCCAGGTCCGCCCCTTGCCCCTCGTCGGTCACCCGGAGGCGTCCGGCGGAGGTGAGCTGTTCCAGGCGGAGGTCCAGGGCTTTCTCCTCGCCGACCTTGACCTCCACGAGGGCCTCGGCGGGGGAGTAGCCGTCCTTGAGCACACGGATCGTGTGGGTCCCCGGCATCAGCCGGATGGGGGCTGACAGGGGCAGCTCGCCGCGCTTCCTGCCGTCGATGACCAGGGTACCGTCGACGTTGGCGGCCACGTCGACCAGGCCCACCTTGCGGCGGAGCCCGGTGAGGGCGGCGCCGATGGAGCGGCGCTCCTCGTCCCCCAGCCGCTCGGGGAACTCCTTGAGGACCAGCTCGTAGTAGCCGATGGCCTCGTCGAAGCGCTCGAGCCGGTCGAGGCAGATGGCCGCGTTGGTCGTGTTGCCCACGCCCGGGACGAGCCTGCGGGACTGGAGGAAGAGGTCGAGGGCCAGCTCCGGCTGGTTGCTCTGGAGCAGGGTGTTGCCCTTGCGGAAGAGCTCCTTGGCCTGGTTGAGATCGGCGTTGTCGGCAGGGACCGCGCCGGAGGCGGTGGGCGTCGGCGCCGGCGCGGACGAAGGGGCCGGGGTCGGCTGCGCCAGCGCCCGGAGCGGGAGCAGTGCGGCAAGGAGCAGGAGAGGAGAACGCTTCATCGAGGGGAGGAAGGAGAGAGGGAACGGCGGCGGAGCAGCGCGAGGGCAAGGAGCAGCGCGAGGGGAGCCCCGGGGGAGGAGGGGAGGGGGGCGGCGCGGCAGCCGCAGCCGCTGTCCTCCGGGGCGAGGCGGGGGGGAGGCTCGCAGGTGCCCTTGCTGGTGCAGAGCGCTCCGTTGAGGCAGTCCGCGGTGGAGGCGCAGGCGCTCCGGCAGGCCCCCTGGGCGGGATCGCAGCGGTAGAGCCCGCACTCCTTGACCACGGTGCCGGTGGAGTCCCGCAGCAGACCACGGTCCGCCTCGCAGGAGAGGGCGACGACGCAGCTCCCCCCCTGGCAGCGGTTGCCCCCGGCGCAGTCGGCGTCCTGCTGGCAAGTGGTCCGGCAGGCGCCCTCGCCGCAGGCGTAGGGGAAGCAGGGGCGCTCCACCAGCTCCCCGCAGGAACCCTTGCCGTCGCAGCGAGCCACGGAGGTCTCCTTGCCGCCGGAGCAGGCCCCGGGGTGACACACCCGGGAGGAACCCGCCCACCCCTGGCAGCTCGCGACGGCGAGCCCGTCGCAGAGGCGCTCCTGGCAGGGAGCCTCCGGGGGCGCCGCGGGGCAGGAAGGACGCCCCGGGAGGGGCTGCCCGGTGTGGGGCACGCACAGCCCCTCCTGGCCGGGGGCCTTGCAGGCGCCGCAGGGCCCCTCGCAGGCGTCGTTGCAGCACACCCCGTCCACGCAATGGCCGCTCTGGCACTGGTCCCCGCCGGAGCAAGGGGAGCCCAGGGGCAGACGAGGTACGCAGGTCTTGCCGGGCGCGCAGTAGGCCTTCCCGGAGCAATCCTCGGGCCCCTCGCAGGCCGACAAGCAGCCGCCCTCGCGGCAGGCGAAGTCTCCGCAGCTCTCGGGGGGGCCCTCCAGCGCGCAGAGGCCCTGGGCGCAGGCGAAGCGGGCGACCCGGAAGCCGATGGAGTCATCCCCCACGCACTTCGGGGTCGAGCAGGCGTCGCCCTCGGCGTAGCTCTGGCAGGCGCCCTGGCCGTCGCAGGTTTCCCGGGCGAGACAAGGGAGGTCAACGCAGACCCCCCTCGGGTCGACGGTGTTCTTCTGGGCAGGGAGGCAGGAGCCGTCGGCGCCGCCGGGCGCCTGGAGCGCCTTGGCGCAGGCGAAGCAGGGGGCGGCGCAGGCGTCCGAGCAGCAGACGCCATCGACGCAGTGCCCGGATTGACAGGCGTCGGAGGTGGCGCAGGGGGCTCCGGTGGATTTTTTGGGGGAGCAGAGCCCGGTCTGAGGGTCGCAGAAGGCGGCGGTGGAGCAGTGGGCGGCGGTGGAGCAGCCGCTCCGGCACACCCCGGCCTCGCTGTCGCAGGCATGGAGGCCGCAGGGGGTGACCGTTAGGGAGCAGCTCCCCTGCTTGCAGGAGCCCTCGACGGCGGTCCCGACCTCGCAGGACCGTGCGCAGAGGGTTCCTTCCGGGTAGGTCTGGCAGGCGCCCTGGCCGTCGCAGACCCCGGTACGGCCGCAGCTGGATTCGGGATCCTCCGGGCACTCGTTGTCGGGGTCGGTGTCGGCGGGGAGCGGGCCGCAGGAGCCGTCGGAGCCGCCGCCTTTCTTGGCGGCGGAGCAGGCCAGGCAAGGGCCGTTGCAGGCGCTCTCGCAGCAGACGCCGTCGACGCAGTGGCGGCTCCCCGGGTCCTTCGGGTCGATCTGGGGGCACTGGCCGGGGCTCTGGCAGGGCTGGCCCACCTGGAGGGTCGAGAAGAGCTCGGCGCTGCTGGTGGGGAAGCCGAGCTGCCCCAGCGCCGCCTTGCCTCCTCCGGCGAGGAGCACCACGCCGCTGTCCAGGGGGGTTGCCGTGTGGGCACCGCGCTCCTCGGCCATGTCTCCGGCGCCGAGGGGCGCGCTGCCGTCGAGCGCCACCAGCTCCGAGCTTTTCTGGGTACCGATGGCGTCGGCGCCCCCGGCGATCAGGGCGCGTTCTTCCTGGGGGAGCCAGGTAGCGGATCCGTAGGCGCGGGCCTTGCTCATCGGGGCCAGCTCGACAAACTGGCCGTCCTCGAAGCGGAAGAATTCCACCGCGCTGAGCACCGGCGGGAACCCTGCCCCGACGCCCCCCGCGAACAGGATCCCCGAGGGCGTCAGCGTGCTGGCCGGGAACTGCCGCGCCTTCTTCATCGTGGGACCCGGGAACCACTGCCCCAGCGCCGGGACGTAGATCTCCGTGGTGTCGGTAACGACCTCGCTGCTGCCGGTGGTGTTGAGCTTGCCGCTGGCGACGAGGATCTGCCCGCCGGGGATGGAGAAGGCCTGGCCGTAGCGGCGCCGGTAGACCATCGTCCCGGGGAGCTTGCTCCACTGGCCGGTGGCCTCGGTGTACGCGTAGGCGTCGTTGTAAAAGACGTCCGGGTTGGGCGAGTAACCGCCGCAGAAGAAGGGACGCCCGTCCGGGAGGGTGCCGTTGGCCTGGGAGTAGCGGTAGGAAGGGACGTTGCCGGTGGGGGTCCAGAGGCCGGTCGCCGGGTTGTAGATCTCGGAGAGCTTGCTGGAGCCGGAGCTGCCGGTGGAGCCGGAGCCGACCAGCACCCGCCCGCTCCCGAGGAGCCATGCGCCGTGGCTGGATCGTGGCTCGTTCATGTCTCCGGTCTTGGCCCAGGTCCCGGTGGCGGCGTCGTACAGCTCGGCGGAGGCGATCTGCCCTTGCTCGAGGTTGATCCCGCCGCCGGCCACCAGGACCCGCCCGTCCGGCAGCCGCGTCGCCGTGTGCAGCGCCCGCACATCGCTCATCTTCCCCGTGGGCTGCCACGCCGGATCGATCAGCAGCGGGCCGCCCCGGACCTCCCAGGTGAGGCGCACCGCGCAGGTGGTGGCCCCCGGAGGTATCACCGGGCGCCCCCAGGGCGCCCTCGGATCTCGATCCACCACGCAGCCCTCCACCACCACCCCGACCGGGATCCTCCCGGCGCCGGGGGCCAGCCCGTAGGGCTCCGCCATGCGCAACCGTGGAGCCCCGTCGGCGTCCAGGAATTCCAGCGTACCGCCCAGCAGCCGGAGCCCCGCGACCCCCGCGCCCAGCTCGACCCGGTAGCGCAGCTCTCCCCGCGGCGTCGCATCCTGGTCGAAGAACACCAGATCCTCCACCCCGTCCCCTGCGGGCCGCAGCAGCAGCGCGGTGGCCTCGCCCAGCGCCCTCTCGTAAACGCGCAGCCCTCTCCCCTCGCGGGCTTCCACCGGGGCCGCTCCCTCCAGGCGGAACGCGATCGCCAGGCCGGAGCGCGGCTCTCTCACCGAGGTTGCCTCGTCCGCTCCCCCCGGGAGGCGCACCCCGGGGGCCAGCCCGGATGCCGCCAGCAGCGCGCCGCCGGGGACGGCGGCGAGGAACGAATCCAGCCTCCGCAGCGCCGGAGGTTCGGCGGCTCCGGTCGGCGCCTCCCCCGGCGAGGAGCAGGAGAGCACCCCGGGCAGCAGCGCCAGCAG
>CAZSDX010000402.1:0-6874 GCA_964605685.1 uncultured Polyangiaceae bacterium
CGCGCCGCGTCCCCCCACCCCGGCGCCTCCCCGCGCCCCGGCGGCGGGCGCCCTCGCGGTGGTGGTTCCTCCTTCCGTCGCCCCTGAGCCCGCCGGGTCGTGTACCTTCGGGGCGTGACCAAGCCCAAGACATCGACCGGAAACGGCAAGAGCAAGAAGCCCGCGAAGGTTGCGGAACCCGCGAAGGCTGCGAAGGCTGCGAAGCCCAGGAAGGCCGCGAAGGCCGCGGAGTCGACCCGCAAGGATCCGGAGGACTACGTCCACATCGGCATCACCCCGCCGGATCTCGCGGACGACACGGAGGCGCAGCGGCTCGATGGCCGGCTGGCCAGCGCCGAGACCCGGCCGGGGCCCGTCGCCCTGTCGATGCTCCCCTGGCTCAAGCAGAACGTGGCTTACCGGGCTGGCTACCACCTGATGACCCACGGCCTGAAGGAGCACGCGGATCACCCGGAGATCGAGGTGTGCAACGTGCCGGGCGTCCTGGTGCGCCCCGCCGCCGCCCTCCTCAACGAGATCGCGGACTACGTGCTCAACAGCGGGCGCAAGATCCGCCCCGGCGAGACCATGAGCCTCACGCCCCAGGATGACCCCTTCCTCGGGGTGCTCTCCTTCCGCAGGATCCGCCCCGGCAAGGGTGGGATGGATCACGACCAGGACGTGCTACGCCTGGTCTTCCTCCGTTGAACCGGGAACGAGGTCGACCTTGATCGCGATGGTGACCGGGCGAATTGCCCACGAAGAACCCGACGGGACGCTGGTGGTGGACGTGAACGGGGTCGGCTACGAGCTGCTCGCCCCCCTCGGTACCGTCGGCAGGCTCCGGGGAGCCGGCAACAAGGCCCCCGCCGAGCCGCTGACCTTCTACGTCCACACCCACGTCCGCGAGGACACCTTCCAGCTCTTCGGCTTCTCCTCCGCCTCCGAGCGCTCGGTCTTCCGGGAGCTCTTGGGCGTCTCCACCGTGGGGCCCCGGACGGCCCTCTCCATCCTGTCCCACGTCCCGGCGAACGAGCTGGGCCGCGTCATCGCTCGCAAGGAGCTGGGCCGCCTGACGAGCATCCCCGGCGTCGGCAAGAAGACCGCCGAGCGGCTGCTGCTGGAGCTGCGTGACAAGCTCCCCTCCACCGGAGGCGCCGAGCCCCGCCCCGCCGCCGGGAAGGCCGCGGCCTCCGCGACCCCCGCCGGTGACAGCCGCGCCATGGTGATCTCGGCGCTCACCAACAGCGGTTACAAACCCGCGGACGCCGAGCGCGCCCTGGAGCTGCTCGGGGAGCGGGTCGACGTGCTCCCGGTGCCGGAGCTGATCCGAGAGGCGTTGCGGCTGCTGGTCAAGTAGCGCGCCAGGGCGGGGCTCACTGGATGCGAAAGGCATCCCAGGCGCAGAGGGCGTAGAGGAGGGCGCCGAGGAGGACGGCGGCGCCGCGTAGGAACATGCGCTCCTGGAAGGCCCAGATGGGGGCCATGATGGGGAGGAGGAGGAGGAGAGGAGCGCGCCAGGGGCGAGGGCGCCAGAGGAGGCCGTAGGCGGTGCTGAGGAGGCCAGTGACGAGGAGCGCGAGGCCGAGGGAGAGACCGAGAGTGACGAGGGCATCACGCACGGAGGGGGTTGTGGCCCTGGCAAGGCTGGAAGTCCAGGGTTCGGGGGGGGAAATGGCGGAGGGCCTTGGGCAACGGAGCCGACGTGATAAGGTGGCCGGGTGCGTCTCCTGAGAACCCTCCCGATTCTTCCTGCCTTCCTGCTGGTGGCGAGCGCCCCGGTGGTGGCGCTGTCTCCCTCGGTCAACGCCCAGGGTACCCGTGTGCCGACGCTTGATGTGGACGACATCAAGATCGGGGCGAAGGGGTACGGGCTGACGGTGTTCCAGGGGACGAAGCCAGAGAAGTTCGACGTGGAGGTGGTGGGGGTCCTGAGGAAGTTCCGCCCAGGGCAGGATCTGATCCTGATCAAGACGCCGCATGAGCGCCTGAACATCGCGCACACGGTGGCGGGGATGAGCGGGAGCCCGATCTTCCTGGATGGGAAGATGATCGGGGCCTACGCCTACGGGTGGCAGTTCGGCGCGGAGCCGATCGCGGGGGTGACGCCGATCAAGAACATGCTCCAGGACATGGCGAGGCCGGTGCCGCCGAACCTGCTGCAGCCGATCCCGGTGCCGCCGCCGTCGAGGCCCGGCGCCCCGGGGAAGTCGGGCAAGGGGCCGCAGCGGGTGAAGCGGGCGTCGCTGGACGGGGGCAACGAGTTCCGGGGGGAGCTGGGGGAGTACGATCCGCAGCGGCATGCGAAGCAGATGGAGGACCGGCTGGCGGGGTCGCTCAAGGCCCCGGCGGGGACGAAGCTGGCGTCGCCGAGCACGCTGCTGAGCCTGGGGGGCCTGGGGGACAGGATGGCGAGGGCGGTGTCGGAGGTGATGGCGCCGCTGGGGTTCGAGGTGCAGCAGGGGAGCGGGGGCGGGGGCGCTCCGGACCCGAACGCACCGACGATGTACGAGAACGGCGGGGCCATCGGGATCCAGCTCATCCGGGGGGACATCTCGGCGCAGGGGCTGGGGACGGTGACCTACGTGGAGGGGGACAAGCTGGTGGCCTTCGGGCACCCGATGATGCAGGGGGGGATCTCGTCGATGCCCGCGGCGATCGGCAAGGTCCACTGGATCCTGGCGAGCCAGATGCGCTCGTTCAAGATGGGGGAGCCGGCGAGGCCGATGGGGGCGATGGTGAACGATCTCCAGGCGTCGATCGTGATCGACACCAAGGTGACGGCGCCGACGTTCCCGGTGACGGTGGACGTGGACGGGGTGGACGGGGCCCCGAAGAAGAGCTGGTCGATGGAGATCGCCCACGAGAAGTTCATGTCGCCGATGTACCTGGCGGTGGCCATGGGCAACACGGTGGAGAGCACCGTGAGCGAGCGGCGGGACGCGGCGTGGGAGGCCAGGACGAAGGTCCACGTCAAGGGGTACGGCTCCATTGAGCTGCACGACTTCGGGCTGGCGATCGGCGGGACGCCCAACGCGGACGAATTCTTCCGGTCGAGGGCGGTGCGGGCGGTGGGGATGATCCTCAACAACCCGTGGGAGCACGCCCAGATCGAGAAGGTCGAGATGAAGCTGAAGCTCACCTTCGCCCGGAACCTCTACTCGATGCGCGGCGTTCGCCCGCTGGAGGACACGGTGGACGCGGGGGACAAGCTGCGGGTGCAGCTCCGGCTGACGCAGTTCAACGCGGTGGACGAGGTGCGCACCGTGGAGATCCCGGTGCCGCAGGAGTTCGCCGGCAAGGAGTTCTCCGTGTCGCTGGTCCCCGGCTGGATGGACGGCCCGGAGCTTGCGCCGCCGGAGAGCCTGGCCACGCTTCTGGTCAACCTGCCGAAGCAGAGCTTCGCGCCGGACTCGCTGCTGGCGGTCTACCAGCTCCCCGGGGTGGGGCTGGCGTTCAAGGGGCACATCGCGCCCCGGCTCCCGCTGAGCATGGCCGACTCCCTGACCACCACCAACGACTCGGACGCCCCGAGGGCGCTGCCCACGGTGGTGCGTATCCCGTTCCCCATGGGCAAGTTCATCGAGGGGCGCGACATGGTGCGCGTCCGGGTGCGCCCCTCGCTCCGCTAACCCCTCGTCGCCGTGCTTTTCCCTCTCCACCTGATGCTGCCATCCCTCATGAAGAAAACGATCCTGCGCCGACTCTCCTCCTCTCTTCTCGCCACCGTGGCGGCCGCGGCGAGCGTCGCCGTGGTCACCCCCGCGGACGCCGTGGGCACGCGGCGCTTCGAGCTGGACTCCCAGGAAGATTTCCTGTCCGGCGATCTGCGGGGCGTCTCCGTCGACTCGCAGGGGCACGTCCGGGCCGGGTGGAACCTCGGCACCCTGACGATCTCCGCGGCCAACACGGTCTTCTCCGCGCTGACGCTCAACGACGGCACGGTGCTGCTGGGCACGGGGAACGCGGGCAAGGTGCTCAAGGTCGCCGGGGGCCAGGTGACCGAGTACGCGGACACCAAGCAGATGGTGGTCACGTCGATGGTCACCGACGGCAAATCGGTGTTCGCCGCCACGCTGCCGGGGGGCAAGATCTTCAAGATCGACGGGGGCGGCGCGCTCACCGAGCTGCCGGCGATCGCCGACGCAGAGAACATCTTTGCCCTGGCCTACGACCCGAAGAAGAACGGTTTCTACGCCGCGACCGGGCCCAACGGTAAGCTGTTCTTCGTGCAGCCGGGGGGCGCCGCGCAGCTCGTCTTCGACAGCGACGAGCCCAACCTGGTGAGCGTCGCCGTGGCGCCGGACGGGACGGTGTACACCGGGTCCAGCGGCAAGGGCATCCTGTTCAAGGTCACCGGCCCCGGGAAGGCGGTGGTCCACGCCTCGCCGAGCGGCGACGAGGTGAAGGAGATCCAGTTCGGCAAGAAGGGGGAGCTCTTCCTCATCGCCAACGAGATGGGGGAGGGCAAGGGCATGTCGATCCCGAAGCCCCCGTCGAAGGGGGCCGCGCCGCCGAGGGCAGGGGGCCGTGCAGGGAAGGGTTCGCTGATCCGCGTCGACCCCGATGGCTCCATGGAAGAGCTGCTCAACCGCACCGACACCCACTTCGTCTCGCTGGCCATCGACGACAACGGACGGCCCTTCGTGGGGACCGGCGCCGAGGGGCGGGTGTACACCGCCGACGAGAACCACACCAGCATGCTGGTCGCCGACGTCGACGGGCGGCAGGTGGGGGCGCTGAGCGTCGTCGGCAAGAAGCGCTTCGTGGTGGCCAGCGATCCGGCGGCCTTCCACGAGATCCGCGGGACCGGGGGCGCCGACGCCTCCTGGACCAGCAAGGTGCTCGACGCGGGGCTCCGCGCCAGTTATGGGCGCCTGATGTGGCACGCGGACGGGACCGTCGAGTTCCAGATCCGCACCGGCAACAGCAACGACCCGGACGCCACCTGGAGCGACTGGTCCCAGGCGCTCACCTCCCCGGGGAAGGCCGCCGTGCCGCCGGGGCGCTTCGTGCAGCTCCGGGCCCGCTTTTCCAAGGACAGCAACGCCACCCTCCACGACATCTCGCTGCCCTTCGTCACCGATAACCTGCGGGCGGTGGTCACCTCCGTGGATGTGCGCTCGTCCAAGGCCAGCAGCGGAGGCGGGATCTCCTCCAGCGGCTCCGAGGTGCCTTCCCGCTCCTCGTCGATCAAGCTCAACTGGCGCGTCGACAACCCGGACAACGACCAGCTCCGCTACCGGGTCAGCTTTCGCTTCGAGAAGCAGCCCGGCACCTGGCGCGACCTCACCAGGCCCGACGAGGTGTACACCCGCTCCGACCTCGACTGGGAGACCGCCTCGCTCCCCGAGGGCACCTACCGGGTCCGGGTCGAGGCTTCCGACGAGATGGCCAACCCTCCGGACCGCATCACCCGCCACGCCCTGGAGTCCGGGCCCATCCTGGTGGACAACACCGCGCCGGTCTTCCGCTCCCTCAAGACCCAGGGCAAGCGCATCCAGGCCGAGCTGGTCGACGGCCTCGGCCCCATCGTCCGCATCGACTTCGCCGTCAACGGGCGCACCGAGTGGCGCCCCCTCGCCCCCAAGGACGGGATCTTCGACGAGCCCGCCGAGGAGATCGACGTCGACCTCTCCTCGGTGCTCCCCTCCGGCACCAACCTGGTCGCCATCCGCGCCTTCGACCAGGCCGGGAACTTCGTCGTCCGCGACATCGAGGTCAAGTGAGCCGCCCCTGACCTCCACGCCAGGGGAAGCCCCACGCTGGCCTTCTCGCTCCCCCTTGCTCTCTCGCCCTGGCACGCCCCTTGAAGTCCTCTCCCCCCATGCCGCGACGTGCGACCAGGCGCTTGCTGGCGCTCCTGCTCGGTGGGCTCGCTGCGGGGCTGATCGGCCTGGCCTGCTCGGTCCCCGCCCGGGAGGGCGCTGGCCCCAGCGTGACCGCCTGCTCCGAGGGCTGCCCCGAGACCGACGGCGGCTCCGACGGCCCCACGGAAGCCGCCCAGATCGGCTTCGACGGCGGCAACGCCAAGGCCCCGCGCAACGCCAACTGCGGCACCCCCACCGATTGCAACCCGGACCCGCAGCACTCCGCCTGGAGCTGCGACGGGACGCTGGCCCAGCAGATCCCCACCGAGGGGGGTCTCTCCGTCCCCTCCCTCCCTCCCGACCTTGACCCCCCCAAGCTAAAAACGGCCTCCGGAAAGGGGTATTCTTTGACCCTCTCCTGCCAGGTGTTCCGCGCGGACGACGAGGCGACGGTGGGGTGCGTGCGTTCCGGAGAGGCAGGGGAGGGAGAGGCGTGCCGCGGGGTCTTCGCGGACGAGCAGGGTACGCTCCGGAGCGACTGTGCGCCGGGGCTCGCCTGCGTGCGGGGCACCGACGGCGGCGAGATCAACGCGGGCCAGTGCAGGCCCTACTGCTGCTTCGGCTCCGGGTGCGGCCCCGGGACGTGGTGCACCCCCAGGCGCGTCTTCGAGACGTCCCAGGCGCAGGATCCGATCTTCGTCCCGGTGTGCGCGCCGGCGGATAGCTGCACCCTGCTGGATCCGGGGGCCTGCCCGGCGGGGCAGGTCTGTGTGCTGGTGGCGGACAGGACCACGAGCTGCGACGTGCCGGGGAAGGGCGGAACGGGCCAGCCCTGCCCTTGCGCCGCAGGGCACGTCTGCGCCCGGGATACCAACACCTGCCGGGCCATCTGCCGCGTCGGGATCGACGCCGACTGTCCGGAGGGGCTGTGCGTGGGCGGGGGAAGCGTGATGCCGCCAGGTTTCGGCCTGTGCGTGGCGCCGTGAGGCCTCACCCCCCCGGCCCGCTGTCCGTCTCCCGCGGAGCCTCACCCCCCGGCCCCCTCTCCGTCTCCCGCCTACGCTTTGCCCGGATCTCTCCTACCT
>CAZSDX010000403.1:0-5741 GCA_964605685.1 uncultured Polyangiaceae bacterium
CGCGGCGGCGGTAGTCGCCGACGCGCTCGTGGGCGTCGATGAAGAGGTCCGGGCCGTTGCCCGCAGGGATCGCGGCCCCCAGCTTGGAGGCGTAGCCCTCGAAGGGCACCGCCAGCGTCTCGACGGTGACGCCGGGGTGAGCCGCCCGGTAGCGCTCCAGGAGGATCCGGAGCGCCTCCTGCTCCTTGCCCCCCTCGCGGTAGGCGTGCCAGAGCTTGAGGGTGCCTGCTCGCGCAGGCAGGGAGGTCAGCAGAAGGGCAAACAGGAGGAGGCTGCGGAGGATCGAGGGCAGGGTCGGCATCCTGGATGGACCTCCGAGCCTACGGGACTCCCGGCGCGGTGGTCACTCGATATCGTAAGGGACCACCGTGGAAGACGTGAGGCCCGGGATGGCCTCCTCGACGGCGGCGCCCAGCTCCTTGTGGCTCCCGACGACGGCGATCACCAGGCGGCTCGGGTCGAGCCGCTCCTGGATGGCCCGGTTGGCCTGCTTGCGGGTGACCGCCTTGATCCTGTCCGTGTAGGTCTCGTGGTAATCCTCGGGGAGATCGTAGACCTCCGTCGACATGCGCTGCTGCGCCCGCTTCTGCGCCGTGTCGATGTCGAAGACGTGGGAGCGCCGCAGGTAGCGCTTCATGAAGGAGAGCTCCTCCGCCTCGACGCCGTCCCTGTGCCACGCCTCCAGCAGCGAGAGCAGCAGGGACAGGCACCCCGGGGCGTCCGACGCCGCGGGGGCCGCCCACATGGAGAACGCTTCCCGGTGGCGATCCAGCCCGAGGCGCGCGTAGGCCCCGTAGGACCACCCCCGCTGGACCCGCACTTCTTGCATCATCCGGGCGGTGAAGGTGCCCCCCAGGACCGAGGTGGCCACCTGGAGCGGGGTCAGGTCGTCGTCGTGCGGGTGGGAGCCGAGGGAGCCCAGGTACATCTGGGTCTGGGTGCGATCTGGCTTGTCGACGAAGATCAGGTGGCGGCCCGGGCGAGGCTCCGGCTCGCCGGTGGGATCCGCGGGGCGTGTGCCCTCCGGGAGCCGCGCGGTGAGCAGCTCGGCGAGGTGCCGCGCCCGCCGGTCGGAGAGATCCCCGGAGAACACCAGGAAGGCGTTCTTCTTGCAGAAGACCTGCCGGTGGTGGTCGCGGATGTCCTCTGGGGTCAGGGAGCGCACCGTCGGGATGTACCCGCCCACGCGGCGGGCGTGGCGGTGGGCGCCGAAGATCCCGCGGCGCAGCGCCCGGCTGGCGAGGATCTGGTCGTTGTCCCTGGATTCGATCAGCTCCGCCTCGATCTCGCGGCGCAGCTTGCCCAGCTCGATCTCGTCGACCGCGGGCTCGGCTACCAGCCTGCCCACCAGCTCCGCCGTGGCCTCGGCGTTGCGGGAGAGCACCGAGGTCCCCACGGCGGTCCAGCCGAAGCCGACGTCGGTGGAGAACTGAGCGCCCAGGGTGTCGAAGGTCTCCTCGATCTGCTGGGAGGTCATCCCGGCTCCGCCCCGGCGCAGCATGCGCCCGGTCACCCGCGAGAGCCCCTCCTTGCCCGCAGGGTCCAGGGTGGAGCCGGAGCGAAACACCAGGGACATGCTCACCAGCGGCACCGCCGCGCTCGCCTCGACGATGCGCTTCACGGGGCCACCTGCCTCTCGCCGGTCAGGGCCTCGGGCGCTTCCTCGGCACCTTCCTCGCCGGCGAGGGCCGCCCTCACCAGCACCACGGACCTCGCCTCCTTCACCAGGTAGCGCCGCGCCACCCGGAGCAGGTCAGCCACCGTGACCCGCCGCAGGGCGGCGAGCCTGTGCAGCGCCCCGAGCGGATCTCCCGTCACCACCTCGTAGAAGCCGATCTGCTCGGCGCGCCCGTCGCAGCTCTCCATGCCGTGGAGGGCCGAGAGTTCCATGCGGGATTTGGCCCGCTCCAGCTCGGCGCGGTCCACGGGGGTCTCGGCGATCTTGCCCAGCTCCCGGTCCAGGATGGCCAGCAGCGCCTCGGCCTTGACCCCGGGGCGCGCGGTCGCCGCGATGTCGTAGAGCCCCGGGTCGCGGAAGGTGGAGACCCAGCCGCGGCAGTCCACCGCGACCTCCGCCTCCTGGACCATGGCGCGATGGACCCGGGAGGCGCGCCCCCCGAAGAGGATTTCGTTGAGCACGGAGAGCGGTACATGATCGGCGTCACCGAGCGCCGGGCCCCGGTAGCCCACGGCGATCTTCTCCACCTCGGTGGGTTTTTCCACCTCGACGACCTGCTCCTCGGTCTGGGGGGGCTCCGGCTTCACGTCCTCCACGGGGATCTCCGCCGCGGCCATCGCCCCGTAGCGCCGCTGCACCCGCGCCAGCAGCTCCTCCCGGTCCACGTCCCCCACCACCACCAGCGTCGCGTTGTTGGGGGAGTAATAGGTGCGATAAAACTCCTCGCAGTCCTGGGTAGAGAAGTTCTGGATATCCTCCATCCAGCCGATGGTGGGCCAACCGTAGCCGTGGCGCCGGAACGCGGTCTTGTAGAGGAGCTCCGCCACGGCGCCGTCCACGTCGTCCTCGACCCGCTGGCGCCGCTCGTTGGAGACGACCTCCTTCTCGCTGGTCACCTGGGGCTCGCGGAGGACAAGGTGGGCCATGCGCTCCGCCTCCAGGTCGACGACGAGCCCCAGCCGGTCGCTGGGGACGTTCTCGTGGTAGTAGGTCCAGTCGACCCAGGTGGCCGCGTTGGACTCGGCCCCGCACTCCTCCAGCTTCCGGTCGAACTCCCCCTTCGGCAGGTGCTCGCTCTCGTTGAACATCAGGTGCTCGAAGAGGTGGGCCAGGCCCGTCTTGCCCGCCCGTTCGTGGCGCGAGCCCACGGAGAACCAGGTCTGGTAGCTGAACACCGGGGCGCCGTGATCCACGAGCAGGAGCAGCGTCAACCCGTTGCCCAGCCGGTAGCGCTCGACCCCGTGCGCCCCGCTCCAGGGGAGGGTCTCGACCCACTGCACCCGCGCTCCGGGGGCCTTTCCCTTGTTCAATCGCTCCAGGACCCCGGCCCCCCCGGGGGGACCAGCAAGGTCTTCTTTTTTCGCTGACATCGTCCGTTCCCTACCAGAGCGCGACCGCGCTGTCAGGGTGCCCCCACGGTAAAAATCTCCCGGTTGCGCTGCGCCGCGCGGCTGGCTAGCCTCTTGCACCTGACACGGGGGAGGCCATGAAATCATCTTCCTTGCGAACACCCGCTCCGGGGCAGGCGCCACCCACCGCGCCGGAGCCACGATCCGAGACCCGCCAGCGGTGTGCACTCCCGCTGCCCGCGCTCCCGGAGGAGATGCGGGACGTGGATGACCCGCACCTGCGGTGGATCGACGCGTTCCTTGCGTCCGACGCGCTGTCGCTTCTGGACGACGAGTGAGCAGGGGACGCCTCGGGAGGGGGCCAACCACGGAGGGTCAGACCAGGGGGGCAGGGAAGGCGAGGATCTCGTCCAGGGAGCCGGCGCCGCAGGCCAGGGCCACCAGCCGGTCGAGGCCCAGGGCGTTGCCGCTCGCCGGGGGCATCCCTTCCTCCAGGGCGCGGAGGAAGCGCTCGTCCAGCGGGTACACCGGGAGGCCACGGCGCTGGCGCTCCGCCTGGTCGGCCTCGAACCGGGCGCGCTGCTCCGCCGGGTCGTTCAGCTCCCCGAAGCCGTTGCACAGCTCGACACCGGCCACGTAAAGCTCGAAGCGCTCCGCATAGCGCGGATCCGACGGCTTGCGCCGGGCCAGGGAAGCCTGGCTGGCCGGGTAGTCCAGCAGAAAGACGGGCTGATCCAGCGCCGCGAGGGCCGGCTCAACCTGCTCGACCAGGACGCGGAAGTAGCGGTCCTCGTCCTCGCGGGCCCAGCGCAGCAGCTCATCCTCCTCGACGCCCGCGTGGCGCCGGAAGGCTTCTGCCAAGGTCACCCGCAGGAAGGGGCGTCCCAGGTCGATCCTGCGGGGGCCAACCTGGAACGACGCCTCGCCGCGTAGCTCCTGCGCTGCGGCGCACACCAGCGCCTCGGTGTCGTCCAGGATGTCCTCGTAGCCGGAGAAGGCCCGGTACCATTCGAGCAGGGAGAACTCCGGGTTGTGCCAGGGGCCTTGCTCGCCCCGGCGAAAGCAGCGGGCGATCTGGAAGATCCGGGGGAGCCCTCCCACCAGCAGCCGCTTCATCTGGTACTCGGGGGAGGTGATGAGGAAACCGCCGTCGGCGGCGCAGCCGTCGAGGTGCAGGTCGAGACCAGGGCAGGGGACCAGCACCGGGGTCTCCACCTCCAGGAAGTCGTCCGCTTCCAGGTGGCGCCGGAGCGCGCCGATGACCCGGCTCCGGGCGCTCAACCGCTGGCCGACGCCGTCCAGGAGGAACCTCCGGACCTCTCCGTCCGCACCGGGAGACCGGGGGGGTCGGTGCAGGGAGAGGAGCACGCTGCTGGAGAGACAAGCGCCATCCCAGCGACCCCGCAGCTCGATCAGATCTCCTTCCCGCAGGTCCGCGTCGGCGGGGCGCGCCGCCTCGATGGATGCGGAGGCGTCCGCCAGCGTCAGCGAGGCGTCGTCCAGACGCAGGACGCGGCCACCCACCCGCAGCACGCGACCCGGGGCGGTGGTCGGTAGCCGCGCGAGGAGCGTTTGAGGAGCCGGGAGCACGTCAATTCCCCGAGAAGATCCGGGCGGCGAAGCCGGCGATATGGCGTGCCATCCAGGGGCCAAACGCGGCCAGAGAGACCGCCACGGCGAGGAGCCGGGGGAGGTGCGCCAGGGTGGCATCCTGGATCTGGGTCGCTGCCTGGAAGACGGACACGACGGTCCCGACGAGCAGAGCGACCAGCAGCGCAGGGAGCGAGAGCATCACCGCCAGCAGCAGCGCCTCCTGGGCCCTCACCAGCAGCACGTCGACGGCCACGGGTCAGCCTCCGCCCGCCTGCCCGGCCTCGCCCCCCGAGCCTGCCTGCCCGGCCTCTCCGCCGCTGCCCGCATCGCTGCCTCCCTCGCCTCGCCATCCCCTTCGCGAGATGAGGTCGCCGACATGCAACTTCCGACCTGGACCCCGTTGACAGCGATCCGGCCGTTCCATAGAATGGCCGTGCATCTACTCCCTGTCGCCTGTCAGTCGTGGGCTTCAGGCAATGTGCTCCAGGAGGTCGCACGCGGCCTCCTGATCCATTTCCGGGCCCCCTCCGGCACGCTGGGGGCTGCATGAACCGCGTCTACGTCTTCATCGACGGCAGCAACTTCTACCACCTCTGCCGCGAGAACCTCAACCGCACCGACGTCAACATCGGCGACTTCGCCAAGGGCCTCGTGGGCCCCGATCGCCGCCTGGTGCGCATCTACTACTACAACTGCCTGCTGCCCCCGGATCACCCGGAGGAGGCCCGCCGCGGCCAGCAGCGCTTCATCGGGGCCCTGGACCGCACCGCCTACCTCGAGGTCCGCCTGGGCAAGCTCGTGCAGCGGAACTTCGCATGCCGCGAGTGCGGCACCAGCCACTCCCGCTGGACCGAGAAGGGGGTGCTGCTGGCCGCCTCCAAGGACCTGTACGACACCGCGATCCTGGTGACCGGAGACGGCGACCTGGCCGAGGCGGTCCGGGCCGTGAAGGGCCTGGGGCGCCACGTCGAGGTGGTCAGCTTCGAGAAGGGCCGGGCCTACGAGCTGGTGCAGGTGGCGGACGTCTTCCGCGAGCTGACGGCCGAGGACATCTCCCCCTACTTCGTCAAGCCCTGACCGCATAGTATGCAGGGCCCTCCGACCCCCCGGGACGGGCGGGG
>CAZSDX010000403.1:5769-6026 GCA_964605685.1 uncultured Polyangiaceae bacterium
GGAGTCCGCGCTTCGCCGCCCGGGCAATCGATCGCATATCCATACAACATTGACGCAAAGACCCCGAGACGCGAGAGCTCGGGGATCCGCTATTTCATGGAGGAAATAGAGGAACCGCTCCCTGGAGACAGAAGGAGAATGCCTGGTGGAGCGACGCGGACCCATGCTGCTCCCCGAGCTTCCGATCCGGCCGCTCCCGCATCCCGGGAGGCCCCCTCGCCTCCCCGACCGAGGTGCCTCATGGGCGAACCGATCCG
>CAZSDX010000403.1:6047-6860 GCA_964605685.1 uncultured Polyangiaceae bacterium
CGGGCCGCGACTTCCACAACTTCAACACCTGCTTCCGCGATCGCGCGGAGTATCGCGTGGTGGCCTTCACGGCCACGCAGATCCCCAACATCGACGGCCGGATGTATCCCGCCTCCCTGGCCGGCAGCCTCTACCCGCAGGGGATCCCGATCCACCCCGAGGAGGACCTGACCCGCCTCATCCGCGAGCACAAGGTCCAGCAGGTGATCTTCTCCTACTCGGACGTCTCCCACGAGTACCTGATGCACAAGGCCTCGAAGGCCATGGCCGCGGGAGCGGACTTCCGGCTCATCGGCCCCGACGCGAGCGCCATCCCCGCCCGGATCCCCGTGGTCTCCATCTGCGCCGTCCGCACCGGCGTCGGCAAGAGCCAGACCACCCGCCGCGTGGCCGAGATCCTCAAGGAGGCGGGCATCCGCGTCGCCGTGGCCCGCCACCCGATGCCCTACGGGAACCTCGAGGCCCAGAGGGTGCAGCGCTTCGCCACGATGGAGGACCTGGACCGCCACGACTGCACCATCGAGGAGCGCGAGGAGTACGCGCCCCACATCGAGCGCGGGAACGTGGTGTTCGCCGGGGTGGACTACGAGGCGATCCTCCGGCAGGTGGAGGAGGAGGCCGAGCTGCTGCTCTGGGATGGCGGGAACAACGACTTCCCCTTCTACCGCTCGGACCTGCAGATCGTGCTGGTCGATCCCCATCGCCCCGGGCACGAGACGAGCTACTTCCCCGGCGAGGTGAACCTCCGCGCCGCCGACGTCGTGATCCTGAACAAGGTGGACACCGCCGATCCCCAGGCCGTCGAGGCCCTGA
>CAZSDX010000404.1:0-6821 GCA_964605685.1 uncultured Polyangiaceae bacterium
GAGCGTGCTGATCGGCGCGGCTGCGGCTGCGGCCGGGGCCGCGGAGGCCGCCGCGCTCCAGGGCGTCGCGGCGTCCCTCGCCCTCGCCCTTGGGCTCTGGGTGCTGGCGCAGATCGAGCGCCAGGAGGCCCCCTGGGAGCTGGCAACGCACCAGGGGACCCCCCGGGAGGGCACAGCTTGCTGGCTGAAGCTCTCCTACGCCGGGTTGCTGGGCCTGCTTCCGCTGGGGTTCGGGCTGCTGGAGGTCGCCCGGGCCCTCGGTGCGGTCCGCTGGTTGCTGCTGCCGCTGCTGCCGCTGCTGGGGGCCTCCCTCGGGCGAGCGATTTACACGATGACCGAGGGGGAAGGGCCGCAGCAGGAGTCCAGGAACCTCCGGCGCGAGGAGGAGCAGGCGTTGCCTGCCAGGGAGAGCGATCCGGCGCTGGACGCGCTCCCTGCGCGGCTCTCCCCGGTCCTCGGGGTGGTGCTGGCGCTGCTGGGGCCGCTGGGGGCGGCGGCGATCTACGAGGCGCCTGTCGCCTCCTGGCTCGCCTCGACCCCCTCGATCCGGGCCCCGCTCCCTCCGGTTTCTGCTCCCCTTTTCTTGTTCTGGGTGGCGCTCACCCCCGCCGCCCTCCTCGGCGCCCGCTGGGCCCGCGGCCGCCACGGCGAGCGTCGCCGCGCCGACTGGGCCGAACTGGAGCCCTCTCGCCGACCCCAGGCGCCCCTCCTTGCCGCGTCCCGGGGCTTCCTGCGCGCTTTCGAGGGGCTGACCTCCGCCGTGGCTCGTCTCGGGGGCTCCCCCCGCCCCCCCGCGCCTTGATCCTCCCGTTGGCGGCCTTCCCTGCGGGTTCTTCTTGCAAGTGATACACTTTAATAATACAATGTCATTCCATTGCGATGGAACAGGTGATGAAGCAGGCGGCAGAAGGGATCGCGAGGGCGCTGGGGCGTGTGATGAGGGGGGAGGCGCTCGGGGAGGCGGAGGCGGAGGAGGCGATGGGGTTGCTCCTGGATGGGGGCTGGACGGCGGCGCAGGCGGGGGCGTTCCTGGGGGGGCGGGCGGGGCGGGGCGAGCGGGAGGGGGAGCTGGCGGGGTTTGCGCGAGCGCTTCGTGCGCGGTGCGTGCGGGTGGAGGGCGGAGCGGAGGCGGTGGACACCTGCGGGACCGGAGGGAGCGGGCTCGCGACGGCGAACACCTCGACGGCGGCGGCGCTGGTGCTGGGGGCGGCGGGGGTGCCGGTGGCCAAGCACGGGAACCGCGCCAGCTCGGGGCGCTGCGGCAGCGCCGACGTGCTGGAGCAGGCGGGGGTGGTGGTCGATCTGGGGCCAGGGGAGGCGAGCCGGTTGCTGGGGGAGCTGGGGCTGGTCTTCCTGTTCGCGCCGAGGTTTCACCCGGCGCTGAGGGCGCTGGCGCCGGTGCGGCGGGAGCTGGGGGCCAGGACGGTGTTCAACCTGGTCGGTCCGCTGTGCAACCCGGCGGGGGTGAGGCGGCAGGTGGTGGGGGTGAGCGATCCGGAGCGAGGGAGGAGGGTGGCCGGGGCGCTGGCGAGGCTGGGGGTCGAGCGCGCCCTGGTGGTGGCCGGGGAAGAGGGGCTGGACGAGCTGAGCCTCTGCGGTCCCTCGCTGCTGTGGGAGGTGAGGGAAGGAAACGTGCAGGAGCGGCGCTTCGAGCCGGGGGAGCTGGGGCTGGAGCGGGTGCCCTTCGAGGCCATCGCGGGGGGAGACCGCGGCACCAACAGGGCGGCGCTGGAGGCGGTGCTGTCGGGGGAAGAGCGAGGGGCGCCGTCCGCTCACGTCGCGCTGAACGCCGCCGCGGGCTTCTGGGTGTCCGGGCGCGCGGGCTCGCTGGCGGCAGGGCTGGAGGCGGCCCGGGAGGTGCTTGCGAGCGGGGCCGCGAGGGCGCTGCTGGAGCGCTACCGGCGGGAGAGCCAGGCGCTGCGGGAGGCCGCGTGAGCGTCCTGGAGCGTATCCTGGGGCGCACCCGGGCGGATCTGGCTGGACGGATCGCCCGCCGTCCCCTGCGGGAGCTGGAGCGGGCGGCGACTCCATCGGATCGCTCCTTGCTGGCTGCGCTCGGGGCGCCCGGTCTTGGTCTGATCGCCGAGTTCAAGCGGGCCTCTCCCTCCGGGGGGCCGATACGGGTCGAGGCGGACCCTGCGCGCTACGCGAGGGCCTACGGGGCGAGGGCGGCGGCGATCTCCGTGCTGACGGAGGGGCCCCATTTTGGAGGGGAGCAAGCGCTGCTTGGGGTGTTCCGCGAGGAGGGCGGTCGCCCGGTGCTTTGCAAGGATTTTGTGGTCGATCCGTACCAGATCCTGGAGGCCCGCGTGCACGGCGCGGACGCGGTGTTGCTGCTGGCGTCGGTGCACGGGGTCGAGGCGCTGCGGGGGCTCCTCGGAGTGGCGCGGGGGCTCGGGATGGAGGCGCTGGTGGAGGCCCGCGACGCCCGGGAGATCGCCGCGGCGCTGGAGGCGGGGGCCCGGGTGGTGGGGGTCAACGCGCGGGATCTCCGGACGCTGCGGGTGGACCCGGAGGCGACGCCGGGGCTTCTGGAGCGGATCCCGAGGGGGACGCTGCGGGTGGCGGAGAGCGGGGTGACGACGCGAGCGCAGGTGGAGGCGCTGCGGGGGCTCGCGGACGGGGTGCTGATCGGGACGGCGTTGATGGCGGCCAGCACCCCCGAGGAGGGGATGGAGCAGCTCGGATGGTTAAGATCTGCGGTCTGCGGACGGAAGAGGACGGGGTGGCCTGCCGGGAGGCGGGGGCGACCCTGGCGGGGCTGCTCTTCGTGGCAGGGCGGCGCCGGGCGATCCGTGCCCCGGAGGCCCGGCGGATCCGGCGGGTCCTCGGGGCCTGCAGGCCGGTGCTGGTCTACCTGGACGAGACCTTCGACACCATCGCGATCGAGACGGAGGCGCTGGGGATCGACCGGGTGCAGCTCCACGGGAGCGAGAGCCCGGAGGCCTGCGCCCGGCTGCGGGAGGTCGGCCTGTGGGTGATGAAGGCGCTCAGGTTCGAGGGGAGGCGTGGCGCCCTGGAGCGGGAGGCGCGGCGCTACGCGGGCGCCGTGGACGCCCTGTTGATCGACGCCCCGAGGCCCGGAGCAGGGGAGGCCGTCGACTGGAGAAGGCTCGAGGATCTCTGGCTCCAGCGGCCCTTCCTGCTGGCGGGCGGGCTCACCCCGGAGAACGTGGCGGAGGCCGTCGCCCGGGTGCGTCCGGATGGTGTCGACGTCGCCTCGGGGATCGAACGCGAGGGGCGCCCCTGCCCGGAGCGCGTCGCTCGCTTCGTGCAGGAGGCCCGCCGAGCCCTCTCCTCGCTCCCGTCCGGGGGGGTGTCGTGAGGCACGAGCGCCGCTTCGGCCCGCACCACGGGGGGGTCTACGTGTCCGAGCTGCTCATCCCGGCGCTGGAGGCGCTGGAGGACGCCTGGCTGGAGGCCCGGCAGGACGCGGCGTTCCAGGGGGAGCTGGCGGCGATGCTGCGGGATTTCGCCGGGCGGCCCACGGCGCTCCAGGAGGCCGCGGCGCTGTCGGAGCGGGTGGGCTGCCGGGCGCTCCTCAAGCGGGAGGATCTGCTCCATGGTGGGGCCCACAAGACCAACAACACGCTGGGGCAGGCGCTGCTGGCGAGGCGCATGGGCAAGCGGCGGCTGATCGCGGAGACCGGCGCGGGGCAGCACGGGGTGGCGACGGCGATGGTGGGGGCCAAGCTGGGGCTGGAGGTGACGGTGTTCATGGGGGAAAACGACGCGGAGAGGCAGCGGCTCAACGTGCTCCGCATGGAGCTGTTCGGGGCCCGGGTCATCCGGGTCACCGGAGGCTCCCGGGGGCTGAAGGACGCGCTCAACGAGGCGCTGCGCCACTGGACCGCCCACGCCTCCGACGCCTTCTACGTGCTCGGCACCGCGGCGGGGCCCCACCCGTACCCGGGGATGGTCCGGGATTTCCAGCGGGTGATCGGCGACGAGATCCGAGAGCAGTGCCTCCGCCGCCACGGGCGGCTCCCCGCCGCGGTGGTGGCCTGCGTCGGCGGAGGGAGCAACGCCATCGGCGCCTTCGCCCCGTTCCTGGGGGATCGCTCGGTGCGTCTGATCGGCGTCGAGGCCGGGGGGCGGGGGCTCGACAGCGGTGCCCACGGGGCCACCCTCTCCCGGGGGAGCCCCGGCGTGCTCCACGGGATGCACAGCTACGTGCTCCAGGATGAGGACGGGCAGATCCTCGAAGCGCACAGCGTCTCCGCGGGGCTCGACTACCCCGCGGTGGGCCCCGAGCATGCCTGGCTCAAGGACAGCGGCCGCGCCGAGTACGTCGCCGCCACCGACGACGAGGCGCTCCGGGCCTTCCGCTGGATGGCGCGCCACGAGGGGATCCTCCCGGCGCTCGAGTCCTCCCACGCCGTCGCCCACGCCCTGCGCATGGCGGGGCAGCTCTCCCCGGAGGACCTCCTGGTGGTCAACCTCTCGGGCCGCGGCGACAAGGACCTGGAGCATGCGCTGCGCGCCCTGGAGGCGCTGGACGCCCGGACCGGAGGGGCCAGGTCATGAGCCGGTTCCGCCGTCGCTGCGCCGAGCACCAGGCCCGGGGTGAGGGGATGCTGGTGCCCTTCGTGATCCTTGGTGATCCGGGGCCAGAGCGGTGCTTGCGTGTCATGGAGGCGCTGATCGAGGGGGGCGCAGACGCGCTGGAGCTGGGGCTCCCGTTCTCGGATCCGCCCGCGGACGGCCCGGCCATCCAGGAGGCGAGCCGGCGGGCGCTGGCGGCAGGGATGACCACGGCCGGTGCCCTCGATCTGGTGTCCACCCTCCGGCGGCGCCACGATCTTCCGATCTCGCTGCTGGGCTACCTGAACCCGCTGCTCCGGATGGGCCTGGATGCGTTCTACCGGCGAGCGGCGGCCTCCGGGGTCGACGCGGTGCTGGTGGCCGATGTCCCCCTGGAGGAGGCCCCGCCGCTCGCCGAGCAGGCCCTGCGCCACGGCGTGGATCCGGTGCTGATCGCCAGCGAACGGACGACCCCGGAGCGCCTGGACCGGATCGCGTCCCTGGGCCGTGGTTACCTCTACGCGGTGGCCCACGCCGGGGTCACGGGGGAGCGCTTCCACCTGCCCACCACCCTGGCCTCGGCCCTCGCCGCCATGCGCGCCCGGGTCCCGCTGCCTGTGCTGGCGGGCTTCGGCTTCAGCGCGCCGCACCAGGTCCGCGCGGCGCTCTCCGCCGGGGCCCACGGCGTCATCTGCGGCAGCGCCGTCGCCCGCCGGATCGCGGAGCACCTCGGCGACGAGGAGGCCACCCTCGACGAGCTCCGTCGCTTTGTCTCCGCCATGAAGGCGGCCACCATGGATCATGGAGATTCCACATGCTGATCGTGATGAAGGCGGGGGCGACCCCGGAGGACGTGGAGCAGGTGTGCGCCCGGATCACCGCGCTGGGGTTCTCGGCGCGCCCCATCCCCGGAGCGCAGCGGACGGCCATCGGGCTGGTGGGCAACAGCAGGCCCGTGGATCCCTCGCCCTTCGAGGCCCTGCCGGGGGTCCGGGAGGTGATCCGGGTGTCGGCGCCGTACAAGCTGGTCAGCCTGGAGTTCCAGCAGGAGCCCACGGTGATCACGCTGTCCAACGGGGTGAAGATCGGCGGGGACGAGCCCTGCGTGATGGGGGGCCCTTGCTCCGTGGAGAGCGAGGAGCAGCTCATGAGCACCGCCGCCTACGTCGCCGAGGCGGGCTGCCGGGTGCTGCGGGGAGGCGCCTTCAAGCCGAGGACGTCGCCCTACGAGTTCCAGGGCCTCGGGGTCGAGGGGCTCAGGTTGCTGGCCCGGGCCCGGGAGCGCTTCGGCCTGGCGATCATCACCGAGGCGCTGGACACCGAGCAGGCCGCGCTGGTGGCCGAGTTCGCCGACGTGATCCAGATCGGCGCGAGGAACATGCAGAACTTCGCGCTGCTGCGCCGGGTGGGGCAGCTCCGCAGGCCGGTGATGCTCAAGCGAGGGCCCAGCGCCACCATCAAGGAGTGGCTGCTCGCCGCCGAGTACATCGCCAGCGAGGGCAACCCGGATATTCTCCTGTGCGAGCGGGGCGTGCGCTCCTTCGACGACATGACCAGGAACCTGCTGGACGTGTCCGCCATCCCCCTGCTCCGCGGGTTGACCCACCTCCCCATCCTCGCGGACCCCTCCCACGGGACCGGGCGCCGGGCCCTGGTGATGCCCATGGCCCGCGCCGCCATCGCCGCCGGCGCCCACGGGATCATCGTCGAGACCCATCCCCGCCCCGACCTCGCCCTGAGCGACGGCCCCCAGGCCCTCTTGCCCGCGCAATTCGCCTGCCTTCTCCGGGAGGTGCGCTCCGTACATCGCGCCCTGTCGCCGACCTGACACGGACCACCTCCCTTTTGTCGTGCGGGTTTCTTCGGATCCTGGCCCGTCTTTCGCTAGAATCCGGCCCGGTATCAGCATGGCGGAGATCCCCGCTCCCAATCCCTCCGACTCGGAAGACGTCTCCTGGGCCCTCGAGACCGCCGGCGCGCTCTGGAAGCGCGGCGATCACGCGGACGCCGTCTCCTGGGTCAAGCGCGCCGTCGTCGCCGCTCGCGAGGCCAGCCAGGAGGAGCGCGCCGTCGAGCTGGAAAGGCTCGCCTCGCTCCTCCCCCTCGAAGTGACCGGGGTTGATGTCGAAATTGACCTGGAAACGAGCCAGGTCATCGATGAGATCGCCGAGGTCGAGGAGCTGGAAACGCTCCCCGCTCTCCCCGAGCCTCCCAAGGCGCCCCCCAAGGCGCCCCCCAAGGCGCCCCCCAAGGCGCCCCCCCGGGCTCCTCCGGGGCCGCCCCCCCCCGCGCCGCCA
>CAZSDX010000405.1:0-6810 GCA_964605685.1 uncultured Polyangiaceae bacterium
GTTCTCCATCACGTACGCCTGGAGCTTCGTCTCGTCCACGACGCCGGTGCCGAAGGTGTTGACGTAGACGCCAACCGGCTTGGCAACGCCAATGGCGTACGCGACCTGCACCTCGCAGCGGCGCGCGAGCTTGGCCGCCACGATGTTCTTGGCGACCCAGCGCGCGAAGTAGGCGGCCGAGCGGTCCACCTTGCTCGGGTCCTTGCCGCTGAACGCGCCGCCGCCGTGGCGGCCCATGCCACCATAGGTGTCGACGATGATCTTGCGGCCGGTCAGGCCCGCGTCCGCGAAGGGACCGCCGAGGACGAAGCGCCCCGTGGGGTTGACGTAGATCTTCGTCTTTTTGTCGATGAGCTTGGCCGGGATCGTCGGCTTGATGACGGTGTCGATGATGGCGTCGCGGATCTGCGAGTGCTTGATGCCCTCGGCGTGCTGCGACGAGACGACGATGGCGTCGATGCGCTCGACCGCGTAGTCGTGGCCGTACTCGACGGTGACCTGCGTCTTGCCGTCGGGGCGGAGGTAGCCCACCTCGCCCTTCTTGCGGACCTCGGTGAGGCGCTTGGCGAGCTTGTGCGCGTACTGGATCGGCGCGGGCATCAGCTCCTTCGTCTCGTCGCAGGCGAAGCCGAACATCAGCCCCTGGTCGCCGGCGCCCTGCTCCTTGTGCTTGCCCTCGCCCTCGGTGACGCCCATGCTGATGTCCGGCGACTGGGCCTCGATAGCGGCGAGCACCGCGCAGGTGTTCCCGTCGAAGCCCATGCTGGACTCGCTGTAGCCGATGTCGAGCACCACCTCGCGGACGATCTTCGGGATGTCGACGTAGGCGTCGGTGGTGATCTCCCCTGCGACCACGACCATGCCGGTCTTGGCCAGGGACTCGCAGGCGACGCGGGCCTGCTTGTCCTTGGCGAGGATGGCGTCGAGGACGGCATCGGAGACCTGGTCGCAGAGTTTATCGGGATGACCCTCGGTCACCGATTCGGACGTGAACAGGGTGTGGCTCATGGACTCCTCTTGGAAAGCGGCCCTCCGCGTTAGGCGCAGCCTTCCCTTGCGTCAAGGACGCCTTCCGGGGGGGGGCTGGGCTAGCCTGGGGCGATGGATCTGGAGACGCTGAGGAAGAAGCTCGGGGGGGTGAGCACGATCCAGGGGGCGGGGCAGGTGAGGGCCGTGACGGGGCTGGCGCTGCGGGCGCTGCTGCCGGGGGCCCGGGTGGGGGAGGTGGTGGTGGTGCGCCGGGCCGGGGAGCCTCTCCGGGGGGAGATCGTCGGCTTCGTCGGGGAAGAAGTCGTGGTGATGCCGCTGGGGGAGCTGACCGGCGTCGGCCCCGATGATCCGGTGGAGACCACCGGCAGCAGGCTGACCGTGCGGGCGTCCGGGGCGCTGCTGGGGCGGGTCCTGGACGGCCTCGGCCTGCCGATGGACGGCGGTCCGCTGCCGGAGGGTGTCGACGTCCCGGTGGAGCGCGCCCCACCGTCGCCGCTGGCGCGGCGGCCGATCACTCGCCCCCTGGCCACCGGGGTCCGGGTCCTCGACGCGACCCTCACCCTGGGGGAAGGCCAGCGCGTCGGCCTCTTCGCCGGGAGCGGCGTCGGAAAATCCACCCTGCTCGGCGCCATCACCCGGGGCACCGAGGCGGAGGTCGTCGTGGTGGCGCTGGTGGGGGAGCGCGGCCGGGAGGTGGGCGAGTTCCTCGAACACGCGCTCGGCGCCGAGGGCAGGCGCAAGAGCGTCGTGGTGGTGGCCACGAGCGATGCCCCGGCGCTGGAGCGGCTCCGGGCGCCCCAGGTGGCCACCGCCCTGGCGGAGCACTTCCGGGACCAGGGGCGCCGGGTGCTCCTCCTCATCGACTCCATCACCCGCTACGCCCGGGCCCAGCGGGAGGTAGGCCTGGCCGCCGGCGAGCCCCCGGCTCGCCGGGGCTACCCCCCCAGCGTCTTTGCGCTGCTCCCGCGGCTGCTGGAGCGTGCGGGCCAGAGCGATCGGGGCTCCATCACCGCGATCTATACCGTGCTGGTGGAGGGGGGCGACATGGAGGAGCCCATCGCCGACGAGGTGCGCGGCGTCCTCGATGGACACATCGTCCTGGACCGGGCCATCGCGGCCCGGGGGCGCTACCCGGCGGTGGACGTGCCGGTCTCCCTGTCCCGCGTGATGGACTCCATCGTCTCTCCCCAGCACCGGGACGCCGCCCGCAGGCTCCGGGCGTTGCTCGGCGCCTACGAGCAGAAGCGGGATCTCATCGCCCTCGGCGCCTACGCGAAGGGCTCCGATCCCCTCGTGGATCAGGCCGTCGCCCGCATGAACTCCATCGAGGCCCTGCTCGGCCAGCGCCCCGACGAGCGTTCCTCCTTCGAGGAGTCCACCGCCGCGCTCCTGGCCGCCGTCCGCTGACCATCGCCTGTTCGTCGCGCGTTCGTTGGCGTCTCACGCCGCAGGACGCCGCCTTCTGGCCTTCTTGTCCGCACCTTTGCCGGGACCTCCAGACCCCGTGCCTCCAGCACCGCGAGGATCGCTTGTGCCTCGCCCTCGGCCTTGCCCTCGGCCTTGCCTTTGTGGCGAAGTGGGCCTTCCTGGACCTGTTCCTCGGGAGGCTTCCGGCGAGCGCCGGGGCGTGCTTAGTTCCGCTTCCTTCAGGAAATGAGGTGGTTTATGGGCGATTACCTGACCGTCAAGGGCGCGAGGCAGCACAATTTGAAGGATGTCAGCTGCCGCATCCCGAGGAACAGGCTCGTGGTCATCACGGGCCCCAGCGGCTCGGGAAAATCGTCCCTGGCCTTCGATACCATCTACGCCGAGGGGCAGCGGCGCTACGTCGAGAGCCTGAGCGCCTACGCAAGACAGTTCCTGGAGCAGCTCACCAAGCCGGACGTCGAGGCCATCGAGGGGCTCTCTCCTTCCATCGCCATCGACCAGAAGGCCATCGGCAAGAGCCCTCGCTCCACCGTCGGTACCGTCACCGAGATCGCGGACTACCTCCGGCTCCTCTTCGCCCGGGTCGGCGAGCCCCACTGCCCCCGGTGCGGCCTCCCCATCCAGGCCCAGACGGTCCAGCAGATCGTCGACACCATCCTGGAGGTCGGCGAGGGCGCCCGCGTCGTCCTCTTCGCCCCCATCGCCCGCCACCGCAAGGGCGAGCTCAAGCTGGAGCTGGACCGGCTCCGCCGCGAGGGCTTTGTCCGAGCCCGCGTCGATGGTCAGCTCGTCGAGCTGGGCGACGACCTGGTGCTCGACCGGCAAAAACCTCACGACCTCGACGTGATGATCGACCGCCTCGTCCTCAAGGAGAGCGTCCGGGGGCGCCTCGCCGACTCCGTGGAGCTGGCCCTCAAGCTCGGCGAAGGTGTCCTGCTGCTGGACCGCGGCGACGGTTTTGAACCCCGGGTGCTGAGCGAGCGCTTCGCCTGCGTCGTCTGCGGCGTGTCCCTGCCCCCGCTGGAGCCTCGCCTCTTTTCCTTCAACGGTCCTCACGGTGCCTGCCCCTCCTGCGGGGGCCTCGGAGAGCGAGTCGTCATTGATCCGGATCGGTGCGTCCCGGATCCCTCCCGGAGCCTACGGGACGGCGCCGTGGTGAGCTGGGGGCGTCGGGGGTCCGTGGCCTTCGCCGCCGAGCTGACCCGGGCGGTGGAGGCGCTGGGGGTCGACCCGACGGTGCCTTTCCAGAAGCTCCCCGAGGCCCAGCGCCACGCGCTGCTCCAGGGGGCGGAGGGCAAGGGGCGCAAGAAGGACGGCTACGAAGGGGTGCTGCCGCGGCTCACGCGGCTGCTGGAGCAGGGCGCGCTCGAAGGGGAGGACGAGGAAGGAGAGGACCTGGGGGCCGTGGGGGCCGACGACCTCTGGCGCTTCTGCGTCACCCGGGTCTGCGATAGCTGCCACGGCAAGCGGCTCCGGCCCGAAGCGCTGGCGGTCAAGCTGGACGGGTGCAACATCGCCGATCTGAGCGGGTTGAGCCTGCGTAAGCTACGGGAATTCTTGCAAAACCTTGAAGTTTCCGGCGCCTGGCGCACCGCCCGCAACCGGACCATCGCCGAGCCGCTGCTCCGGGCGGTCATCGCGCGCCTGGGCTTCCTCATCGACGTGGGGCTGGATTACCTCGCCCTGGATCGCTCCACCAACACGCTCAGCGGAGGCGAGGGCCAGCGGATCCGCCTGGCCACCCAGATCGGCGCCGCGCTCATCGGCGTCCTCTACGTGCTGGACGAGCCCTCCGTGGGCCTCCACGCCCGGGACAACGAGCGGCTGCTGGCGGCGCTCCGTCGCCTGGTCGACGTGGGGAACTCGGTGCTGGTCGTCGAGCATGACCGGGAGGCGATCCTCGCCGCGGACCACCTGATCGACATGGGCCCCGGAGCTGGCGCCCGCGGCGGGCGTATCGTCGCCGAGGGCACCCCGGCTCAGGTCATGGAAGACCCTGCCAGCGTCACCGGGCCATACCTCTCCGGGGCCAGGTCGCTACCGACACCGACCCGCCGGGCGCCGGGCGAGCGAGCGTTGCGAGTGGTCAACGCGCGGGCGCACAACCTCCAGGGGGTGACGGCGGAGATCCCGCTGGGCCTGTTTGTGTGCGCCACGGGGGTGAGCGGGTCAGGGAAGTCGAGCCTGATCATGGACACGCTGCTGCCGGCGGTGAGGTCGGTGCTCTACGGGGCGTCCACGCCGGTGGGGGCCTGCGACCGGATCGAGGGACTGGAGCACGTCGACAAGGTCATCAGCATCGACCAGTCGCCGATCGGCCGGACGCCCCGGTCCAACGCGGCGACCTACACGGGGCTGTTCGCGCTGCTGCGGGAGCACTACGCCTCGCTGCCGGACGCCCGCTCCCGGGGGTACAAGGCGGGGCGCTTCTCCTTCAACGTCAAGGGGGGCCGCTGCGAGGCGTGCCAGGGGGACGGCGTGCTGCGGGTGGAGATGCACTTCTTGCCGGATGTCTTCGTCACCTGCGACGCCTGCGGGGGGCAACGCTACGGCCGGGAGACGCTGGAGGTTCGCTATCGGGGGCTCAGCATCGCCGACGCCCTGGCGCTGACGGTGGACGATGCGCTGCCGCTCTTCGAGGGGATCCCGAAGATGCGGGAGAAGCTGGTCGCCCTGCGCCGGGTCGGGCTGGGCTACATGCCGCTGGGGCAGCCGGCCACCACGCTGAGCGGAGGGGAAGCCCAGCGGGTCAAGCTGGCCAAGGAGCTGGCCCGCCGCGCCACCGGGCGCACCCTCTACGTGCTGGACGAGCCCACCACCGGGCTCCATTTCTCCGACATCGAGCAGCTCCTCGTCAGCCTCAACGAGCTGTGCGACGCCGGGAACACGGTGCTGGTCATCGAGCACAACCTCGACGTCATCGCCCAGGCCGACTGGGTGCTCGACCTGGGGCCCGAGGGAGGCGAACGGGGGGGACGCCTCGTCGCCCAGGGTACACCGGAGGAGGTCGCCGCCACCCCCGGATCGCACACCGGCCTGCACCTGGCCCGTCAGCTCGCTGTCACGGGCAAGACCGGCGGAAAGAAGGGCAAGGGCAAGGCCCGCAAGGGGTGATAAGCTGGCGGGCACGAGCGCGGGGTGTCGGCCGCGCCGGTCAGGGTCCAAGGTGCTCCAGGTCGGATCGATCCTCCAGAACAAGTACCGCATCGAGGAGCTCCTGGGTCAGGGCTCCATCGGGCAGGTGTTTCGGGGGCGCCACCTGCTGCTGAAGAAGCAGGTGGCCATCAAGGTGCTGCTGCCCGAGCACACCAACCGCCCGGACGTGGTGACGCGCTTCGAGCGGGAGGCGCTGGTGGGGGCCCACGTGATCCACCCGAACATCGCCGCCGCCGTCGACCTGGGGCACCTGGACGACGGCACCCATTTCCTCGTGCTGGAGCTGGTCCGGGGCGTCACCCTGCGGGAGTTCCTCCGGCGCGGGGCCCTGTCGCCGCGGCGCTCGGTGCGGGTGGCGCTGGGGGTGGCCCGGGCGCTCCGGTGCCTCCACGAGGCGGGGATCGTCCACCGGGACCTCAAGCCCGCCAACGTCATGCTGGCCGAGGGGAGCGAGGACGCGGTAAAGCTCATCGACTTCGGGCTCGCCCAGGTCGAGGGCCACAGCAAGCTGGTCACCGAGCTGGAGGATACCTCGATGAGCTGGCGCACCATCACCACCGAGGGACAGTTCCTCGGCACCGTCGCCTACGTCGCCCCCGAGGTCCGCCACGGCATGGACGCTATCAGCGCCCCCTCCGACCGCTATGCCCTGGGCGTGATGCTCTTCGAGATGCTCGCCGGTCGCCGCCCCTTTGTCGCGCCGAGCCCCACCGAGCTGATGCGCAAGCAGCTCAACGACCCGGCCCCCCCGCTCCAACCGCTCGTGAGCGACGCGCTGCCGCCGCGCCTCTGCGAGCTGGTCGCTCACCTGCTGGCCAAGGAGCCGGGGCAGCGCCCCTCCGCCGAGGAGCTGGTCACCGAGCTGGAGGATCTCGTCGCCCGGCTCGGCCACGTCTCCCAGCGGCCTCGCCCCACCATGGCCGAGTGGGAAGCCCGGGGGCAGGTGATCCTCCCCGGACCCGACGTCGTCCACCCGGAGGGCAGCGAGGGGGACGCCCACGAGGCGCGCCTCTCCCACGAGGAGATTTCCCAGGTTCTTCGCCCGGAATTTTCCGCGGTCTCCTCCACCCAGAGCCTGGTCCCTGACGCTCCCCCCACGGAGCGCGATCCGGGGCCTCCCGAGCACCTCGACGCTCCCCCGGAGGCGTCGCCCGGTCGCCCCCGGCGTCCCCTCGCCTGGCTCCTCGGCGTCGGCGCCCTGCAGTTGCTCCTGGCGGGGCTCCGGGCGACCCCCTC
>CAZSDX010000406.1:0-6783 GCA_964605685.1 uncultured Polyangiaceae bacterium
CCTGCGGCGCCCGCTCCGCCGGTCCCTGCGTCACCGCCCTGGCCAGCCGTCCCGCCGGTCCCTGCGGTCCCGCCGGTCCCTGCGGTCCCGCCGGTCCCTGCACCCCCTGCACCGGCGCCGCCAGCGCCTGCACCTCCTGCACCGGCGCTTCCGCCAGCCGAAGGCGCCGGAGCTGGGGTAGCCTCCTCGTCCTCTCCGCAACCGACGCCGACCATGCAGACCAGCGAGACCAGGGACACAAGCCCAACGCGTTTCCAACCAAGCTTCATAGGCAACCTCCCACGCGGGAAACCTCGGGCGAAATGCCCGTCCAGTCAGGGTAGGCAGAAACGTCTCCACGCACCCCACGACCGATGATAGCCCCCGTCAATGGGTTGTATAGGTAGATCTGATAGGTGCCATGGATCTGACGCATCTCCGTTATTTCCAGACCATCGCCACCTGCGGCAGCCTCACGGCGGCGGCGCGGGTGCTGAAGGTGAGCCAGCCGACGCTGACGGTGGCGATGAAGAACCTGGAGGAACGGCTGGGCACGGTGCTGCTCATCCGGGAGCGGACCGGGGTGAGGCTCACGACCACGGGGGAGGAGCTCCTGCGCCACGCCCAGGAGGTTTTCGTTCTGCTGGAGCGGGCCGAGCAGCAGATCAAGGGCCTTGAGTCGGGGGATATCGGCAGCTTCATCGTGGGCTGCCACGAGTCCCTGGGTGCCTATTTTTTGCCCAATTTCCTCGCGACATTTCTCCGGGATGCGCCCCGCATCGAGGTGACCCTCTGGAACGGGACCTCCGCCGCGGTCCAGCAGGCGGTGGTGGAGCACCGTGTCCATTTCGGGATCGTGGTCAACCCGCAGCCGCACCCGGATCTGGTCATCGTCGAGCTGTTTCACGACGCGGTCGATTTCTTCGTGGCCTCGGACCTGGAGCCCTCGCCCACGTCGGGGCGCCTGGTGCGAGGCAAGGGAGTCCGCCCGGGGGAGCTGGACGCCGCCCAGCAAATGCTCCGGCGAGGACCCCTGATCTTCGCTGGCCGGGTCCACCAGTGCCAGCACATCATCGACCTCCTGGCGGAGCGCGAGCTCCTCCCGTCGCGGCTGCTCCCCTGCGGGGATTTCGAGCTGGTCAAGAGCCTGACCCTCGCCGGCACGGGGGTTGGCCTGATGCCTCGCCGCGTCGCGGCTTACAACCAGGAGGGGAGGTTGCGCCGGCTCCACGAGGCGTTCCCCTTCTTCCCCGACACCATCGCGCTGATCTACCGGGCCGACATCCACCGGACCCGCGCCGCGCTCCGCCTCAAGGACGCGCTGGTCACCTACGGCAAGCGGCTGGACGGGTGACGGGCGCGCAGAAGATGCGGGCGCGGCGGTCCCCCTAGCCAGCGACGGGGGGTCGCACTATGACGCCTGCCGCCCATGATCGACCTGCGCCACCCTGACCGCTTTGTCACCCGCCACCTGGGCCCGCGCCCGGAGGATCTCGCGGCGATGCTGAAGGCCGTCAACGCGCCCAGCCTCGACGCGCTCATCGAGCAGACCGTCCCGGAGAGCATCCGGCTCCGGGCCCCCCTCGACCTGCCCGCCGCCCGCGGGGAGCACGATGTGCTCGCGTACATCCGGTCGATCAGCGAAAAGAACCGGATCTTCCGGAGCCTGCTCGGCATGGGCTACGCCGACTGCATCACGCCGCCGGTGATCCAGCGCAACATCCTGGAGAACCCGGGGTGGTACACCCAGTACACCCCCTACCAGGCGGAGATCGCCCAGGGACGCCTGGAGGCACTGCTCAACTTCCAGACGATGGTGAGCGACCTGACCGCCCTGGAGATCGCCAACGCCTCGCTGCTGGACGAGGCAACCGCTGCCGCCGAGGCGATGCACCTGATGTACGAAGCCAAGGGAGGCCCTGACCGCAACGCACTCTTCGTCGCCCACGACGTCCACCCGTCGACCCTCGCGGTCCTCCGGACCCGCGCCGAGGCGATCGGCCTCGATCTGGTCGTCGGTGACCCCCTCACCTTCGACTTCGCTCCACCGATCTTCGGGGCGGTGCTCCAGTACCCGACGACGGAGGGCGCCGTCGTCGACCCCCGCGACTTCATCCGGCGCGCCCACGAGGCCGGGGCGCTGGTGACGCTGGCCGCCGATCTGCTCAGCCTGCTGCTGCTCACGCCCCCAGGGGAGCTCGGGGCGGACGTGGCCGTGGGCAACTCCCAGCGCTTCGGCGTCCCCCTCGGCTACGGCGGGCCTCACGCGGCCTTCCTGGCCACCCGCAGCGAGCACGTCCGCCGCCTCCCGGGGCGCATCATCGGCGTCTCCGTCGACGCCCAGGGCAAGCCCGCGCTCCGCATGGCCCTCCAGACCCGCGAGCAGCACATCCGCCGGGAGAAGGCCACAAGCAACATCTGCACCGCCCAGGCGCTCCTGGCCATCATCGCCGGGATGTACGCGGTCTACCACGGCCCCGAGGGGCTCCGCGCCATCGCCCGCCGGGTCCACGGCGCGGCGCTGGTGCTGGCCCAAGGCGCCAGGCGGCTGGGGCTCCGGGTGCGCCACGCTCGCTTCTTCGACACCGTCGTCATCGAGGGCGCCGCCGACCAGCTCGCCGCCTGGCACGACCGAGCCCACGCGAGCCAGATCAACCTCCGCCCCCTCGACGGCGCCGTCGCCATCGCCCTCGACGAGCTGACCGACGCCGATGAGCTGGACACCCTGCTCCGGATCCTCGCCGGGCAGAAGCCTCCCTTCTCTGCCGAGGAGCTCGCCCAAGGGCTATCCATCGACGAGCAGGCCCCGCTCACCCGCGCCGGGGAGGTCCTCACCCACCCGATCTTCCACCAGCACCGCTCCGAGACGGAGCTGCTCCGCTACATGCGCAAGCTGGAGGGGCGCGACCTCTCCCTGGCCTTCGGGATGATCCCCCTGGGCTCCTGCACCATGAAGCTCAACGCCACCGCGGAGATGATGCCCATCACCTGGCCTCGCTGGAACAAGCTCCACCCCTTCGCCCCTGCGGAGCAGGCCCAGGGCTACCAGGAGGTCTTCCGGCAGCTCGAAGGGATGCTTGCCGAGGTCACCGGCTTCGCCGCCACCTCCCTCCAGCCCAACGCCGGCTCCCAGGGGGAGTACGCCGGGCTCCTGGTGATCCGCGCCTACCACCGCAGCCGCGGCCAGGGTCACCGCGATGTCTGCCTCATCCCCTCCTCGGCCCACGGCACCAACCCGGCTTCCGCGGTCATGGCCGGCATGAAGGTCGTGGTGGTGCGCTGCGACGACCGGGGCAACGTGGACGTGGCGGACCTGGAGGCCAAGGCCCGCCAGCATGCGGACCACCTCGCCGCCCTGATGGTCACCTACCCCTCCACCCACGGCGTCTTCGAGGAGGACATCAAGACCATCTGCTCCCTCGTCCACGACCACGGCGGCCAGGTCTACATGGACGGCGCCAACATGAACGCCCAGGTGGGGCTCTGCAGGCCCGGCGACATCGGCGCAGACGTCTGTCACCTCAACCTGCACAAGACCTTCGCGATCCCCCACGGCGGCGGCGGCCCCGGGATGGGACCCATCTGCGTGGCGGCCCACCTGGCCCCGTTCCTCCCGGGGCACCCGGTGGTGGCGACCGGCGGAGCGCAGGGGGTCGGCCCGGTCGCGGCGACCCCCTGGGGGAGCGCCAGCGTGCTGCTCATCTCCTGGGCGTACCTGCTGCTGCTGGGGGCGGACGGGGTCACGGAGGCCACGAAGGTGGCCATCCTCAACGCCAACTACGTGGCCTCCCGGCTGGAGCCCCACTACCCGGTCTTCTACAAGGGCAAGGAAGGGCGGGTCGCCCACGAGTGCATCCTGGACATGCGCCACTTCAAGGCGAGCGCCGGCGTCGAGGTGGACGACATCGCCAAGCGGCTGATGGACTACGGCTTCCACGCCCCCACCATGTCCTTCCCCATCCCGGCGACGATGATGATCGAGCCCACGGAGAGCGAGCCCAAGGCCGAGCTGGACCGCTTCATCGAGGCGATGATCGCCATCCGGGACGAGATCCGCGCCATCGAGCAGGGGCAGATGCCCCGGGACAACAACCCGCTGAAGAACGCCCCCCACACCGCCGAGGTCCTGGCGGGCCCCTGGGATCGCCCCTACCCCCGGGAGCTGGCCGCCTTCCCCACCCGCGCCACCCGCGACCGGAAGTTCTGGCCCGCCGTCGGCCGCGTCAACAACGCCCAGGGCGACCGCAAGCTCATCTGCACCTGCCCCCCCATCGAGGACTACGAGAAGTTACGCCACCTCGTCCAGCCGCTGCCGCGCCCGCCACTCCCCCGGCTTGCCCACCGGGACCCCCAGCGCCCTCATCAGCAGCGCCTCGATCAGCCCCGGCGTCTCCTTGCACAGCGCCCTCACCTTCCGGTAGGTGAGCTGCTCGAACAGGCCAAGGGCGTCCTGGCTGCTCAGCGCCGACCTCGACGGGCTCGAGTACAGCGGCGACGGGTGCTCCAGCTTCACCACCGCCGCCACCCCGGACAGCACCCGCTTCCGGGTCAGCGCCGGCATCCCGTAGTGAAGCAGGTCCCGATCCAGCCCTTCCTCCTCCAGCGCCCGGCTCAGCCCCGCCGCCAGCCCCTGCAGCGGCGTCCCGTGCCCCGGCGTCGGAGCGTCGTTCACCACGCTCAACACGCTCCCTTCCCCTTCCTCCAGCCACTGCAGCGCCACCTCCGCCCGGAGCACCCCTCCCCGCTCTCCCGGCGCCTCCCCCGTGAACCGCGCCACCGCCGGCAGGCGCCCCGCCGCGGACCCGAGGTGTGCCCGCAGATACCCCGGGAGCCCGCCCTCCTGGCAGAACACGACCCGCTCCTCACCCTGCTCCAGCGCCAGCCGGAGCCCCGGGTGCAGCGCCGCCAGAAGCTCCAGCCGCTCCCGTAGCGCGTTCCCCTGGACAGGCGTCGCGGAAGGACGCACGATGATCTCCCGCCCTCGCTCCCCGCCTCCTGCCGCCAGCAGCGCTCGCAGCGCGGCGGTCACCTGCGACGGGGTCACCTCGGCGTCGGAAAATTCGAGAACAGCGGTAACCTTGGGGTCCGAACCATCGTGGGAGGAGCGCATGGTGCCCCACGATACGACGGGTTTGCCCGCAAAGCAGCCAGGACAAGCGAAAAGTGCAAGCCCGGGCTCGCCAGGGCTTGACCGCTCTCCGGCTCACTCGTGGAGCACGGTCTGCGTCGCAGGGCTTAGATCCTTGTCCCACCGGATGCCGTGCCACCCCTCCGGCAGGGCCGGCTCGGTCCAGTCAAAGAGCCATTTCCCGTCCAGCGCCGACACGTTCACGCAGCCGGCGCTCATCTTCTCCCCCCAGTTGTCGTGCCAGTAGGCCACGTGCAGCGCATGCGGCCCGTGGAAATTCTGCGTCCAGGGCACGTCCGAGTGGATGAACTCGTGGGGCGCCACCATCGTCGCCGTCACGAATTTCCCCGTGATCACCCAGGTCCCCACCGGCGTCGCCGCCGTCTCCACCGGATCCACCCCCCTCGTCGGCAGCCCCCCTCGCCCCGGCGACACCATCGTCGCGTACACCGGCCTCGTCCCCTCGTAGGCCACCATCCACCCCCCCAAAATGCTGATCTCCAGCCACGTCCCTCGCCCCCGCGGCGCCCTCCCCGTCCCGTCTTCCTCCCCCACCTTCGCCCCCCACGGCGTCCTCTCCTGGGGCCTCGGAAGCACCGCGTCCTGCTCCCTCACGTACAGCCCCCCCTCCGCCTCCCAGTACCGCTCCTTCCCCACGTCCAGCGTCTTCCCCGTCAGCTGCACCCACGCCAGCCTCGGCCACTCCTGCCCGTTCGGCTTCAGCTCCGTTCCCCCCTCCTCCAGCACGTACTGCGGCCTCGCCTTCCCCCGGAAGAACGCCAGCGGCAGCCTCGCCTCCTTCCCATCCAGATGCACCCCTCGAAACGAGGAAGGAGGGTATATCTTTACCCGGTCCTTGGGGACCCACATCAGATCCCCCGAGAGCAGCCAGGAACGCCCGCTCTCGTCCACAAAATCCCGGGACCAGGCCACCGTGGAGAGCGGCAGCAGGCGGCGGCGTTCTTCCTGGAGGGTACGGGGTAGCTTCGGCAGCAGAAGCGGCTCCGGGGAGCCTGGCGTCAGGTCGATCCCCACAAGGCTCTTGTGGACCTCGCCCCCTGCCCTCGCCTCCGCCACGCGCTTGAGGTGCTCGTCGTAGCCGTACTCCCGGCCCCGCTGCTCCGCGACCGTCGGCAGCCGGGTGTAGCGCTCCAGCCCGGTCGACTCTCCGTAGCGGTGGGGCCAGGGAGAGTCCTTCTTCGGCGCGTAGGGGCGCAGCGCCACCAGCACCGGATCCTCCGGATCCAGCGTCGCCCGCTCGTTCCCCTTGTCCACGCACACGTAGCCCCTCGGCTTCACCTCGTACCAGGCGTCGCAGCCGCTCCCGGAGGCCACCGGCTTACCGGTCTTCAGCTCCGCGTGGCCTCCCAGCCACAAAAACCCGAGCCACCCGCTCGCCAGCGACGGCTGGTAGTGGACCCACACAAAGCGGGTCTTGGCGTACACCCGGGGGACCTCACCCCCCCGGCCCCCCTCTCCCTCAAGGGCAGAGGGGGGAGATCCTCCGGCAGTCGCAGGGGGGGCCTCACCCCCCCGGCCCCCCTCTCCCTGAAGGGCAGAGGGGGCCTCACCCCCCCGACCCCCCTCTCCCTGAAGGGCAGAGGGGGCCTCACCCCCCCGACCCCCCTCTCCCTGAAGGGCAGAGGGGACCTCACCCCCCCGGCCCCCCTCTCCCT
>CAZSDX010000407.1:0-6780 GCA_964605685.1 uncultured Polyangiaceae bacterium
CGGGCGCGGGGGCCTCCGGAGCCAGCGCGGACAGCGGCGGCGGTGGGTGGGTGGTGGAGGAAGCCGCCAGCAACGGCGAGAGGCTGGAGCCGGTCGAAAGCGAACGAACCGGGGCCGGCGGCGGCAGCGGGCGGGGCGGCGGGGTGCCCGGAGGATGCGCCGGCAACGGGAGCCGTCCGCTGGCAGGGGTGAGCATCTGGGCGGCGAGCGCCGGGGGCAGGGAGGTCCAGGTCCCCGTGGAGCCCGCTTGCCCCTGGGAGTTCGCTAGCCAGCGGGTGATCGCCTCCTTGCGGTCGGCGATGCGCTGGCCCACAAGGGTGTCGACGACGGCGGCCACCTCCCGGGGCTGGGGGAGGGGCATGATCCCGCGGGTCGCCGCCTCGATGGCCTCGGCCATCTCCAGCGCGGTGGCGAAGCGCCTCGCCGGGTCGCGGTCGAGGGAGCGGGCGACCAGCTCCGCCAGCCGCTTCGGAATCCCCGGGGCGAGGGTGTAGAGATCCGGCACCGGCTCGTTGAGCACCCGGTGCATCGTGGCCACCTCACTCGGGCCCAGGAACAGATGCTTGTTGGCCAGCACCTCCCAGAGGACGACGCCCATGGCAAAGACGTCGGCGCGCCGGTCGATCTCCAGGCCTCGGACCTGCTCCGGCGCCATGTAGGCCATCTTCCCCTTGACCTCCCCGCTGCGGGTGGAGGAGAGCCGCGTCGCCGCCCGGGCCACGCCGAAATCGGTCAGCCTCGCCGTCCCGTCGACGCCAACAAGGATGTTCTGAGGACTCACGTCCCGGTGCACCACGCTCAGCGGTTGCCCCGCCTCGTCGGTCAGCTCGTGGGCCGCATGCAGCCCCAGCAGCGCGTCGTGGACGATCCGGACCGCCACCGGCAGCGGGAGCTTGCCCCCGGGCCTGGTGTCCGTCGCCATGTTCCGGAGGTTCCACAGCGTATCCCCCTCGATGTACTCCATCACCAGGTAGTACCCGGAGGGGCTCTCGCCCACCTCCAGGATGGGGACGACGTTGGGGTGGTGGATGCTGGCGGCCAGCCGGGCCTCATCCAGGAACATCTCGACGAAGTCGGCCTCGTGGGCCAGGTGCGGGTGCAGCCGCTTGATCGCTACGAACCGCTGGAAGCCCCCGGCGCCGCCGATGCGCGCCAGGTAGATCGTGGCCATCCCCCCCGCGGCCAGCTCGGCGATCAACTCGTAGCGGTCGAGGCGGGGTCGCCCCTGGGTGGCGTCGAGGAGCTTGAAGGGCTTGGCCATAAGAAGGCTCCTTCGGCGCCGATCATCCAGCCGTTGCCGACGGCGAAGGTGGGGCTGACGCGGGCCCCGGTGGTCGGCGCCGGAGCCCCGGACCAGTCGGTGAAATAAGCCACCACCCCGGTCGCGACGGCGGCGCCCGCGGACACCGCCAGCAGCACGTTGGTGCGGGTCTGCTTCTGGAGCGCGTCCTGGTAGGTGGGGCAGCTCTCGTCCTTGCCCGCGCAGTCGCGACGCACCTTGTCCCGACCAGGGTTGGCACGCATGTCGAGGGCGCTCCAGAGGGTGACGCCGCCCAGCAGCACGGTCACCCCAGCGGTGGCGTAGAAGACCGGCTTCGACAGCGGCTTGGCGGGGGGAGGCTCCTCCGGCGGCGGAGGCGGGGGCGCGGAGGAGGCCGCCGGCGGCGTCTCCGGCGGCGGCGCAGGCAGGGGAGGGGCCTGGAAGGTCAGCGCGGTCTCCTTGCCCGCGTCCCCCTGGATCTCCTTGTCCCGGTGCCGCTCCTTGGACCAGCCCGCGGAGAGCTGGTGCTTGCCCGGGTCAAGGTAGACCAGGAGGCTGGTCCCTTCCGGGAGAGGGGAGAGCTTGCCGTCCACCAGGAGCGTGCAGGCGGGGTCGCAGGTGACGACGACGCGGTGGAGCTTCTTCTCCGTGGCTGCCAGGATCTGTTTGGCGTACTTGGCCGTGTTCTTGTCGTCGGGGTAGCGGGCGAGGGCGGCGGCGGCGAGGGTGGCGGCGCGAGCGAACTGCTTGGCGTCGTTGCGGGCTCGGATGGCGTTGCGGATCGCCTCCGGGGCGGGGGCATCCCGGTCGGCGTTCTCGAAGTGCGCGGCGGCGGTTTCGTAGTCCCTGGCGAGGTAGGCGCGGCGTCCGGCGTCGAACTCCTCGGCGGCGGCCTTGACCCTGTCCGCCGAGGGGGATTGCCCGAGCGCGGTGCTCGCCGCCAGCAACGCCACGATCGGCGCTCGTCGCCTGATCCAACCGGAGACCATGTGGAGAGAGTGTCTACCCCCGGCGCGGGTAGGTCAATCCCGCCGGGACGGAGCGCCGCCGGGGCGGGGCTTGGAGACCGCCCTCAGGGAGCGTATCGTTGGGGGGTGGCTCGATTTTCCTGGCTTGCAGGGTTGATCCTGGTGGCAGCCTGCTCTTACTACGACAGCTCGCTCCTCGCTCCCATCGACCCCGGAGAACCCGCAGGGGACGGCGGCGAGGGGGGGGACGGTGGCGACGGAGGGCCAGGCGGCTCCGGCGGGAGCTTCCCGGGAGCAGGCGGAGCAGCCGGCGAGGCCAGCGGGACGGGTGGCACCGGGGGAGCCGGGGCGGCGGGGGGAGCCGGGGCAGCGGGAGGGGTGTCTCCAGGTACCCAGACCCAGCTTGTCGGCTGCGCGGCCAAGCCCATCGGTCCGCCGAAGGACAAGCCTGCGAAGGCGGACGGGGTCTCCTTTGTGCTGGCGTTCCGGGAGGCGGATTTCGGGGAAGCGAAGGTCAGCGGAGAGTTTCTCTACAAGGGGTACGGCTTCGATCTGGATGGGTATTGCTCCTGCCCGGACGACTACTCCTGCAAGGGGAACGATCCGGACAAGTCGCGCTACTGCGACGGCCCCGAGGGGCGGGACAACGCCGGGGGGGCGCTGGTGGCGAGCTTCGCCACGTTGCTGCCGACCTTCGGATCCGTGTCGCTGAACGAGGCCTTCTCCGAGGGGACGTCGACGCTGATGCTCCAGGTGGAAAAGTACAACGGGGAGGCGGACGACGATCAGGTGGAGGTCTCCTGGTTGCTGGGGGAGGACCTGGACAAAACCGGGGCGCCCCAGTGGAACGGGGAGGACGTGTGGCCGGTGCAGAAGGCCTCCTACCTGGAGGACGGCGCCCCGCCGCTGCGGCCCAAATCGACGGACAAGAACGCCTACGTGCGCGGGTACGTGCTGGTGGCCACGCTACCGGACGGTACGCTGGAATCGGATGGATTCTCCATCGAGCTGACCGCGCCGGTCCTGGTGGGGACGCTGGTGCCGCCGGGGGGAGGGCAACCTTACTGGCACATCGAAGACGGCACCCTGGCGGCGCGGTGGAAGGTCCAGGATCTCCTGGGGCAGCTCCGCCGGGTCAACGATCCGCTGACCAAGAAGCCGCTGTGCACGGACAACCAGTTTTACCCCAACATCAAGGCGGAGATCTGCAAGTTCGCGGACATCCCCTCCGGGGTGCAGGTGCAGCCCAACGTCCCCTGCGACGCGCTCTCCATCGCGCTGAAGTTCAAGGCGACGCAGGCCAAGGTGGGGAAGCTGATCGACGTGGGGCCTCCGGAGGTGCTCTGTCCCCCGGAGACGGACCCGGGCAACGACACCTGCGACCCGTGATCTTCACCCCCGGGAGCCCCCGTCGTTGCGCTTCTTCTTCCGGGGGCGCTCGTTCCGTTCGTGGCGGAGGGGGCGGGTGAGCAGCAGCCGCTTGCTGGCGCGGCCGGTGGCGTCCGCCTCCTTGACGCGCTTGTAGGTCAGCTCGAGGAAGCGCTGCTGGCTGCGGATCGGCGGCTCTCCGGGCTCGACGCGGCTGTAGCGGCCGTCGGCGTTCAGGGTCCACGTCTTGGAATTGTCCGCGATCATGGTGCCGAGGATCTCCTGGGTGATGCGCTTTCGCAGCTCGGGATCCAGCACCGGCACCAGCAGCTCGACGCGGCGGTGGAAGTTCCGGGGCATCCAGTCGGCGGACGAGATGTACACCTCGTCCTCGCCGCCGTTGGTGAACCAGAATGAGCGGGTATGCTCCAGGAAGCGATCCACCACCGCCAGCACCCGGATGCGATCGCTGATCCCGGGGATGCCGGGGCGCAGGCAGCAGATCCCCCGCACCAGCAGGGTGATCTCGACGCCGGAGCGGGCGGCGGCGTACAGGGCGACGATCACGTCATGGTCCACCAGCGCGTTCAGCTTGGCGACGATCTTGGCGGGGCGACCGACCCTCGCATGCTCCGCCTCCCGGGTGATGAGGCCCAGGATCGCCTCGTGGAGCCCCAGCGGGGCAACCGTCAGGGCGTTCCAGTGGGGCGGCGCGCTGTAGCTGGTCAGCAGGTTGAAGAACGCCGTCACGTCCTCCCCGACATCTTCCCGCGCGGTCAGCAGCGAGAGGTCCGCGTAGAGGCGGGTGGTCACCATGTTGTAGTTCCCGGTCGCCAGGTGGCAGTACCGCCGGAGCTTGTCCTTCTCCCGGCGCACGATCAGCATCGCCTTGGCGTGGGTCTTCAGCCCCTGGAGCCCGTAGACCACGTGGACCCCGGAGTTCTCCAGGGTGCTCGCCCAGCGGATGTTGGACTCCTCGTCGAAGCGGGCCTTCAGCTCGACGATGGCGGTCACCTGCTTGCCGTTCTCGGCGGCGCGGGCCAGCGCCCGGACGATGGGCGAGTCGCCGCCGGCCCGGTAGAGGGTCTGCTTGATCGCCAGCACGTTCGGGTCATCCGCGGCCCGCGACAGCAGCTCCACGACCGGCTCGAAGCTCTCGTAAGGGTGGTGGAGGAGCACGTCCCGCTCCCGGATCACCGCGAACAGATCGTCCGCGTCCCGGAGCGGCGGCACCGCGTGGAACACCACCGCCTCGTCCTTGAGGTCGCGGCGCTCCTCGCGGGAGACCATCGCCGACAGGTCCGCCAGGTGGAGCGGGCCCGGCACCCGGTACACGTCCTCCCGCTCGTTGATCCGGAGCGCCCGGCACAGCTTCGTCAGGGACCCAGGCGTGGTGGACCCGGCGATCTCCACCCGCACCGCGTTCCCCCGGTCGCGCTTCCTCAGCTCCTGCTGGATGGTCAGGAGCAGGTCTTCCGCCTCGTCCTCGTCGATCTCCAGGTCCCAGTTCCGGGTCACGCGGAACGAGTAGACCCCCTTGAGCTTGTACCCGGGGAAGAGCTGGCCGATGTGCCGGGCGATCACGTCCTCCAGCAGCACGAAGGCCGCCCTGGCCCCCGGGTGCTGCACCGCCATCACCCGGCTCAGCACGATGGGAACCTGCACCACGCCGAAGCTGGGGTTCGCCTCGTTGGTCTCCCGGGAGAAGAGTACCCCCAAGTTGATCGACTTGTTCTTCAGGTGGGGGAACGGATGGTTCGGGTCGATCATGATCGGCGTCAGCACCGGGAAGATGTCCTTCCAGAAGCGCCGATCGATGTCCTCCTGGGTCTCCGGCGTCAGCTCCTCCGGGCGGAGCAGCAGCAATCCTTCCCGCTCCAGCGCGGGCCTCAGATCGTTGTTCCACAACCGGTAGCTCGCCTCCACCAGCTCGTGGGCGCGCTGGCTGATCGCCGCGAGCTGCTCCGCCGGTGTCGCCCCGTCCGGGGGCAGCTCCACTACCTGGTTGAGCGTCTGCTGCTTGAGCCCCGCCACCCGCACCATGAAGAACTCGTCGAGGTTGCTGGCGACGATCCCCAAAAACTTCAGCCGCTCGAACAGCGGCGTCGCGGGGCTCTCCGCCTCCGCCAGGACCCGCGCGTTGAACTCGAGCCAGGACAGCTCGCGGTTGATGTACAGCGAGGGCGAGTCGAGGGGAGGCTCCTGGCGGGAGTCGCTGGATCGGGGGGCAGGTTCCACGTGCACCGCGGGCGGGTTGGGCGTCAGCATGCGCCCTCGACGATACCCCAGACGCCTCCGTCCTCCTACCGACGCCGCTCCGGCTGGACCTTTTGCTTGCTGGGCCCCGGAGGGTCCACCACCACCGGCCTCGGGGCCCTGTCCTCCGCCTTCACCGCCGGCGTCGTCGCCCCGCTCGCCGGCTGGTACGCCGGGTACCCACGGGCGTCCGAGCAGCACCGGAAGGACACGAAGTAGTAGGTAAACTCCGGGGAGTGGCTGGTCGTCATGGGCCTGCAAGCGTTGCGCACGTGGCCCCAGGCCCCCCCCTTGAGGGCGGCCCATTTCCCCTTGTCGCTCCCCCGGGGGACGTCATCCCTCGTCACCCACTCGTCAAAATTCCCCGTCATGTCCCGGACCCCGTAGCCGCTCACGCACCGCTCCATCGCCCCGCTCGCCACGCTCTGATCCAGCCTCGACAGCTCCCTCGACGAGAGCTCGGGCCTCGACGAGTACATCTGGTTCAGGTGCGGGTTGATGTAGATGTTGTCGATGTTGCAGGCGGTCTGATCCCTCGCCCACCCGTAGGGGAACGGCGTGCGGTCGGGCCCCTCGCAGGCCATCGTCCACTCGCTCGCGTAGCAGAGCCTCTTCCCCTTCGACCGGCAGGTCGCCTCCGCGTCCCACCAGGAAACCATCCACGACGGGTGCGCCCCCGCCTCGTTCGGGTACTCGTACTCGTCGATGCAGAACGCGCGCTTCTCCTCCGGCGCCACGCACCGCGTCTCGGGGGCGAACTCGTGGCAGATCTCCAGCCGGTTCGGCTTGTTCATCTCCTTGCGCAGGCAGCGCCGCTCCACCCGCGGGCAGTAGCTCCCCTCCACGAAGCGCATCCCTTGGGCGCAGGGACCGGGCGGCTCCTGCGGCGCCGCGCTCGCCGAGGCGGCCGCGCTCGCCGGGGCCACC
>CAZSDX010000408.1:0-6772 GCA_964605685.1 uncultured Polyangiaceae bacterium
GTGACGCAGGCCAGGGCGGCGACGCGGGGCAAGGCGGCGACGGCGGCCAGGGCGGCGATGGAGGCACGGGAGGCACCGGGGGCTCCGCGGGGGATGCAGGGGCCGGTGGCGATGGCGGGGCGAGCGGGGCTGCGGGGACCGGAGGGGCCTCGGTGGCGGTGTGCTGCACCACCAGCGGGCAACCCGGCTGCGACGGGCTGCCGCCCGGCTCGCTGACGGAGGAGCAGAAGGTCGTCCAGGAGTGCATCTGCGCGAACCTCCCGTCGTGCTGCACGGAGGATTGGAGCGACGAGTGCGTGCTGGCCATCGACACCTTCCAGTGCGGCCCCGCCTGCACCCTGGTCGAGCAGCCTTGCGTCGGCGACGCCGAGTGCGACGACGGGGTGTTCTGCAACGGGGTCGAGGCCTGCAAGGAAGGGAAGTGCGTCCCGGGGCCGTCGCCTGTTTGCGACGACGGCATCGCCTGCACCGACGATTTCTGCGATCAGGGGGAGGACGCCTGCCGTCACAACAAGAGCAACGCGGCCTGCGACGACGGGAAGTTCTGCAACGGCGCCGAGCTGTGCGACCCCGACAACGGCGATCCGGCGACCGGCTGCGTGGCCGGGACGCCGGTGGTGTGCGACGACGGCGTTCCCTGCACCCAGGACGCCTGCGACGACGCCGCGGGGGCCTGCATCAAGGTGTTCGACCACACCGCCTGCGACAACGGCGTCTTCTGCGACGGCCAGGAGCAATGCTCCGAGGCCGGGTGCGTCCAGGGCCCCCCGGAGACCTGCGACGACGGCCTGGGCTGCACCGTGGATAGCTGCGAGGAGGCCTCCAAGGGCTGCCTCCATACGCCGAACCATGTGGCCTGCGATAACGGGCTGGCCTGCGATGGGGTGGAGGTCTGCGATCCGGTGAACGGCGACCTGGAGACCGGCTGCGCCCCGGGGATCCCGATCCCGTGCGACTCCGACGGGGTAGCCTGCACCGTGGACGCCTGCGACGAGGCGACCGGCAAGTGCGAGCACAAGCCGAACAACAAGCTCTGCGCCGCCGGGCAGTTCTGCATCCCCGGGCAGGGGAACGGCTGCGTGGCAGGGACGCCGTGCACCAACGCCGCCCAGTGCGACGATGGGAACGACTGCAACGGCAAGGAGATCTGCGAAGGCGTCTGCAAGCCCGGGACGCCAAAGAGCTGCGACGACGGCGTGGCCTGCACCATCGATAGCTGCAACGCCCAGACCGGGAACTGCGAGTACGCCCCCAACAACACCCTCTGCGACAACGGGCTGAAGTGCGACGGCCAGGAGGTCTGCGATGTCCAGTTCGGTTGCACCAAGGGGACGCCGGTGGTGTGCGATGACAAGATCACCTGTACCCTCGACGTCTGCCAGGAGCCCTCGGGAACCTGCCTGAACATCCCGGTCGACTCCCTCTGCAACGACGGGCAGCTCTGCAACGGGGTCGAGGTGTGCGACCCGGCCACGGGGAACAAGACCACCGGATGCAAGGCCGGTAAGCCCCACGTCTGCCCCTCCGACAACATCGCCTGCACCAACGAGGTCTGCGACCCGGTCCTCAACGCCTGCGTCTCCAAGGAGGACAACAGCAAGTGCCCCTGCGGCCAGACCTGCAGCGCCTCCAAGGGAGGCTGTGGGAACTTCTGCGAGGTCAAGGCCTGCAGCAACGGCAAGGTGTACGCCTGCGGGGACTGCATCGACAACGACGGCGACTGCAAGATCGACAGCGAAGACTCCCAGTGCCTCGGCCCCTGCGACAACACGGAGAACGCCGGGCCCACCCAGGGGAGCGGCTGCTACTTCTCGCCGCCCCCCGGTCAGTTCAACCCGGTGCAGAAGTGCGCCTGGAACGGCCCCGGCTCCGGCGAGCTGTACCCCGCCGCCAAGGACGGCACCATGACCCCGGTGGTCCTCAACCTCACCGACGACAACGGCGACGGGAAGGTGGACACCAACGACATCCCCGACATCGCCTTCATCTCCTACCCGGACGTGTCCGGGGAGACCAGCAAGGGGGTTCTGCGGGTGCTCTCCGGCAAGTGCAACGCCAACGGGACCATGAAGCAGCACTGGGCCGTCGGCACCAACGAGATCCAGGCGCAGACCGGGGTGAGCGGCCTCTGGTTCGACTTCTCCGGGCACATCGCCGCCGGCGACATCGACGGCGACGGCGTGCCGGACCTGGTGGCCACCCTCAGCGGCGGAGGCACCATCGCCCTCAGTAACACCGGCAAGGTCAAGTGGCTCCAGCAGAGCCACCCCAAGGGGACCAACCACCGGGGCGGCAGCGCGCCCTCCCTGGCCAACCTCGACGGCGCCGGCGACCCGGAGGTCATCACTGGCCGCGTCGTCCTCAACGCCAAGACCGGCGCCCTCAAGTGGATCGGGACCGCTGGCATCGGCGTCAACGGCTTCCTCGGCCCGGTCTCCTCCGTCGCCGACATCGACCTCGATGGCAAGCTGGAGGTGCTGGCCGGCAACACCGCTTACCGCCACGACGGCACCGTCCTCTGGACCTACGCCCGCGTCACCCAGCTCTCCACCACCACCAACTGCGCCGCCACCAGCGGCATCTGCGACGGCTTCACCGCCGCAGGCAACTTCGACAACGACGACCAGGCGGAGGTGGTCATCGTCAGCGCGGGCCGCATCTTCCTCGTCAACCACGATGGGACCCCGGTGAAGGTCAACGGACAGAACGTCGAGATCGCCATCCCCGTCAGCGGCTGCTCCAAGAACGAGGGCGGCCCCCCCACCATTGCCGACTTCGACGGCGACGGGAAGCCCGAGATCGGCGTCGCCGGCTCCAACTTCTACATCGTCGCCGATCTCAAGTGCTTCGCCACCCCCAAGCCTGCCGGTTGCAGCGACGTCGGCATCCGCTGGAAGGTCCCCAACGCCGACTGCTCCTCCCGCGTGACCGGCAGCAGCGTCTTCGACTTCGACGGCGACGGCAACGCGGAGGTCATCTACAACGACGAGCAGAACTTCCGCATCTTCGACGGCAAGACCGGCGCCATCCTCTTCCAGAAGGCCAACAAATCCCGCACCCGCCTGGAGATGCCCATCGTCGTCGACACCGACAACGACGGGAAGGCCGACGTCGTCTTCGTCGAGAACGACGCCAACAACGTCAGCTCCAACCGCCACGGCCTCCGCGTCTGGGGCGACGCCACCAACTCCTGGGTCGCCACCCGCCGCATCTGGAACCAGCACAGCTACCACCTCACCAACATCACCGAGGCGGGCCTCATCCCCCTCAACGAGAAGCCCAACTGGCTGGAGCCCACCACCTCCACGGTCTCCGGCAAGATGAACAACTTCCGCCAGAACCTCCCCGAGTACGACGCCCTCGCCGCCCCCGACCTCTCCGTCTCCCTCTCCTTCAGCACCGCCACCTGCCCCGCCTTCACCCAGATCACCGCCAAGGTCTGCAACAAGGGCCTCCTCAAGGTCCCTTCCGGCATCCCTGTCCGGTTCTACGACGAGGCCACCAAGGCCGAGATCTCCTGCGTCAACGGACCCGCCTCCACCCCCAGCGAGCTCAACCCCAACCAGTGCATCGATGTCCTCTGCAACGCTGCCAACCTGAGCTCCGGCTTGCTTCGCGCTTGCGTCGATAACGCCGGTTTCGACTGCCTGGGCGGCGGCTCCAACGAGTGCGTGGAGGACAACAACAGTTCCGTCGTCAACGGAGTCGGTTGCCCTCAGCAGTGACGCGACGTGTCGAGGCGAAGGATCTTTGGTCGGGTGAGACCAACGTGGGGTCTTCTCGTGAGGGACGAATAGGTTTATCCCACACAGACGTACTCCCCATGCCCCACCCCGATGTTCTCTCTCAGCACGCTCGCGCCCAACAACGGCTTGGCGCCTGGCTCTCCGGAAAATGGCGCCTGGAGAGCATCCTGGGGGCCGGTGGGATGGGGGTGGTGTACGAGGCGCGGCATCGCAACGGCAAGCGCGTGGCGATCAAGCTGCTGCACCCCGAGCTGATGGTGCACAGCGATGTGCTGAAGCGTTTCTTGCGGGAGGGGTACCTGGCCAACGCGGTCGAGCACCCGGGGGTGGTCTCGGTGCTGGACGACGGGGTGACCGACGACGGGTTGCCCTACATGGTCATGGAGTTCCTGGAGGGAGAGAACCTCGATGCCCGCCTCACCCGCCTGGGGCGTCCCCTGGCGCTCCCCGATGTGCTCGCCATCGGGGTGGCGATGCTCGACGTGCTCGAGCTGACCCACAGCCGCGGGGTGATCCACCGGGACATCAAGCCAGAGAACGTGTTCTTGACCTCCACCGGCGGGGTCAAACTCCTCGACTTCGGCATCGCCTACCTGCTGGATACCGGCGGCGGTGGCATGTCCACGACGCGCCCTGGCGTCGCGGTCGGCACCCCGACCTTCATGCCCAGGGAGCAGGCGCAAGGGCTGGGGGGCAAGGTCGACGGGCAGAGCGATCTCTGGTCCGTCGGCGCCACGCTCTACTTCGCGTTGACCACCGAGTTCCTCTACGCGGCCAGCTCCGTATCCGAGTTCGTGGCGCAACTCGTCGAGGCGGAGCCCAGGCCGATCCGCTCGCTGGTCCCCGCGATCCCCGAGCCCATCGCGGAGGTCATCCACCGGGCGCTCCAGCACGACCGCGCCCGCCGCTGGCAGACCGCCGGCGAGATGAGGAAGGCGCTCCTGGCGGCAGCGAAGGAGATCGGCGTGGAGATCCCGCCGTTCCCTTCCCCGGAGGGCTACGCCTCCCCGATGCTGCGCGCCTCCCTCGCCAACCTCAACGAGGAGCTGGAGGCCAGCCTCAACGAGCGCCTCTCCCTCCCGTTCCCCAAGCCCATCAGCTCCAACCCGCCGCCGTCCTCCCACCGGACGCCTCCCACCGGCATGGATCGCCTCTCTCCGAGCACCGGCACGCCGCGCGTGTCGGTGTCCGCGGAGACCTTGCCCGGGATCCCCACCCCGGCAGGCTCGGGTCACCAGGAAGAGCCCCCTCTCCCCTCGCTCCGGATCACGCCGCCCTCCACCTCCTCCATCCATCCACCGCTGTCCTCGCCCGCCTCGCGCAGGCACCGGTTCCCGCTGGTGGTGGCGGCGCTCTTGGGGGTGGGCCTGGTAGGGTTGTTCTGGAACAGGAACGACGCTCCGCGGACTACTGTCGAGGTCGCCCGGACCACTGAGGTGAGCGTCCCGAGCGTCCCTCCCTCCTCGGCGGCGAACCTCCCTTCGGTCGTCGCGATCCCGTCGGCGGTGCCGGTGGCCTCGGTCGCTCCCAGCACCAGCGCCAGCGCCGCCCCCAGGACGCCCGCCGCCCCTCGCGCGAATCCTGCGCGCCCCGCCGCCCCCAGCAAGCCCGCGGAGCCTCCCGGAGGAGACGACCTGGGGGCGTACCGCAACTGATCCGGAGGCGAGAGGTCTGGTATCTTGCGGTCGTGTAGGGCAAGGTGTCTGGGTGCGTCGCTTTCTTGTTCTGGGGTGTGCTCTGGGGGGGTTGTGCTCCGAAACGGCGGTGGCGGAGCCCCGCGACCCGGTGGCTGCAGACGCGCTGTTCCGTGAGGCGAGGGCGCTGCTCGGCCAGAAAAAGTACGCGGAGGCCTGCCCCAAGCTGGCGGAGAGCTTTCGCCTCGATCCGATGGCGGGCACCCTCTACAACCTGGCCGAGTGCGAGGAAAAACAGGGGAAGCTGGCCTCGGCGCTGCTGCGCTGGCAAGCCTTCATCGACCTGCTGACGGCGAGCAAGCGCCTCGCGGACCCTCGCTTCTCCGTGGCTCGCAAGAAGATCGAGGAGCTGAACGGGCGCGTCCCCAGGCTGAACCTCTGGCTTCGCGAGGGGATCCCGCCGGACACGGTGGTGTTCCGCGATGGCGTCGAGCTCCGCTCTGCGAGCCTCGGCGTCGCGCTCCCCGCGGACCCGGGGGAGCACCGGATCGTTGTTCGCTCCCCGCGGCGCCTGGATCGGCTCTACACGATCACCATCCAGGAAGGAGAGTCCAGGACCGTCGAGCTGGAGAGCGGCGAGTCCGACGGCAGCGAGCCTGCGCCTCTTGCTTCTGCCTCCGCCTCCGCCTTGCCGGCGTCGAGCGCGGAACCTCCCCCGGGCGTCCCGGTTCCCTCCGCTCAGGGGGCCTCTCCGGCGGGCTCTTGGCGCCGGCCCACCGGGATGATCGTCGGCGGCGTCGGGGTGGCCGCGCTGATCGGCGCCGGGGTCACCGGGGTGATCCTTCAGGGACACAAGAAGACCGTCGAGCAGGACTGCGATCGCTCGGCCCGCCTCTGCTCTTCCTCGAAGGGGCTCGACGCCGCCGAGTCAGGAAAAAACCTCGCTCCGGTGAACCTCGCCCTCTGGATCGTCGGCGCCCTGGGGACCGGCGCAGGCGCTTACCTCTTCCTCTCGGCTCCCCGCGAGCCCTCGGTCCAGCCGGGGCTCTCGTTCTCCAGGGAGCTCTCCGGTGTCTGGGTGCAAGGACGGTTCTGAAATGCGTGGCTGGTCCGGGTTCCTCCTCTCCTTGTCGCTCGGCGGCTGCATGCTCTCCGAGTCCTACGACTTCGACGGCTTCCGCCGGCGAGACCTCTCCTCGGCGGGCGCCAGCGCATCCGGAGGCTCCGGACAGAGCGGCGACGCGGGCTCCTCCGGCGATACGGGCTCCTTCGGCGAGGGCGGCGACGCGGGGGCCGGCGGCGACGCGGGCTCGGGCGGGCTGGCGGGCGCAGCGGGCGACGCAGGTCAGGGCGGCGCGCATCACCGGCGATGCCAGATCGCTGAACCGCATG
>CAZSDX010000409.1:0-6761 GCA_964605685.1 uncultured Polyangiaceae bacterium
ACCCGCAGCTCTCCCACCACCCCGAGACCCCCGTCACCGTCACCGACTCGGTGATCGAGAATTGAGGATGCAGGACCACGCTACCGGTTCGGCGCTGGAGAGCGCGGGAACCGCTCAGCCAGCGGCGGTCACCCGGGCGATGCGCTCGGCAGCGCGGAGACACTCGTCCTCGATGAGCGCGTTCTGGCTCTCGTGGGCGAGGGCGCGGCAGGCGTCGAACTCGATGGCCGCCGCCCGGGGAAGCCCCATGTCCTCCAGGAGCCGGGCCAGCAGGTAGCGGCCGTTGAGCACGTCCCAGAGGTAGCCCTGCCCCCGGGCCTGCTCGATGGCGTCCCGGAGCAGCGCCTCGCCTCCGGGGAGGCCCTGCCGGGCGTCGAGGTAACCAATGTACATGCGGTTCTGCTGCGCGAGGCGGTCGGCGTGGTGCTGCTCGCACAGCGCCAGGGACTGCTGGAGCGCCGCGTAGGCCCGGGGGTAGTCGCCCAGGTGCAGGAGCACATCCCCGAGGTTGTGCAGGTGGAGCGCCGTCTCGAAGGGAAGACCGCTGCGGCGCGCCAGCTCGGCCCCCCGGGTGCTCGCCGCAGCGGAGGCCTCGAAATCGCGGGCGAAGAAGTGGGTCAGCGCCCGGAGCTTCTCGAGCTGCGCCTCCTGGGCCAGCTCCTCCGTCGGAGGCAGCCGCGACAGCAGCGCCAGGGCCCGGTCCCGCTCCCCCGAGATCGCGTGGGTCTGGGCCTTGATCAGCACCGCGCGCTGGGCCTGGCTGGGGGGGATGGTGTCCAGATCCAGGTCGCTCATGACCTCCCTGCAGCGGCGAAAATCCCCGCGCCGGAAGTGGATCTCGGTGGTCGCCAGGCGGAGCTTCTGGTGGAGCTCCCCGGGGAGTCCTTCCGTCGGCGCCCCCGCCAGGGAAGCCAGCGACTCGTCGAAGCAAGAGAGGGCCCCCAGGGCCCGGCTCACCTCGATGCGAGCCTCCACCTCGTCGAGGGGGGATAGCTGCGGCCGCAGGCGCTCCAGCGCGGAGAGCAGCAGCGGGGGCGCGTCCGGGGCGATCCTGACCCTGTCCAGCGCCGAGGCCAGGGCCCGGAGGAGCGAGAGGGTCTCCGCCACCCCGAAGCCTTCCAGGTCGAGGAGCGCCAGGGCCCGGAGCCCATCGCTCACGGCCGCGTCGAATTGCCGGGCCAGCGCCCGCTCCTTGCAGGAGCGCGCCCACAGCACGCCCGCATCGTGGTACCTCCCGGCCTCCTGGAAGTGCTCGGCCACCCGCTCCAGCGGGGCGCCTGCCCGCTCCAGGGAGGTCGCCGCCCGGGCGTGGAGCTGGCGCCGGGTGTCCTCCGGGATCGCCTCCAGCACCACGTCGCGGAGCAGCGGGGACGCGAAGGCGAAGGTGTCGCCGCTGGACCCGCGGAGCAGCTCCCGGTGCTCCAGGTCCTGGAGGGCCTGGGGACCTTCCGCCGGGTTGATCATCGCCACGGCGATGTTGCTCTCGAAGACCTCGCCGAGCACCGCGGCGGCCTGGAGGAGGAGCTGCTCGTGGGAGGGGAGCCGCTCCACGCGGCCTGCCATCAGCGCCCGGAGCGGCCTGGGCACCTTCGGCTCCTGGTCCAGGTCCAGGTGGACCACCGCCCCCTGGTCGACGACGACGGCGCCGCTGTCCACGAGGTCCCTCAGGATCTCCTCCAGAAAGAGCGGGTGGCCCCCGGCGCGCCGCAGGCAGAAGTCGATCAGCGGCGCGGGGATCGTCGAGGCGCCGAGGCGCGCGGCGATGAGCTGGAGCGCCTCGTCCTCGGGGAGCTCCTCCAGCAGGAAAGCCTCCGGGCTGCGGGCCCCCTGGAGCAGGCCATCCAGCCCCTCGCGGCCGGCGAAGACCAGGGCGATCCGGGCCGCGGCGAGCCGCCGGAGCGAGGAGGAGAGCAGCGCCGCCGAGGCCTCGTCGAGCCACTGGGCGTTGTCCCAGGCGAAGAGGTGGACCCGGTCCTCGGCGAGGCTGTGGATCGTCTTGAGGAAGGCGCTCCGCAGCGTCTGCGGGCCCTCGGGGCGCAGCTCCGGGACGCCGAGCTGGCTCAGCACCGTGTCCACCTCGTCGTCCAGCAGCCCCAGCGCCCTCAGGCTCTGCGCCACCGGCCGGATCTTCTCCGGGCCGTCCCCGTCCTGGACCCCGCAGAGCACCTGGAGCATCGCGGTGACGCCGGACAGCGGTGCCTCCCGGCCCCGGGGCGAGCAGGGCGCCACGTAGACCCCCACGTTGAAGTTCCCTCGCCGCAGACGCCGGTCGATCTCGTGGAGCATCCGGGTCTTCCCGATCCCCGCGGCCCCGGTGATCGTCACCACCTGGAGCTGCCTCCGGGACGCATGCCCCAGGATCGTCCCCAGCCTCGCCAGCTCCGCCCGGCGCCCCAGAAATTTCCCGTAGGCCTCCTGCGCCGGCCGCTGCCCCTCCACCAGAAAACCTTCCCCCCGCTCCTCCAGCACGAACAGGCCCCTCACCAGCCGCGCGGCGCCCCGCGAAAGCAGCAGCCTCCCGGCGGACGCCGCCGCCAGCGCCCTCGCCTCCGAGAGCAACCCCCCGGCCTCCTCCAGCTGCGGCTCCCCCGCGCCGTTCACCGGGACGCGCCCCACCACGAGCCCCACCCCCGGCTGCACACGCGAGTCATCCCCCCTCAGCACCGCCAGCGCCGCCCGGATCGCGTACTCGGTGTCCCTCGGGTCGACCACGTCCAGACCGAAGATCACCAGCATCTCGGAGGGCTCCGCCTGCGAGAGCAGCCGCCCTCCTGCCCGCTGGCAGGCCGCCGTGGCCCTCTCCAGGATGTCCCCCGGGATGGTGTCAAAAATACCCCCACCCGTGCGCCGCGCCACCAGGCACAGCACGGTGACCTCCCGGAGCTGGGCGACCTCCCCCCCCAGCTCGACCTGCTCATCGCTGATCAGGCTGGGAGACGGGGTGCGGACGTGGACCGGGGTGACCTCCTGGTGGGGGCTCTGGTGGGCTGCGGGGGCCGCCCGGAGCCGCTGGAGGAAGGCGGCCAGGTCGGAAGAGCCGAAGCGTGTGTTGGTCTGGTAGGCGTGGGAGAGCAGGGCCTCGTGGAGGCGAGCCGCGTCCTCGAAGCGGTCGTCCGGGGAGGGGGCCATGACCCGGGCGATGAGCGCGGTCAGCTCGGGGGAGAGGTCGGGAGAGACCAGGGAGAGGGGGGGAAATTCGGCCTCCCGGACGCGGCGCAGGGTCTCCAGGGGCTCGGCGGCGCGGAACGGGTTGGAGCCGGAGAGCACCTCGTAGAGCACCGTGCCCAGCGAGAAGAGGTCGGAGCGCTGGTCGAGGTCGTCGCCGCGGGCCTGCTCCGGGGACATGTAGGAGTATTTCCCCTTGATGACCCGGACCCGGGAGTCCTCGGCGGAGTCTTCCAGGGAGTCGCGGGCCTTGGCGATGCCGAAGTCGGTGACCTTCACCTCGCCCTCCCAGGACAGCAGGATGTTCTGGGGGCTGACGTCCCGGTGGACGAGCCCGAGGGGCTGGTTGTGCTCGTCGCGGCGGCGGTGGGCGTGGTCGAGCCCCTTGGCCACCTCCGCGGCGACGTGGATCGCGAGCCCCGGGGGAGGCCGGATCCCGGTGGTCTTGCACCGCTCCAGCAGCGTCGCCAGGTCCATCCCGGCGACGTACTCCATGGCCATGTAGTAGGACGGCGGTTCGTCCGGGGCGCCGTCGACGCGGCCCAGGTCGAACACCTGGACCACGTTGGCGTGGGAGAGTCGAACGACCACCTTCGCCTCCCGGATGAACATGTCGACGAAGGATTTGTACCGGGCCAGCCGGGGGAGGATGCGCTTGATGACGACGATCTTCTCGAACCCCTCCACCCCGAAGCTCTTGGCCTTGAAAACCTCGGCCATGCCTCCTTCGCCCAGCTTCGACAGCAGTCGATAACGGCCGAAGTTTTGTTCCTCAAAGGTGTCCTGTTCTTCCATTGCGCTCCCGATCCAAGGTTAGCGCGCTTCTATCCGCATCGGGTTGACGATCGCTCGCGGCGCCCAGTCCATGAACGGGAGGATCTCCCCCACCTTGCGGCGCCCCCGGACCACCACCACCAGCCCCCGGGCCCCCGGCTCCACCGGCACCTCCAGCTCCTCGTCCAGCCGCACCGCCGCCCGCCGCCCGTCCTCCAGGCTCCCCTCGGGGCTCCCCGCCCTCTTCGCGGGCCCCTCCGGCAGCTCCCGCCGCAGCGCGCTCTTCCCTCCCACGAACACCTCCACCTCCGCCGCGTCCACCCACGGCGCCGCCCGCACCTTCACCCGCACCCTCGCCTTGCCGCCCTCCACCGCCAGCGCCTCCCCGGGCCCGCGCCCCTCCTGGGTCACCTCCACGAAGGGGCCGCTGCTCACCACGATCCTCCCCCGGCGCAGCCCCGCCAGAAGCCCCGCCACGTCCAGCGGCGCCCCCTCCCCGCCGTCGTGGTCTTGCGCCACCGCCGCGTAGGTCCTCGGGTAGCCAACCCCCACGTACTGGACGCCGTGGCTGTCGGAATTCCCGGTGGCCCAGTGGTCGCGTCCTCGCTCGAAGAGGCGCATCCACTCCCCGAGCAGCTCCTCGTTCTTCCTGTCGTCCGCCAGGTCGAAGCCGCTGTAGATCTCCAGCAGTTCGAAGCCCTTGGCCAGCTGCGCGAGGCCGCGCCGGGTCTCCGGATCCAGCCTCAGCGCGTTGAAGTGCCCCAGCTTGCCCATCCGGGGGTGGTTCACCTGCACCAGCGAGCCGGGGCTCTTCCTCGCCACGAACGCCAGCAGCGCCTGGAGCGAGGTGTGGTCGTAGCGCGGCGCCTCTGCCTGCTCGTAGGGCAGCACGTTGAAGTGTCCTCGCGGCGGATCCACCGTGGTCACCTCCACCGACGGGATCCACGTCAGCCACCTCCCCTGGCCGGCCACCGTCGACAGGTCGTAGGAGCCGGTCCGGTTGTGCTCGCTCGCCGCCGCGAAATCCACCCCCGCCGCCATCAGCGACCTCACCCGATCGTCGATGGAGACCAGCGAGTCGAAGCTCCCCCGGGCATGCACGTGCAGATCGCAGCCCGCCCACCCTGGCGTGTCCACCACCCGCCGCAGCCGTAGCTCCGCCTCCGCCTCGCTCCCGGGGGTCACCTCCACTTCCCGGAAGTCCACGGTGTACTCCGGCCCCCGGGTCGCCAGCACCCGGAACGTCCCCCGCGGCAGCAGCACCCGCGCCTGCCCGTCCTCCGTATCCAGCAGCGGCCCCGCGCCGCTCGCACGGTGCGGCGGCCCCAGGTTGGGCTCTCGCCCCCCCGGGCTCCCTCCCTTCCCCTCGATCCCGTGGATCACCACCCTCGCCGGCAGCGCCTCTCCACGGTCGTGCTCCACCACGCGCACCCGCAACGCCCCAACCTCCGGCCCCGGGAGCCTCACCCCGTCCTCGGCCTTCCTCGTGGCCCCTGTTGGTGTCCCTCCGGCGCTCGTGAACACCACCGCCGCTTCCCCCGCCAGCTCGAAGGATCCTCCGGCGCCCGCCACCGTCGCCCCGGCCATGCGACCCTCTTCATCCAGCCCCATCACCACTAGGCCCGCCGGGTCGCCGGGCGCCTCCACGATCCCGCGCGTCTTTGCCGGGGCTTTGCCCGCCCGGAGCAGCGCCTCCCTCACCGCGCTCGCCGCGCCGCCGAAGCGCAGGGATACCTCCCCGGACAGCGCCGCCTCGAAGCGCCAAGGGTAGCCGCGCCATGCGTAGCGCGGCGCCTCCAGCGTCACGGCCTCCGCGCCCCAGGCGACCACCGCGAAGGGGGCATCCCGCTCGCCTCCTTGAGGCGCGCCGCCGGGGACGAAGATCCACGTCGGCGGGGCTGCCGCTGCCAGGTGCAGCCCCGCCACGGGGGCGCCTTCCCACCGGACCACGGCCCTCTCGCCCTCGCAGCGCAGCGCCAGCGTCCCCGCATCGCCCTCCGGGGTCTGCGCCGCGAGCCTTCCCGGCTCTCCTCCGGGTTTCCCGACGAGCGCACCACGGGCCCCTCGAAACCGGAACTTTCCCCGCCCCTGCGCCGCGTCGAGCACCTGTAGCTCTGCCTCCTGGTTGCCACCTGTGCCCAGCGACAACCTCACCGCTCCGCAGCGAACGGATGGGTCCGGCGGCGGAGGGCGCTCTCCTCCCCGGCACGACCACGAGGTCGCGAACATCCCACCGAGGAGCAGTCCCACCCCGGGCGCCGTGCGACGGGCTCCTCCGGTGATCGTGGTTGTTTTTCCGTGGCCCATGGAGGGGTCGTCGCGGTGGTTAGGTCTTATTTTGTCACAGCATCCCAGGCGCATAATCTGCTTCCCTGCGCCTCACAAAGCGATACCATTTTTCCTTTGAGGGTAGAACACACCCACCCCTGAAGAAAGGTTCATCCAGATGAAACGCAAGCTTACTCCTCGCGGAACCAACCTCCCCTTGCACTTGCTTCCCGCCCTGGTCCTCGCTGGCTCGATGTCGTTGCTGGCGATCGGGTGTGGGGGAGACGAAGATACGAGCCCCACCAACACGTCCACCGCGGGCGGAGCGGCCGGGCAGGCCGGCGCTGGCGGGGGTTCGGGCGGCTCTGCCGGAAAACCCATGGGTGGTTCTGGGGGTACGGGAGGTACCAGCGGCACGGGCGGCAGCGGCGGGAGTGGCGGCAGCGGTGGTAGCACCGGGGGCGCAGCAGGCGCGGGCGCCGGCGGGGATTCGGGTACCGGAGGCGACGCAGGCACGGGCGGCGATGCAGGGCAAGGCGGTGACGCCGGCCAGG
>CAZSDX010000410.1:0-6723 GCA_964605685.1 uncultured Polyangiaceae bacterium
CACCCCACGCTCGCCAGCGCCAGCGGGCTCAGCATGTCCGCCAGCCGCCCGATCACCGCCTCCACCGCCGCCGGGAAGGCCACCCCGCGCAGCAGCAGCGCCGCCACCAGCGCCACCATCGGCGGAAACCTCACCAGCCTCCCCAGGTGCGCCCCCGGCGACAGCTTCTCCCCCGCCTGCGCCACCGCGAAGGGCACCGCAAGAAACGACAGCGCCACGAAGGACCCAAGCTGATCGATCACCGCCGCCACCGCCACCGCCTCCGCCCCCCCCAGCGCCTCGATCAGCGGCAGCCCCACGAAGGCCGTGTTCCCCAGCCCCACCGCCAGCGCCATCCCTCCCGCCTCCCTTGCGCTCAGCAGCCCGCTCCGCTGGGTCATCTTTGACACGGCCACGGCCAGCAGGAACACGACCCACAGCGCCGCGGCCCCCAGCAGCATCGCGGGCCGCAGCGTCGCCCCCCGCACCGACCGGAGCACCAGCGCCGGCAGCGATACGTGGACCACCCAAAGGTTCAGGGCGCGGTGGCTGTCGGGCGGAAGGCCACCCCAGCGCCGCGCCCCTGCCCCCAGCGCGAAGCAGAGCAGCAGAAGGATCAGGCTGGCCATGGGCCGCCCTGCTCCTGCACCCCCGGGGGCCCGGCCTCCTGCGCCGCCAGCTCGACCAGCGCCACCCGGACCCCGGGCGCCCGCCCTTCTTCCCGGGCGTCGAGGGCGTCGATCGCCAGCAGCATCGCCGAGAGCGTCTCCTGATCGAGGGTGTCCGACGGCGGGAGCGCCTCCGGGCCTCCGTCGCGGAAGTTCTTCGGGCAAGCATCCAGCACCGGGAGCCCGCGACGGTCCCGGACCCGCACCGGGACCCCGTGGGACCGGCAGATCATCGGCCTCGCCTCGTACGCCACGCAGCGCCCGCGCTCGTCCAGAAGCACGCACCGATCCGCTGGCGGCGCCGCGGCCCTCGCCCGGAGCCTCGCCCGCGCCTCCGCCGGGAGCGCACGGAGCGCCTCCCGCAGCGCCCGCGCCTCCACCCCCGTGCAGGAGAGCCCCGGGAGGCAGCAGTCATGGCAGCCGGAGCGGCACTCCATCGCCGCCCCGTGGCGGGCCTCGACCCGGGCGAAGAACGCGTCGACCTTGGCAGCGAGCTGCCGCAGCCTCTCCAGGGATTCGGGGCGTGTCATCGGGCCTCCTCGTGTACGATCTTGCCATGGCTCCCAGCGACGAGACGGCCAGGTCCGGATGCACAGATACGCTGCGAACCCCGGCGCCGGCACCGGAACATGCGCGTCGGGACACAAGGCCCTTGACAGGGATGTCAAAACAGAATCAACATGACACATATGAATTGCATCAAAAAACAACACTCCTCCTGTCTCTCGGGTGGTTGTCCTGCAACCCCACACCGCCCTCCCCGACCACCACCGGCAACATCCGGCGCTTCAGCGGACTCGACAAGGGGGAGTTCACCGAGATCGCGACCTTGGTTATCCCACCGCAAACCAACACGGCCTGCTTCGGGGGGAGGCTCCTTGTCAGCGAAATAGGACCGACCCAGTTGAAGATTGCGGCCCTGGATTGTCCTTTGGCGGGGGCTTGTCCAACAGGAAACATGATCACAGGGGCTCTCTTGCCGGACCAGTTTTCCATGACGACTGTGGCCCCTGAGGCCAACGAACCGTGCGGAACGCCACCCCCTACAGCTCCACTTATTCCCGCGTTTCCTGTGGATCTTCGGTACAACGATGCCGTCCTGGCGAGAACCAAGACAGGCCGTGTCCTTCACGCCATGAGCCACGGGAAATTCCTCGCTCCCCCTTATCCTCAACCAATTTGGAACAACACCACGAGTACATGGGTCTCTGCGCGCTGCGACAACGTGGTCCAACATGTCGGTATCATGCTCCGCAGCACAGACGACTGTGGGAACACCTGGACAAGCAGATTCATCGATATCGACGGATTGCCCAGTGATGTTACCACTCCCTACGACTTCGAGGTCCCTGTCCCATTCCTGCTCACTCCTTTGGGCGGGAAAACCACTGTGCTCAAATTGCGAAACAAACAAGGTAGTTTTTATGGGATTGATCGAAGCGAAATTTACGCAGATCCTTATACCGGAAAGGTATTCATTACTGCATGGGTTGCTATCCCTGATAAGACCAAAAACAATTTCGGTGAGGATGCGATCACGGTGCTCCTCATGTCCGAGGATGATGGGGATTCCTGGCGTATCGTCGACCGGGTACCAGGGGTACAGGCTCCGATGGTGATGACCTCCGTCAAGGCCGGAAGCGAAGTCTACCTCTTCACCACTGGACAAACCCAGGAAGATATCCTCGGAAATGGCCAGCGGAAATCCTATCCACGACTCTACTGGTACCGCATCGGCTCCACCTTCGAACCTGTCGGGGACGCCAGCGTCTTCTTCCGGGAAAGCCCCAATACTCCGGTTGACCTCTCGATTGGGGTTGATCCCGAGAGTGGCCTGGATACAACTTTTTCCAGAAACATTGTCCCGGGAGTCTCCTTGTCACGCGCTCCCTCCGATGGGAGCTACGCCAGGGTGCGCCTTGCTTATCCTCACGCCAACGAAAATTTCGAGCAAATCTACGTGGTGCAGGCAACCGTTCCGCTCCGGAACCAGGGGAGGTGCAGCGGAGAGGATTGCCGAGTCTCCATGCTGAACCTGAAAAAAATCGGGGAGGATCTCGGGTCCATCGCTTATTTTGCCCATTTCATCGAGCCAGATTACCTGGAATACACTCCCCCCGTGGGCGATACACGGCCCGATCCGGCGCTGTTGAAGTTCATCGCAAAGCCGCTGATCTCTGTGGGCGCCTTGAACCTGCGTCCCATGGCGATTGGATTCTACGGGACATCCAGCGCGACAGATTACATCTACCTGACCCCCGGGTACGTCCCATCCACAGCCTGGGCCGGGAACCCTTGCTCCAGTGATGCTGATTGTGGGAATCTACCGGGTAGATGCCGGAGTGCTGGACCAGGATTGCAGAAGAAATGCGACGACTTCGTTGGTGACTATGCCTACGGTGCGTTTTTTACGAGGCCAGCAAACCTGAGCGAGTTGCATTTCCTTGTTCCCTGGCAAGAGGCAAATCCTGCGGTAGGTATCCCTCAAACCAGAGATCTCGTGAAGGTGAGGGAGGTGGTGTGGTGAGCGCGCGGAAAGGATGGTGGCTTTTTGCGGTGCTGTTCTGCCTGGCGCAGTGTGGTCGCCCCCAAGAATCATCCACCGGGACAATTCAGGGAGGCGGGGCCTCGGCGGGGACTTCCGGGAGCGATGCAGGCGGTTCCGATGCGGGCAGCAGCGCCGCCGGAAACGCAGGGGTCAGTGGCGCGTCGGAAGGTGGGGCCGCAGGGATGTCGGGTCAGGGTGGCAACGGAGGTTCCTCGGCGGGGGCGGGAGGGCAGTTGATCGGAAACGAAGACCTGAAATCCTGCGCCAACAGCCCCGCTCTCAAAGATGATAGAATATGCAATAAAGAGTGCGTCCAAAACGGGTGTCCCGAGGGAGAATCGTGCTGCTTCATCCACTGCATCCGTGGCTGCAACGAGACACAACACATCGGACAATGCAACTACATCATGCAACACCTCTCGTACCTTAAGACGGGATGTGTTCCAGCGAAGGATTGTAGCCCCCAGGGAACCGTACCGCCCCCACCTCTCGATTTCTGTAACTTCTCCGAGCATTAGCCGCCCCGTGGCGGGCCTCGACCCAGGCGAAGAACGCGTCGACCTTGGCGGCGAGCTGCCGCAGCCTCTCCAGGGATTCCGGGCGTGTCATCGGCTCTCCTCGTGTACGATCCTGCCATGGATCTGTCCGCCGACGCTCGACTCCCCTTCCCGCGCGCCGTGGTCTTCGAGGCGTACCGCGACCGGCTCCCCGAGCTGGTGGCGTTCCTGCCCAACGTGCGTGCCATCGAGGTCCGCTCCCGCAAGGAGGATCCCCCCGTCACCGAGCTGGTCAACATCTGGCACGGAGGCGGAGAGATCCCGGCGGCGGCCCGGGCGTTCCTCTCCGAGGCCATGCTCTCCTGGACCGACCACGCCCGCTGGGATCAGTCCGCCTGGACCTGCTCCTGGCGCGTCGAGGCCCACGTCTTCACCGAGGCGGTCCAGTGCCAGGGCCTCAACCGCTTCCTGGAGGACGGCGAGGAGACCGTGCTCCAGATCCGGGGCAACCTCGCCATCGCTCCGGATCGCCTCAAGGGAGTCCCGAGGCTGCTGGCCTCGTCCGTGGCGAAGACCGCGGAGGAGCTCCTCGGCGGAAAGATCCGACCCAACCTCGTCGAGGTCAGCGGCGGCCTCCGGCGCTACCTGGAGCAGAACCGCTAAGCTCCGCACCAGCTGGGCGAGCCTGTCCTTGACGCGCCCGAGGAGCTGCTCCGCCCGCACCAGGCCGATCTCCACCACCAGCCGCGCGAACTCCTCCTCCACGTCCCTCACGTCCACCCCCGCCGCCTCCCGGAACACCGCCACCGGTTGTGGTGACGCGGCCGCTACCACAGCCGGTGGCGTCACCGCAGCAGGTGGCGCCGCCTCGACCACAGCCGGTGGCGTCACCGCAGCAGGTGGCGCCGCCTCGACCACAGCCGGTGGCGTCACCGCAGCAGGTGGCGCCGCAGCCGTCTCCTTGCTCTTCTTGCTCTGGCGACGGCGCCTGTTGGGGTTGAGCTTGGAGCGGATCGCGTTGATGTATTTCTCGTCCAGCTCGTGGCCGTACCGCTCGCGGCCGAGGCGGATGACCTCCTCGACGGGCGTGTCGAGGGGAAGGGAGCGAACGAAGCCGGGCCTGGTCTCGGGGCCGCCGGGCTTGCGCCCGCGGCGCTTCGGGGAGGAGCCGTCCCCCGCCTCCCCCTGTCCGGGCGAACCAGCGGACGCTCCGTTGCTCTCCGGCGTCTCGTCGCCTTCGTCCTCGTCGCTCTCGTCGTCCTCGCCTTCCTCCTCCTCGCCCTCGTCCCCGTTGTCCTCGTCGGGGGCGGTCTGGGCGGAGAGTCGGGCGGTGCGCTTTCGTTCCCGATCCCGGATGCGATGGACCTGGAGGACATCCAGGTCCACCCCCTTGGTTTTGGCCAGCTCGACGAGCTGGCTGACAGGGAGGTCGGGGGGGCTATCGAGGATGAGTTGTTCGACGGCGCGTGGGTCGACGAGGGGTTGACCGTCGGAGGAGGAAGACTGGAGTTCGTTCATGGTGGCGTGCGCGTCATTGCAGCACAAATCACCCGACAGGAGGAAGAGGGACAAGCCGTTCAGATCACTCCTTGATGGTGTCGCAGCCGAGGAGGACGTTGACCTTGGCGCCGAGGTCCGCCTGGATGGTGGAGCAAGAGGCCGGGCAGAGGAGGAGCTTGGTGGGCTGGATGGGATCGTCGTAGTACCAGCCGCCCTTGACCGGGTCGCAGGAGGCCAGGTCCAAGGTGTTGCTGAGGACCTCGGTCTGGCCTCCGCCCGGGGTGTACTCGAAGTTGACCTTGTTGAGGTTGAGGCTGGTGCCGCCTGGAGGCACGGGGAGGGCGTATTCGCAGGCGACCGCCTGCTGTTTGATCTGCTTGAGGGCTTCGAGGAAGGCAGAGGTGTTGCCGTCGTTGACGAGGAACGCCTTGTCGGTTCCGCCCGCGCTGGCGATCGAGTCGAGGTTGGAGACGAGAGGACCGACGCCGATGACGTAGGTGGCGATGGAGGGGTCGCTGTTGAAGCCGAGGGACGCCGCTTCGGTGGAGTTGTCCAGGGTCGCGCCGCAGCCGTCGCCGGGCTGTCCGTCGGTGGCGAGCAGCACGATGGTCTTGTCGGCGGGGAAGACGAGCTTCCAGTCGGCGGCGTACTGGACCGCGGCACCGAGGGCGACCTGGGTGGGAGTCCCACCGGAGGGGTTGGTGCTGGCCATGGAGGACGAGAGCGCATTGACCTGGGCGTTGGCAGCTCCCGGCAGCGCCCCCATGGGAACCGAGGGGCTGTAGTAGTAGTTGGTCGTGCAAGCCGTCCCTGCGGCATCCTCCACTGGGAAGTAGCTCAAGGCGACCTTGATCCCGACGGCCTCGGCGCTGGCGAAGAACTGGTTGAGCGCTTGCTTGACCATCTCCCAGCGAGTCTCCCCGTTGGGCGTGGTGTCGAGCATCGAACCCGACTTGTCGAGCATCACCAGCATGGCCAGCTGCACCGCCTTGGCCTCGGCGCTGGTCCCGGCGCACTCGCAGGTCCCCTGGAGGCACTCGCCACCGCCCTCGCAGACGTTGCCGCAGGCCCCGCAGTTCTTCGAGTCGTTGCTGGTGTCGACCTCGCAGCCGTCGGAAGCCACCAGGTTGCAATCCCGGAGCGCTCCCGCGCACTGGAGCGTGCACTGACCGCCCAGGCAAATCGCCGGGGCATCCCCCCCCTGGGTGCAGCCGTTCCCGCAGAAGCCGCAGTGATCGACGCTCGTGTTGGTGTTGGTCTCGCAGCCGTTGCTCAGGTCGCCGTCGCAGCTCGCGAAGCCCGTGTTGCAGGCCAGCGCGCACTCCCCCTGGACGCATACACCGACGGAATTCACGCCGCTGGGGCAGCTCTTGCCGCAGGCCCCGCAGTGGAGCGCGTCCGTCTTCAGGTTGGTCTCGCAGCCGTTCCCGGGGATCCCGTCGCAGTCCGCCTGGGTCTCGCTGCAGGCCCCGCTCCCGCCGGCTCCCGCGCCGCCCGCCCCTGCATCCGAACCGCCGCTGCCCGCCTCCGA
>CAZSDX010000411.1:0-6713 GCA_964605685.1 uncultured Polyangiaceae bacterium
AGCAGCGCCGCCCCGCCGCCCGCCAGCCTGGCCAGCGCCGCCCGCCGCTCCGGATCCGACGGATCGAGCCCGCGGGCCCGATCCACCACCCCCACCACCAGCCCCGCCACATCCCCCAGCAGCAGCAGGAAAAACAGCAGGAACGCCAGACCCATCCAGGTGAACATCGCCAGGAAAAGCGGGCGACCCATCCCGGGGGGTATGGAGCGACCCAGAGCCATGCCCAGGGGCATCGCCACCGCCAGCAGCACCAGCAGCGCCGTGGCGCCTTCGCGCCAGGGGGAGCCGAGCCCGGTGTCCCGCACCAGCCGCGCCCAGAGGTAGTAGTGCCAGCCCCCGATGAGGGAGCTACCCACCGCGAGGAAGAGGGCGAAGCGGAGCCAGAGGTTCATGCGCTGGGAGGGTTGGATGCCGCAAGCCTTGCGCGCAACGCGTCCATAAACTTCTTCATCCGGGGGAGGCCGTCGAGCTGCTGGGCGCCGTACCAGCAGAGGTCGCGGCCAGGGCAGGGGAGGATCAGGTCGCGGCGCGCGGCGCGCAGCGGCAGGGAACGGAAGAAGCGCGCGTCCTGGTCGGAGAAGGGGTGGGGCTCGTCCGGGAGCAAGATCACGTCCGGGTCGCGGGCGATCAGCTCCTCGGGGGTGATGCGGGGGTAGCGGGTGTCGCGGCCAGCGGTCTTCTCCGGGGAGGCGGGGGGAGCCTGGCCCAGGTCGGCGGCGAGGGGGTAGCGCCGGGGACGGTCGGAGAAGACGTTGGAGGCGCCCAGCAGGTCGAGGGTATCGGAGAGGAAGGTGTCGCCGTGGATGGTCATTAGCGGGTCCATCCAGATGGGGCAGAAGACCCGGAAAGGAGCCAGGGCCAAGCGGTCGGTCTCGAGCTGGCGGAGCAGGTGGTACCCCTGGCGGATCAGCTCCCGGGCCCCGGGGTGGGTCGATTGCCCGAGGAGGCGGGCCAGCGTCGCCAGGTGGGCGAGGCCGTCCGCGGCCCGCCGCGGGAAGGAGACGTAGACGTTCACCCCCGCCTCGATCAGCCGGAGCACCTCCCCCCGGGTGTTCTCCTCCTGGTTGGCGAGCACGAGATCCGGGCGCAGGTCAAGGATATCCTGGAGGCGAGGGTTCTTGGGGCCACCGAGGGGGGGGATGTGGGAGGCGAGCTCAGGCGGCTCCACGCAGTAGTCGGTGCGACCGACCAGGCGATCCGAGGCAAAAAGGCGAGCGACGGAGAGGGTGTCGCTGGGGACGAGGGACACGACCCGGCGGGGCGGGCGGGGCAAGACAACATCGCGTTGGAGCGCATCTCGGGCTCGGATCATCTTGTTCTCCCTGAGAAGTGGTCGTTCGTGCGAAGGGGCGTTGCGCGGGGGGGGGCGATGTAGCTACACTTTGCTGGATGCTGACCTCTCCGGGCGGCGCAACCTCTCCCTGACCAGACGCCATGTGGAAACTCACCATCGAGGACGACGAGGGCACGAAAACCCTACTGCCGCTCGTTCGTGACGAGTACCACATCGGTCGCGATGAGCAGAACACGATCCGGCTCACCGAGCGGAACGTGTCCCGACGCCACGCCTCCCTCAAGAAGACGAGCAACACCTGGCACATCGTCGACCACGACAGCTACAACGGTTGCTACGTCAACGGGCAGCGGGTGGCGGGGCACCACCCCCTCCAGCACTCGGACATCATCCAGCTCGGCGACTACCGGATCTTCATCTCCTCCGACGCGGCGGATGCGGACGCCACGGGGCCCAACCCCGCCGTCGGTGCCTCCCCCCAGGAGAAGCCCGACCGGCTGGTGATGGTCGCCGGGCCCGCCGTCGGCACCGAGTTCCCCCTCGGGGAGATGCCCCTCTCCATCGGTCGCGCCGAGGAGTGTGGTATCTCCATCAACCACCCCTCCGTCAGCCGCTTCCACGCGGAGATCCGCCCCATCGGCAAGGGTCGTTACGAGATCACCGACAAGGGGAGCTCCAACGGGATCCGGGTCAACACCATCGATTTCCGCCGCACGCTCCTGGAACACGGCGACCTGATCGAGCTGGGCGACGTCCGGCTCCGCTTCGTCGAGCACGGCCAGATCTACCGCCCCCAGGCCAACATGACGATGCAGCTCTCCGCCCTCACCGGCAAGGAGCTGCTGCCCAGCGACGCCTCCCAGCCAAAAACCAGGACCGGCGTGGTCATCGGCGCCGTCGCCGCCGGCATCCTCGTGCTCGTCGGTCTGGTGGTCGTCAGCATGTCTAGCGACGCCAAGGACTCCTCCCCCAAGGATACCTCCGTCGCCGTGGACGACAGCGCCAAGGCCACCCTGGAGGCCGCCAAGAAGGCCGACAGCGTGGGCGACCACGACGGCGCGGTCGCCAAGCTGACCGAGATCCCGGTCAACTCCCCGCTCCGCCAGACCCCCGAATTTGTCTCCATCCACGACCGTTGGGCCGAGAAATCCATCGCCAAATCGGCGGAACTGGTCGACAAATCCGAGAAGAAAGACCTCCTCGGCAAGGTCGCCCAGAACACCAACGTGAACCCCGAGCTCCGCAAGAAGGCCGCCGACGCCCTCGGGCACCTCGACGCCCCGGGGACCGACCTCAACCAGCTCCCCGTCGCCACCGACAAGAACGATCCCAAGAACCCCCTCGACAAAACCACCGCAAAGAAACCCGTCGAGAAGAAGGATCCCTCCGCGCCCCCAACCGCGACCACCGCCACCGCCGCCACCACCGCCACCAGCCCCGCCGCGGTCCCCGACTCCTCCGACGAAATGAAGCAGCGCCGCATCCTGGAGGCCAAGATGAACTCCGGCAAGGCCACCAAGGATGACCTCCGCCTGCTCCGCGAGATCTGCAAGCACCAGGGCGACGCCGCCTGCAAGGGGCGCGTCAGCGACGCCCTCAAGAAGTTCCAGTTACCGCGGCCCCCGGGCTGCTCCGCTGGTCCGCCCTGCCCCCTCGCTTCCCCGCGTCGGATCAGTCGACAGCCTGGGCGTCGGCGATGGCCTCCTCGCGCCGGGGGCGGAGGTTGCATGCCAGGATGCGCTTGCGCACGCGGATCGCGTCCGGGGTCACCTCGACCAGCTCATCGGCGTCGATCCACTCCAGGGCGGTCTCGATGGTGAGGGTGCGGGGGCTGGCCAGGAGCACGTTGTCGTCCTTGCCGTGGTTGCGCACGTTCGACAGCTTCTTCTCCCGGATGGCGTTGACGTCCGTATCGTTGGGGCGGTTGTGCTCGCCGATGATCATGCCCTCGTAGACGTTCGCGCCGGGGACGACGAAGAACACCCCGCGAGGCTGGAGGTGGAACAGCGCGTAGGGCGTGGCCTCGCCGGTCCGGTCGGCGACGATGGCGCCGCAGGGGCGCTTGATCATCGTGCCGCCCCAGGGCTCCCAGCCGTCGAAGAGGGTGTTGAGCAGGCCCATGCCCCGGGTGGCGGTCAGGAACTCGCCCCGGAAGCCGATGAGCCCGCGGCTGGGCACCCGGTACTCGATGCGGGCCCGCCCGTAGCCCGGGTTGGCCATCTTGATCATCTTGCCGCGGCGCTGCCCCAGCCGCTCGGTGACCACGCCGATGTACTGCTCCGGCACGTCCACCACGACCAGCTCCACCGGCTCGCAGACCTGGCCGTCCACCTCGCGGGTGACCACCTCCGGGTTGGAGAGCTGGAGCTCGTAGCCCTCCCGGCGCATGGTCTCCGCCAGGATGGAGAGCTGGAGCTCGCCCCGGCCCAGCACCAGGAAGGTGTCCGGGTTCTCCGTGGGCTCGACCCGGATCGCCAGGTTCCTGCGCGCCTCGCGCTCCAGGCGCTCCTTGAGCTGGCGGCTGGTGAGGTACTTCGACGCCTTGCACTTGCCGGCGAAGGGCGAGGTGTTGACCCCGAAGCGGATCTTGATGGTGGGCTCCTCGACGCGGATGCGGGGGAGGGCCTCCGGGGCCTCGACGGCGGCGATGGTGTCGCCGATGTGGGCGTCTTCGAGGCCCGCCAGGGCGACGATCTCGCCGGCGGCGGCCTCCTCGACCGGGGTACGCCGTAGCCCCTCGAAGACCGAGAGCACCTTGATGGCGCCCCGGATGTTGCCGTTTTCTCCCAGGATCATCACCGGCTGGTTGGCCCGCACCCGGCCCCGGACCACGCGGCCGATGCAGAGCTTCCCCAGGTAGTCGTCGTGGGTCACGTTGCAGAGGATGATCTGCAGCGGACCCTCCGGATCGCCCGGCGCGCCGGGGACGCGCTCGACGATGGTCTCGAAGAGGGGCGTGAGGTCGTTGTTCCCGTCGTCGATGGCCCGACGCGCGATCCCCTGGCGCCCGATGGCGTAGATCGTGGGGAAATCCGCCTGCTCGTCCGAGGCCTCCAGGTCGCAGAAGAGGTCGAAGACCTCGGAGAGCACGTCGTCGGCCCGGGCGTCCTGCCGGTCGATCTTGTTGATGACGACGATCAGCGGGAAGCCTCGCTCCAGGCACTTGCGCAGGACAAAGCGCGTCTGGGGCAGGGGCCCCTCGGCGGCGTCCACCAGGAGGATCGCCGCGTCCGCCATCATCAGCGTGCGCTCCACCTCGCCGCCGAAATCGGCGTGCCCCGGCGTGTCGATGATGTTGATCTTGATCCCCGGATCGTTCGGGCGGGTACGCCAGCGGACGCTGGTGTTCTTGGCGAGGATGGTGATGCCGCGCTCCCGCTCCAGATCGTTGGAGTCCATGACCCGCTCGGCGACTTGCTCGTTGTCGCGGAACGTCCCAGCCTGGCGCAGCATGTGATCAACCAGGGTGGTCTTCCCGTGGTCAACGTGTGCAACAATCGCGATGTTACGAAGGTCTTGTCGGCCCATGAATCGCGGCGCATCTAGCATGCAGGCCCCCCCAACGCGAGCGCTCGTTCCTGTTGCACCCCTGACACCGGCCCCTTTCCGGGCCCAGGCCGCGGGTCGCTTCCGCTTTTTGCGCGCTTACTGGACGACCTTCCTGGTGATCTCCAGCTACCTCTGGCTGGCCCTGGGCCGCCGCTTCTGGGGCGAAGGCTGGTACCAGAATCGTATCCCCGAGGCCCACCGGCGCAACGCCCGCCGCGTCGAGCGCACCATCATGGCGCTCCAGGGCCTCTTCATCAAGGTGGGCCAGCTCCTGAGCATCATGGCCAACTTCCTCCCGGAGCAGTTCCGCGGCGGGCTGGCGGGGCTCCAGGACCAGGTGGCCCCCCGGCCCTTCGAGGAGATCCGCGCCCGCATCGAGCAGGAGCTCAAGGCGCCGCTCCACCAGCACTTCGACCGCGTTCAGGAGCGCCCCATCGCCGCCGCCAGCCTCGGGCAGGTCCACGAGGCCTGGCTCAAGGACGGTACCCACGTCGTCCTCAAGGTCCAGCACCACGACATCGAGGAGATCGCCCGCCTCGACCTGAAGATCATCCGGCGCATCCTCAAGATCGTCACCCTGTTCTTCCCCATCCAGGGCATGGATGCTTACTACCACCAGCTCCGCGAGCTGCTGGCCCGGGAGCTGGATTTCTCCCTCGAAGCCCGCAACATCAAGCGCTTCACCGAGAACTTCGCCCACGACCCGATGGTGAAGTTCCCCCGGGTGATCGACGCGCTCTCCACCAGCCGCGTGATGACCGAGACCTTCGTCCAGGGGGTCAAGATCGGCGACATCGCCGCCCTGGAGGCCGCCGGCATCGACCGCACCGACCTGGCTCGCCGGGTGGTGCGCGCCTTCTGCCAGATGGTCTTCGTCGACGGCTTCTACCACGCGGATCCCCACCCGGGGAACCTGCTGGTCGGCGACAAAGGCGAGCTCATCTTCATCGACTTCGGCGCCGTCGCCGAGGTCTCCCGGGAGATGCGCGAGGGGATGCCCGAGTTCCTCGAAGGCGTGATCCGCCGGGACACGGAGCGGCTGACCAGGGCGCTCCGCCAGATGGGCTTCCTCGCCCGTGGCCAGGACGCGGAGGTCAGCGAGAAGGTCATCGAGTATTTTCACCAGCGCTTCCAGGAAGAGGTCAAGCTCGAGAGCTTCAACCTCGAAGCCATCAAGATCGACCCCCAGAAGGGCCTGGAGAACCTCCTCGACCTCCGCAAGATGAACGTCACCCTGCGGGAGCTGTCCGGCGCCTTCCATGTCCCCCGGGACTGGGTGCTCCTCCAGCGCACCTTCCTCCTGCTCACCGGCGTCTGCACCGAGCTGGACCGCCAGCTCAACCCCATCGAGGTCATCCGCCCCTACCTCCAGGAATTCGTCCTCGCCCACCGGGACTGGGCCCAGATCGCCCTCGAAGCCGGCAAGGACATGGCCCTCCAGGCGGTCGCCCTCCCCAGCGACCTCCGCAAGTACCTCCACCGGGCGGTCCGCGGCGAGCTGGAGGTCAACCTCCGCGGCCTCCGCGACGGCACGCGCCTGCTCTACCGCGGCTTCCGTCAGGGCATCTACGCCCTCTTGGCGGTGGCGCTGGGCCTCGCCGCCCTCCAGTGCCGTTTCCATGGCGACCACCTGCTGGCTCGCTACCTCGCCGGAGGCTCCGGCGTTTTCCTCTTTTTTCTCTTGCTCAGTCTCCTCACCACCTCCACCGCGCTGCGGAAATGAACCCTCCTCCGGCGGTTTTCCTCCCGGGTGGGGTACCTCCTTGATGGTCGCGTGAGGTTTTTTCGGAAACGGTGGGGAACGCCGAGGGCTGACGCCGCCCTCGGGCACCTGCGGCAGGGGCTAACCCCGCCCCTGCACCCGGGGGCA
>CAZSDX010000412.1:0-6709 GCA_964605685.1 uncultured Polyangiaceae bacterium
GCCGCCGTCGGGGCGGGAGCCGCCCCCCCGCCGCGCCCCCCTCGCCCCCCGAGCCTCCACGCCGTTCCTCCGTCGCCGGGCGCAAGGGACACAAGAAGGACGAGTGGCCTCGCCTCGACAAGAACACGCCCATCCGCGAGGTGGTGCGCGAGAACCAGGAGGTCCTGGTGCAGATCTCCAAGGAGCCCATCGGCTCCAAGGGGGCCCGCGTCACCAGCCACATCACCCTCCCCGGGCGCTACGTGGTCTACCTGCCCACGGTCGACTACGTCGGGGTCTCCAAGCGCATCGGCTCCGAGAAGGAGCGCGCCCGGCTCCGGGAGGCCATCGAGGGCATGCGCCCCCCGTCCGGAGGCATCATCGTCCGCACCGTCGCCGAGGGGCTCACCAAGAAGCAGCTCAAGGCCGACATCGGCTACCTCGTCCGGCTCTGGGGGGAGATCGTCAAGAAGCGCGAGGGGGCCCGGGGACCGAGCGTCCTCTTCGAGGAGCTGGACCTCATCCTCAAATCCGCCCGCGACCTCTTCGGCGACGAGATCGAGAAGATCGTCATCGACGACCGCAGCCAGTACGAGCGGCTGGTCCGCTTCACCGAGATGTTCCTCCCCGAGCGGGTCAAGGACATCGAGCTCTACACCGGCGAGGAGCCCATCTTCGACGCCTACGGGATCGAGGAGGAGATCACCCGCTCTCTGGGGCGAAAGGTACCCCTTCCGTCCGGAGGGTACCTGATCATCGACGAGGCGGAGGCGCTGACCGCCATCGACGTCAACACCGGGCGCTTCATCGGCAAGGGGAGCAAGGACCACGAGGAGACGATCCTCAAGACCAACCTGGAGGCAGTGGAGGAGATCGCCTACCAGCTCCGCTTCCGCAACCTGGGCGGGCTCATCGTGCTGGACCTGATCGACATGGAGCGGCCAAGCTCCCGGGAGCAGGTGCGCCGCCGCCTGGAGGAGCTGCTGCTGAAGGACAAGGCCCGCACCTCCCTCAACCGGATCAGCGAGCTTGGCCTCATCGAAATGACCCGCAAGCGCACCCGGGAGAGCCTGGGGAGGCTGCTGCACGAGCCGTGTCCCTACTGCGACGGCACCGGCCAGGTGCGTTCGAAGACGACCATCGTCTACGAGATCCTGCGGGCCATCCGCCGGGAGCGCTACTCGCTACCGGGGTACACCATCCTGGTGCAAGCGCACCCGGAGATCGTCGCGCGGATGAAGCACGAGGAGCGCTCCGCGGTGCAGGAGGCGGAGCGGCGCTACGCGCGGCGGATCGACCTCTCCCCCCGCAAGGAATACCATCTCGAACAGTACGAGCTCATCGGACGCTGACCTCCCCCCCGCCCTGCCCGGAGAGTACCCACCATGGCCGACCCTACCCCGCCCTCAGGCCGCGACGCCCGCGGCAGCGAGCGCCTCACCATCAACAAGGAATTCGCCTCCTTCGACGCCTTCCTGGAGGAGTACGTCACCAACATCTCCCGCACCGGCGTCTTCGTGAAGTCCAAGACCCCGCTCCCGGTGGGTACGCTGGTGAACCTGCGCTTCACCGTCATCATGGATGACATCGAGACCATCGAGGGCACCGGCGAGGTGGTCCGCACCGAGGAGGGAGGCATGGGCATCGTCTTCCGGGAGATCAGCGCCTACTCCAAGGTCATCATCGAGCGGCTCCTGATGGGTCGCTCCTGATGGCCCGGACCGCCGCCGCGCTCCTCATCGGCAACGAACTGCTCGGCGGCAAGGTGCGCGACGCCAACCTCCAGCCGCTGGCCCGGTTGCTCCGTCGCCTCGGCGTCCAGCTCCGCCACGTCCGCATGGTGCTCGATGATCTCCCCACCATCGCCGGGGATCTCCGGGAGCTGAGCGCCCGCCACGACCTCCTCTTCACCAGCGGCGGCGTCGGGCCCACCCACGACGACGTGACCCTCGCCGCCGTGGCCTCCGCCTTCTCGGTCCCGCTGGTCGTCGAGCCGGAGCTGGAGGCCATCATCCGGGAGCACTTCGGTCCTCGCACCTCCGAGGGACACCTGGCGATGGCCCGCGTCCCCGAGGGGGCTCGGCTGCTCCATGGTCCCTCGCCGGGGTGGCCCGCCATCGCCTTCCGGAACCTCTGGGTGCTCCCGGGGCTCCCCGAGGCCTTCCTCGACAAACTCGACATCGTCGCCCACCACCTGACCCCCGACGCCCCCATCCTCTCCCGGGCGGTCTACACTGGCCTCGACGAGGGCACGCTCAAGCCCCACCTCGACGCCGTCGTCGCCGCTTTCCCCGACGTGGACGTCGGCTCCTACCCCACCTGGAGCGACCCCGACCACCACGTCAAGCTCACCTTCGACGGCACCGACCCCGGCCGCCTCGACGAGGCCCTTCGTGCCTTCTGCGCGCTCCTCCCTCCCGGCGCTGTCACCCGCGTCGACTAGCATGGGTTATTTTTGACCGCTCCCGTGCCCGGGGGGTTTCCTGCAGCGCGAGGAGGGGGGCGTGGCACGGTGCGTTGGGCGCGGAGGCTGTGCGTCGGGGAGGGCTCGTGTATCCTCCGGGCCGCGAGGGTACAGGACATGGTGGACCCCCAGAACCTGCTCAACAGTGCGCCTGTCGGTGTGGTCGTGTGGACCTTGGCGGGGGAGATCCTGTTCGCCAACAGGAGTTTCTTCGACATCCTCGGGTACGCGTCGTCCCCGGGGGTCGACTACTGGAGGCTGACCGCTGACGGGCAAAAACAGCAGGAGCTGAACGCCCTCCATGGCAAGGAGGCCCGCTGGTACGAGAAGGAATTTCTCGCTCACGACGGGGAAGGAGTGAGCGTGCGCTGCCGGGGCTGGGCGCTGCCCGATGAGGGAGAGACCTTCGCCGTGCTGGTGCAGCGTCTGGTGGTCTCCTCGGACGACCGGGGCGGGCTCTCGGCGCGGCAGCTACGGCGCCAGAACGGGCTGCTCCTCGACCTCGCCCGGAGCGAGGCCATCGACCAGGGAGAGCTCGGGCCGGCGCTCGCCAAGATCACCGAGGCCGCCGCTCGCGGGATGAACACCGCCCGGGCCAGCGTCTGGCTCTACGACGACGCCCGGACCAAGATCGTCTGCCTCGACCTGTACGAGCTGACCTCCGGCGATCACAGCGCGGGCGTCGAGCTGCTCGCCCGGGATTATCCGCGCTACTTCGAGGCGCTCGCGGAGGATCGCTCCATCTGCGCCGACGACGCCCGGAGCCACCCGGCCACCGCCGAGTTCACCGAGGGGTACCTGATCCCGCTGGGGATCACCTCCATGCTGGACGCGCCGATCCGCCTCGGCGGGAAGCTGGTCGGCGTGCTCTGCCACGAGCATGTGGGTCCAGCTCGACCCTGGGGCCAGGAGGAGCTGGCCTTCGCCGGATCCCTCGCGGACGTGGTCTCCCGGGCGCTGGAGGCCAACGAGCGGCGCAAGGCGGAGCTGGCGCTGCACAAGGCCAACGAGGAGCTGGAGGCGCGGGTCATCGAGCGCACCGCCGAGCTGAAGCAGGCGGTCGACGCGCTCTGGGGGGAGATGCAGCTCGCCCGCCGCATCCAGACCGCGCTGGTCCCCAGGTCCCCCGCGCTCCACGACTTCGAGCTTTTCCTCCACTCGACCCCGGCGGCCCAGGTGGGCGGCGACTACGTCGACGTGGTCAACGACGGGGAGCGCGGCTGGTTGCTGGTGGGCGACGCCTCGGGCCACGGGGTCCCGGCGGGGCTGGTGATGATGATGTGCCAGACGGCGGTGAGGGCCCTGCTGGCGGCGCAGCCGACCCTCGACCCCCGCTCGCTGCTGATCGCGGCCAACCGCGTCCTCGCCTCGAACATCGAGCAGCTCGGCGAGGAGCGCTACATGACCCTCTGCGCCGTGCACCACCAGGGGGGCGGCAACATGGTGTACGCCGGGCTCCACCTGGAGCCGATGGTGTTCCGCGCGGCGACCGGGAAGGTCGAGCTGCTGCCGAGCCGCGGCATGTGGCTGGGGGTGGTGCCGGACATCTCCGACGGTACCGAGTCGACCTCGCTCTACCTCGCCCCCGGCGACGTGCTGCTGCTCTACACCGACGGGGTCACCGAAGCCCAGCGGGACGGGAAGCTGTTCGAGCCGGAGCGGCTGAAGATGGTGCTGGGGAGGCTGGGCTACCAGAGCGCCTCCGACATCGGCGCGGGGATCCTGGCGCAGCTCGACGGGTACACCCTGGACGACGACGTGACCTTCCTCGTGGCCAAGCGCCTGGGGCACCCGTCGCTCTCCGGCGCGTCCTCCTCGGGGCTCGACCTCGGGGAGCTGAAGATCGAGGTGGTCTCCGACGGGGAGACGGTGACCGGGCGGTGGGTGGGGCGCAGCCAGTTCCGTGACTCGATCAGCATGATCGGCGCCTTCCTGGATGACCTGATCGACCAGCTCCGGGGCCGCCAGCTCGTCCTGGACTTCCGCAGTCTGACCTACATGAACTCGTCCACCTTCGTCCCCATCACCCGCGTCGTCCGCCGCGCCGCCACCTCCAAGCTGCCCATGGTGATCCGCTACCGCCCCGCCCTCACCTGGCAGCGCGCCCCCTTCGAGATGCTCTCCCGTATCGTCGGCCCCTCGTCCACCGTGAAGCTGGAGGCCGACAGCTGAGGGGACTCATCTTGCGGGGACGAAGCGCACGGAGCGCTGCATCAGGGCGTCGACCTGGGTGAGCCAGGAGCGCCAGGCGTCGTAGCGATCCACCGGGATCTGGTCCTGATCGAAGATCACGCTGCGCTTGATCAGCACCGCGCGCCCGTCCTGCTGGACCTCAATGTCGAGGCGCGCCGAGCCGAAGTCCCCCCCCGCCGCGACGCCCCCGGGCGGGAGCGCCCCGACGCGCATCCCCTCCGGCGCCAGGATCAGCACCCGGCGGTCGGTGCGGCTCGGGGCGAGGTTCGACGGGAGCACCACCGGGAGCGTGCGGCGCGGCAGCGGGGCGAGCTGGGAGGTCAGGGTGGTGGGCGGCGAGAGGGTCACCACCAACTCCTGCCCCTCGGAGCGGCCCAGCGCCAGGGTGCGGGCCCGGTAGCTCACCTGCACCTCGCCCTGGGGGAGATCGCTCTTGAAGCCGATCTCCGGCTCCACCTGCACCTGCGGCAGCCACCCCGCGATCAGGTTCTGCTCGACCCACTGGGCCCGGGCGTCCTTCTCCCGGAGCGCCGTGCGCAGGTAGAAGGCGTGGTCGCCCCGGTGGGTCTCGGTGGCGGCGAGGGTGGCGCCTCCGTCGGCGTCGAGGCGCAGCTCCCAGGCGGACTCGGCTCCGTGCTCCTCCGGCTTGCTGCGGGGCGTGGGGACCATCTGGGCGGGGCCCTCGTCGACGAAGAGGGCGTAGGTGCGGGCGTCCATGCTGGGCAGCGGGCCTAGGCGGCTCTGGGGGCTGGTGGCGTCCAGCCACATCGCCGGCAGGCCGTCCTTCGCCGGCAGGTAGGCGATGCCGTGGTCGAACAGCGGGATCGCCGCCTTCTTCGACAGCAGCAGGGAGGGCTGCGCCGTCTGCCGGGTCTGGATCAGCACCTCCGTGGCCTCGATCCCCACCGCCTTGAGCAGCGTGATCAGCAGGATCGCCTTGTCGTCGCAGTCCCCCTGGCGCCGCGCCAGGAGCTGCTGCGGCCGGTTCGGCAGCCACCACTCGCCGGAGATGTAATTCACGTACCGGATGTCGTCCGCCACGAACTCGAAGAGGGCCTTGAGCTTCTCGTCCCGGGTGGTCTTCCCCCGGGTGAGCTCGGCGGCGAGCTGGCGCACCTGCTCGTCCGGCTCGGTGAAGCCCGCCACCGCCCCCTGGTACCAGGTCCGGAACTCGTCCCAGGTGGCGAAGCTCGACACCACGATCGTCGGAAAGACCTCGCTCGGCCTCGGCGCCAGCGGCTCATCCTGGAGGATCACCGGCCGGTCCCAGACGTACTGGGTGATCACCCGATCCCCCTCCTCCCTGGACTCCACCCGGTCGGCCTTCCCGTTGAGCAGGTCCACCGCCAGCGGTCGATCCCTGGGGAGATCCAGGATCACGTGGTTGAACAGCAGCGGGTGGGTCGTCACGGCCCCACCGTAATCGAGGAAGTAAAAGGGCGGGTCGCCGCGGCGGCCGATGGGGCCTCCGGTCCAGGAGCGGACCACCACCTCCACCACGTCGCCGGTCTTGAGGTCGGGCCACCGGATCATGGGCCTCCCCATGTCGCTCTTGGCCTCCTCGGCGAAGACGATCTCGCCGCTGGCCCGGTGGACCCGCGCCCGGAGGATCTCGTTCTCCTCGCCCTCCATCGGAATGTTCTCGTAGAGCTCCTCCTGCTGCCGGGGTGGGATGACGATCTCCCGGCCATACTGGATGAGCTGGGAGACCCGCCGGTCCTCGTGCTGGGTGACGGCGCGCATCCAGTAGACCTGCCGGTCCACCTCCTCGCCGGGCTTCGCCGGGGTGGCCTTGGCGTGGGCCAGCAGCCTCTCGGGGCCCACCAGCCACCGCTCGTCCCGGAGTGCCTTGCGCTGGGTCTCCTTGCCCCGGAGCGCCACCTCCGCCCGGAGCCGGGCGTCCCCTGGCTGGAGCGCCCGGGCTCGCTCCAGGGCCAGCAGCCCCGGCTCCCGGTCCTCGGGCCGCCCGGAGGCGAAGAGCGCCTGGGAGAACGCCTGCTGCACCGCGGGCAGGTTGGGCGCGAGCTGGGCCGCCACCCCGAGGAAGCGCCGCGCGTCCAGGTCGCGTCCGGC
>CAZSDX010000413.1:0-6700 GCA_964605685.1 uncultured Polyangiaceae bacterium
CTCGCCGGAGCTGGCGGCCCGGATCGCCCGCGCCCTGGAGGCCCGCGCCGCCTCCCTGGCTCGCCGCGGGGACCCCCTCGCCGCGCTGGGGTTGATCGAGAGCGCGCTGGCAATCGTTCCCCCGGCGCAGGCCGAGGGCGTAAGGCTCGTCGGGGCCGAGCTGTGGCTGCTGGCAGGGCAACCCGAGGAAGTTCGACGACTGCTCTCGGCCATCGACCCGGCGTCCCCCCGGGCGAGGGTGCTGGCGGCGCGGCTGGCGCTGGAAGAAGATCTTCCCGCCGACGCCGAGGCGCTGGCGAGGGAGCTCCAGGAGGAGACCGGCGCTCCGGAGGCAGCGCTGCTCCGGGGAGCGGCCGTCGCCGCCCAGGAGCGCTGGCAAGAAGCCGAGGCGCTGCTGCGCGCGGCCCTGGAGGCACGGCCCACCACAACGATCGAGGCCGCCTGCCTCCACTGGCTCGGGGTGGTCGCGCTGGCCCGGCGCACGCCAGGCCAGGCCGGCTCCCTGCTGCAAGAGGCGCTGGAGCGCAGGAGCGAGGCGCTGGGTTCAGGCCACCCGGAGGTCGCCGAGACCACCGTGGCCCTCGGGGCGGCGCTGGCAGCCCAGGGACGCACGGAGGAGGCCGCGCGGTGCTTCCGGCAGGCGCTTATCGCCCTGGAAGAAGCGCTGGGAGAGGACCACCCGAGGGCCGCGGTGGCCGCCTCCAGCCTGGCGGAGCTGGACGCCTGGCGAGAGGCGAAGGCGCTGGAGCAGGGGCTGGCGAGTTCCTCCCCGGAGGACCCCGAACTCCTCCGCAAGCTCCGGGGCTTTCGTGGGTTCCTGGTGCTACGGAGCCGGAGCCACGGTGGGGTGCTGACGACCTCTTGCGAGGGGATGCGCCCCGGGGTGGTGGTATTTCTGACCCTCCCCACGGCAGAGGCTTTTCTGGCTCGTGTGGAGGAAGCGCTCCGCGAGGAGCTGGAGGGCGTGGAGCTGGACGGGGAAGCGCTGGGGCGGCTGCTGAGGGAGCAAGGCGTGGAGGGCGTCGCGCTCCACGGGGAGGGCGGGGTGCGGTGGTTGCCGGCGAGGGTGTGGGCGGGGGAGTAGCGGGGTAAGTCGCGGAGCCAGTGGCAGGTGTAGCCGCCCGGGTGTTTTTGCAGGTAGTCCTGGTGGTAGTCCTCGGCGGGGGTAAAGGTGGAGGCGGGCACGATCTCGGTGACGACGGGGCGCTTCCACTTGCCGCTGGCGTCGACGCGGGCCTTGACCTCCTCGGCGGTCTTTTTTTGGGCCTCGGAGGTGAAGAAGATGGCGGAGCGGTACTGGGTGCCGACGTCGTTCCCCTGGCGGTTCTTCGTCGTCGGGTCGTGCATGCGGAAGAACCATTTCTCCAGCAGTTCGCCGTAGGAGAGCTTCGACGGATCGAAGACGATCTTCACCGCCTCCGCGTGGCCGGACTCCCCGTACTTCACCTTCTCGTAGGTGGGGTTCTCGGTGGTCCCTCCGGTGTAACCGACCTCGGTCTCGACGACGCCGGGGATGGCGCGCAAGATCTCCTCCATGCCCCAGAAGCAGCCGCCGGCGAGGACGGCGACCTCCAGGGTGGCCTCGCAGCCGGGGCGCTCGCCGGGCTCGGGGGCGGCGCAGGCGGAGGCAGAGGCAGCAGGGGCGCGGGTGCCCTTGCCGAAGAGGGGGAGGAAGTCCCCGTAGCCCTCGGCCTCCAGTCGGGCCACGGGGATGAAGCGGAGAGAAGCGGAGTTGATGCAGTAGCGGAGGCCCCCCGGGGCGGGGCCGTCGGGGAAGACATGGCCGAGGTGGGAGCCCCCCTCGCGAGAGCGGACCTCGGTGCGGAGCATCCCGTGGGACCGATCGTGGCGCTCGACGACGCGGTCCGGCTGGACCGGGCGGGTGAAGCTGGGCCACCCGGTCCCGGAGTCGAACTTGTCGGTGGAGCTGAAGAGGGGCTCGCCGGAGGCCACGTCGACGTAGAGCCCTTCCTCGTGGTTATCCCAGTAGGCGTTGCGGAAGGGAGGTTCGGTGGCGTCCTCCTGGGTCACCATGTACTGCAGCGGGGTGAGCTTCTTCTTCAGTTCCTCGGGGGAAGGTTTGGGGTAGGTACGGGTGGCCATCGGGGGAGGTTCCTTGCGCGGAGCGGGAGGGTGAGGTCGGTTGTGGCGCAGGACAAGGGCGAGCGCCACAAGGGTCAAGACAGCCAGGGCCGCCAGCAGGGAGCGCGCCATCGTCGTGTCCCGGGGGGTGAGGGTTCAGGTCTTACGATGCGCTGGCCCCCTGGTTTCGTTGGCTCCGGGTTCAGCCAGAGCGCTTCGCTTCTTCCCAGTAGGCGTCCAGCTCGTCGAGGGGCAGGGGCCGCTCGCCTGGGGGCCAGCCGCCGTGCTTCTCCTTGACCCGCCGCTCGACGTGGGCGAAGCGCGCGGTAAACTTCCGGATGGTCCCCCGGAGGGCCGCCTCGGCGTCGACGTGGACGTGGCGGGCCAGGTTGACCAAGGCGAAGAGGACGTCGCCCAGTTCCTCCTCGATGGCCTCCGGGTCGCCGAGGGCGATGGCGTCGTCCAGCTCCGCCAGCTCCTCCGAGACCTTGCGGCGGGAGCCCTCGGTGTCGGGCCAGTCGAAGCCGACGCGCTCGACTTTTTCGCCGATCCGCTGGGCGCGGTTCAGGGCCGGCATCCCCCGCGGGACGCTGTCGAGGAGGCCCTGTTCGCCCTTCTCCCGGGCCTTGATCTGCTCCCAGTTGGCGAGCACCTGGGCGCTGCCGTCGACGGTGACGGAGCCGTCCCCGAAGACGTGGGGGTGGCGCCGGACGATCTTGTCGATGATGGCCTTGATGACGTCGTCCGGGCCGAAGGAGCCCTCCTTGCGGGCCAGCTCCGCCTGGAACACCACCTGGAAGATCAGGTCGCCCAGCTCGGAGCGCAGCTCGCTCCGGTCGCCGCTGTCGATGGCCTCGACGACCTCGTGGGCCTCCTCGACGGCGTAGCGGCGCAGGGACTCGAGGGTCTGCTCCCGGTCCCAGGGGCACCCGTCGGGGGCCAGGAGCCGCTGCATCAGCTCGACAAGGAGAGGGAAGGACTGGCCCCGCTGCTCCGACAGAGGCAGGGCATCGACGTCGTGGAAAGGTCGAGGCACGCCCCCGCTGTAGCACGTTGCGGTATGCTCGCAGCCATGGCTTCGCCTCGCTGGCCGCGGATCCCAGGGACCGCGGCGCTCCCCCTGCTACTGACCGGCTGCGCGCTGCCCTTTGGCTCGCCGCCGGTGCAGGTGCAGGCCGGAGCCAGCCTGCGGCGCCTGGAGGGGACGCAGAAGAAGGCACCCGGGTTGACCTTCCCCGGGCAGGTGAAGGTGGGGGTCCACCCGCTCCAGTACCTCCGGGGCTGGACACGCCGCACCGTCGATTTCGGCGGCGGCTACCTCGCGGATTTCGACGGGACGCAGTCGATCCACGGGGCCTACGCCGAGGTGGCCCCGACGCTGCTGCGCGCCCGCCGCGGGCCCATCCGTCGGCTGAGCCTCCGGGGTCAGGCCCGGGCGCTCCACGCGGTCGGGTACCCCGGCTGGGGCTACGGCGGGGCCGTCCAGATCAGCGGCGAGTGGGGCGGGTTCGTCCCCGGATTGATCGACTACCGGGCGGGGACCAGCGGGGTGACGGGCTACGGCTGGGGAGAGAGCACCGTGGGGTTCTACGTGGAGATGGGCTACGGGCAGATCGACACGCTCCGGTCGTTCACCATGACCGGAGGGCTCCAGTGGCGGATCCCGGCGACGATCGGGGCGGTGTTCCTGGGGCTGGGCGACGAGAAGAAAGGGCAGGCCGCCGAGGAGCGGCGGAAGGCCGAGGAAGAGCGGCGGCTGCGGGGCGAGCCGGAGCCCGAGGAGCCGGAGCCGTGACGCCGGGCGAGAAGGAGTCCGCCCTCTACGCGCCGCGCTTCGTGTTCCGGAGGCTCGGCTACGCGCTGCTGCTCGGCGCGGCGTTGCTGCTGGTGTACCTGCTGCGGGGGGTGCTGGTCCCGCTGTTCCTGGCGTTCGTGGTGGCCTACGCCCTGGACCCGGTGGTGGAGCGGCTGACCCGGACAGGGCTCCGGCGCTCGACCTCGGCGGTGCTGGTGATGCTGGCGCTGACGGCGCTGCTGGGGGCGCTTCTGGCGGTGTCGCTCCCCTACTTCTTCGACGAGTTCTCCGAGGCGGCGGCGGCGCTGCCGGAGCAGCTCCGGGGGTTCCGGGAGCGCTTCGACCCCTGGTTCTGGGAGCGCTTCCGGATCAGGCTGCCGCAGAGCTGGGGGGACGTGACCCGGGATTACGGCGACGAGATCCGCAAGAACCTGCCCCGCTTCGCCGAGCAGGCGATGCCGGCGATCTTCGGGACCTTCAACCTGGTGGTGGTGCTCGGGGGCTTCCTGATCGTCCCGGTGTTCTCCCTCTACCTGCTGATGGACTTCAAGGTCATCGTCCAGCGCGCCAGCGTGTTGATCCCCCGGCGCTACGCCGCCCAGATCCTGGAGATCGCCCGGGAGATCCACCGCACCCTGGGGGGCTACGTCCGGGGCCAGCTCACCGCCTGCCTGGTGCTCGCCTTCCTCTACGCCCTCGGCCTCCGGGTGCTCGGCCTCCGGCTCGCCATCCCCATCGGCGTCGCCACCGGGCTCCTCGCCTTCATCCCCTACGTCGGCTTCGGCTGCGGGCTGGCGATGGCCCTCGGCGTGGCGCTGCTCGACTGGCAAGGCCCTGGCTTCCTCCTGGGCGTGCTCTCCGTGATGGCCGTGGTCCAGCTCCTCGACGCCCTCCTCATCACCCCTCGCATCGTCGGCGGCAGCGTCGGCCTCAAGCCCATCGAGGTCCTCCTCACCATGATGGCCGCCGGCACCCTCTTCGGCTTCGTCGGCGTGCTGCTGGCGGTGCCCATCGGCGCCGTGGTGAAGATCCTTGTCGCCCGCGCCACCGAGGCGTACCTCGACTCCATCTACTACCGCCAGATCCCCCCGACCTCCACCCCCACTCCCCTCCCCGGCGCTCGCCTCGTCGGCCCCGACCACCTCCCCACCCCCCGCCCTGTCCCCCAGGACTCCGTCGTGCAGATCTCCGACCCCCCAGGTCCCCAGAAGCTCCCTACCCCGCTCGCCTCCAAGCTCAAGCAGGGTCATGGCTGACCCTTGCTCGACAGGCCGGGATCCTCTCGCGTTTCTTGGGGACGAGCTGGCCGCGCTGGAGACCGCCGGTCGCCGCCGTCGCCGTCCCTCCGGGGACGAGGCACCGGCGCTGGTGCTCTGCTCCAACGACTACCTTGGCTACGCCACCGGGCAGCTCATCCCGGTGCCGCAGGGGCCTCCGGTGGGAGCAGCAGCGTCCCGGTTGATCGCCGGCGACCACCCGGAGCACCGCGCCCTCGAACGCGCCCTGGTGTCCTGGCTCGGCCATGAGGACGCGCTGGTCTTCTCCAGCGGCTACGCGGCCAACGTGGGGCTGCTCTCCTCGCTGCTGCGCCCCGGGGACACGGTGATCAGCGACGCGCTCAACCACGCCTCCATCATCGACGGGATCCGCCTCTCCCGGGCGCAGGCCACGGTGATCCCGCACAACGACGTCGGCGCCGCGGAGCGGGCGCTGCGGGGAGCCCCGCCCTCGGGGCGCCGCTGGGTGGTGACGGAGGGGTACTTCAGCATGGACGGCGACCAGCCGGACCTGCGCGCGCTGCGGTCGCTCTGCGATCAGCACGGAGCCGCGCTGCTCGTGGATGACACCCACGCCATCGGGGTGTTCGGGGAGGAAGGGCGAGGCTCCTGCGCGCTCCAGGGGGTCCAGCCGGACGCCCTCGTCGGCACCTTCGGCAAGGCGCTGGGAGGCCAGGGTGCCTTCGTGGCAGGCCCCAAGCTGCTCACCGACTGGCTCTGGAACCGCGCCCGCTCCTTCGTGTTCTCCACCGGGCTGTCGCCGCTGCTCGCCGCTGCCAACCTCGCCGCGGTCCTCCGGGCGCGCCAGGACGAACCAGGGCGGACCCGCCTCGCCGCCCTGGCCGCCCGGCTCCGGCAGGCGCTCCGGGGGCAAGGCTACCGGCTGGTAGAGGGCAGCGTGGGCCCCATCGTCCCGGTGCTCGTCGGCCCCGAGGAGGGCGCCGTTCAGCTCTCGGAGGCGCTCCGGAGGCGCGGGGTGCGGGTGCTGCCGATCCGCCCACCCACGGTGCCCCCGGGGACTTCCCGCCTCCGGGTGACGGTGCATGCGAGGCTGACCGAGGAGGAGCTGGAGCGCGCCATCGAGGCGTTCCGGGAGGCCCGCGCGGAGGTCGGAGGGTAGCCACCGCGCCTCCCGGGTCGCCTCTCCGCTCAGGCCGCGAGGCGCCTGAGCCCCGCCAGCCGCTGCCTCACCTCCACGAGCGAGCGCCGCGAGTACACCACCGGCACCCCGCCCCGCTGCGCCTCGCTCCGCAGGTGCCTCAGCAGCGGGTGGCTCGTGTAGTCCGTGAGCACCACCACCAGCGAGACCCCCGCAGGTAGTGTACGCCTCGTGTCCCCCTGCTTCCGCCCGCCCCAGTGCTCGACCCGGGGGTACCCGTGGGAAGCAAGCTCGGCCACGATCTGCTCGACGTAGTCTCCACCGACCAGCAAAGCCTTCGTTTCTGTGGACACATTTCTTTTATAATGGACACCGTGCCGACGCGCAAGCCCCCCTTGCGCCCGGCGCACCGCGGCGACGTCGCCCAAGCGCCCGCGGGCCAGGACG
>CAZSDX010000414.1:0-6671 GCA_964605685.1 uncultured Polyangiaceae bacterium
CGGCGCCGGGGACGCGGGCGCAGGGGGCAGCGACGCGGGCAACGGTGGCTCGTCCTCGGGCGCAGGAGGGAGCGACGCGGGCACGGGAGGCTCCGACGCCGGCAGCGGAGGGAGCGGTGGGTGCAGCCCGGCGTGCGAGGAGCCGCAGGTGTGCAGCGCGGCGGGGTCGTGCATCGATCCGGGGACGTGCCTGGTGGACGGGGACTGCGGTCCGGGGCTGGTGTGCGACGAGGGGACGAAGAGCTGCGTCCCGGGGAGCCAGTGCGGGGTGAGCAAGATCACGGCGGAGCAGAAGGATCCAAACCTGCTGCTGGTGCTGGATCGGTCCTGCTCGATGAGCGGCTACAAGTGGACGACGGCGGTGGCCTCGCTGAACAAGCTGACGGGGAGCTACAAGGACAAGATCCGCTTCGGGCTGATCCTGTTCCCGGACATCATCAAGCCCAACTGCCAGCAGGACGGGAACGCGCTGATCCCCATCGCGCCAGGGGCGGACGTGCAGATCCAGGATCTCTTGACCAAGGCGCTGGTCAAGCAAGACCCTTACTTCCCGGATGGACCGTGCGTGACCAACATCGACACGGCGGTACAGCAGGCCTCCCAGGAGCCGACGCTGATCGATCCGGAGCGCAAGAGCTTCGTCCTTCTGATGACCGACGGGAACCAGGCCGGGTGCAGCGCGGCGGGGGGGGACAAGGGGACAGAGCAGATCATCACCGACCTCTCCGCCAAGGGAGTGGGCACCTTCGTCCTCGGGTTCTCGAAGGCGGTGGACGCGGCGCAGATGAACAAGTTCGCGCAGAAGGGGGGGTACCCGAACCCGGACCCGGCGCGGGATTTCTACCTGGCAGAGGACGAGGCCAGCCTGGACGCGGCCCTCGCCGCCATCGCCAAGCAGACCCTCGGCTGCGACTACGTGCTCCAGAGCGACCCGCCGGACCCGAACGGGATCTTCGTCTTCTTCAACAAGAACAACCAGGTGCCGAAGGACGCGACGCACCAGGATGGCTGGGACTACAACGCCGCGACGAAGACCGTGACCTTCCACGGACCTTCTTGCCAGGCGCTCCAGGAGGGGGCCGTCACCAGCCTCGACATCGTCTTTGGCTGCGCGGACGAGAAGATCCCGCCGCCGCCCGGGTGCGAGAGCGCGGTGGGGTGCGACGTGGAGCACCCCTGCCCGACCGACCCGAAGGAAGGCGCTGGCTTCTGCCAGGAAGGGTGCTGCGTCTTCGGGAAGTTCTTACGCCCGGGGCCGGGCGCCCTCACCCGGAACGGAGCATCCGGTTCAGCTCGGCGAGGAGGGTCTCCGAGGTGTAAGGCTTGGGCAGGAAGTTCCGGAGGTCCGGGCCAAGGGCCTCGATCACCCGGTCGTCGAGGCCGAGGCCGCTGGTCGCGAGGATCTTGACCCCCGGGTGGATGGCCCGGAGCGCGGCGATGGTGGCAGGACCATCCTGCACGGGCATGCTCATGTCGATGAGCACCGCGGCGATCTCGCCACGGTGTTGTTCGTAGAGGGAGACGGCCTCGGCGCCGTCGCAGGCGAGGAGCACGCGGTAGCCCGCTCGTTCCAGGGTGCGGGCGGTGATCTTGCGGATCCCTTCTTCGTCCTCCACCACCAGCAGAAGCTCGCCCCGTCCGCCGACGATCCGGGGGCGCGGCAAGGGGATCTTGCCGGAGTTCGTCAAGGGCTCGGCGGGGAGGTAGATCGAGAAGCAGGTGCCCTGGCCTGGCCTGGAGTCAAGGTGGAGGTGGCCGCCGTGGTTCTTGATGATCGTATGGCAGGTGGAGAGGCCGAGGCCCGTGCCCTTGCCGACCTCCTTGGTGGTGAAGAACGGCTCGAAGATCCTGTCCTGGATGTCCAGAGGGATGCCGGTCCCGGTGTCCTCCACCCGGAGGAGGACGTAGTGGCCTTGCTTCATTCCGCTGAGCTGCTTCGCGTGGACGTCGTCGAGGAACTTTCCCTGGAGGGTGAGGGTGAGGACGCCGCCGTCGGGCATGGCGTCCCTGGCGTTGACGCACAGGTTGGTCAGGAGCTGGTGGATCTGGGTAGGATCAGCCCGGACAGGCCACACGTCAGGGCCAGAGGTCATCACCGTGGTGATGTTCTTCGGGAAGGTCTCCCGGACGATCTTCAACACTTCCTCCACGATCCTGGCGAGATCCACGGCGGTGCGCATCCCCTCCTGGTTGCCGCGGGCAAAGGTCAGGAGCTGGCGCACCATGCTGGCGCCCCGCTGCGCGCAGGACGCGATGGTGGCGAGGTCGTCGAGCTTCTCAGGGTCTCGCTCGCCCTCCCGGAGCATCTCGATGGAGGTGAGGATGGGGGTGAGGAGGTTGTTGAGGTCGTGGGCGATCCCGCCGGCCAGGGTGCCGAGGCTCTCCATGCGCTGCGCCCGGAAGAGCTGCTGCTCGGTGGCCTTGCGCTCGGTCAGATCGGTCATCCCGCCGATCATGCGCACGGCCTTCCCGTCCGGGCGCCGCACGATGTGCCCACGGTCGAGCACGTGGGCGTAGGCCCCGCTCTTGCGGAGGAACCGGTACTCGCCGCTCCAGCCGTCGGAGACGCCGTCGATGGCCGCGTGGACGCTGGCGAGGACTTCCGCCCGGTCGTCCGGGTGGATGCGGTCGATCCAGGACTCGATGGTCGACTCGATCTCGTCGCGGCGGAAGCCGAAGAGCGCCTCGAAGCCCTCGCTCCACCAGAGCTCCTGGGTGATCAGGTTCCAGTCCCAGATGGCGTCGTTGGTGGCCTTGGCGAGCAGCCGCAGGCTCTCCTCGCTGGCCCGCAAGGCCGCCTCGAATGCCTTGTGCTCCGTGACATCCATCACCATCCCGAGCCTGCGGATCACCTGACCCGCTTCGATCTCGACGCTGCCCCGCTCGTACATCCAGCGGATCTCGCCGTCGGGGCGCCGGATGCGGTACTCGGCCTCCAGGAGCCCGCCGAGGGCGACGGCGTTGGTGTGGGCCAGGCGAAGCCGCGGGAGATCCTCCGGGAGGACGAAGCTCTCGAAGTGCTCGTAGGTGCCCTGGAATTGCCCGGGGAGGATGCCGAAGAGCGCGCAGGTCGCGTCGGACCACCGGAGCTCCCCGGTGCGCATGTCCAGGCTCCAGCTCCCCATCTGCCCGAGCTGCTCGGCGCTCAGGAGCAGGGAGGACTGCCGACGTAGCTCGTCCTCCGCCGGGGGCGGGAGGATGCTGGGGATGCCGCGCCGGGGAGGCAGTGTGCGCCTGTCTCCGGGGGGGTTGGTGGAGCGCACCTCGCGTTTCTGGAGCTCACGCAGGCGAAGGTGCAGGCGGAGGTGGCACAGAAATTCCGCGTCGGAGAGCGGATCTTGCAGCAGCCCGTTGGCTCCGGCGTCGAGGTACGTGGCGTGCTCCCCCGGGGGGATCTGCTGGGCGTGGATCACCACGACAGGCAAGGACGCCAGCGCCAGCTCGCCGCGGATCCGCCGGAGGAGCCGGAGCCCAGGGAGATCCGGGAGCCGAGGGGCCAGAAGCACGAGGTCATGGGGGGCCTCGAACAGCCTGAACCAGGCAGCCTCGCCGCAGAGGGATAGGATCACCTCATAGCCTGCGCCCTCCAGGGAGCGCACGGTGGCGTCCGTGGCGGGAGAGGCGCTGTCCACCAGGAGGATTGCGGGGGGATGCATGGAGGGGGGAGGCGGCCCTGCTCCGCGCGCCTTCAACAGGGCAGCGTACCCCCGCGTGTACGGTGGTGCAAGGACCCTCCGGCGAGGGATCGCGGGGTAACCCTCCTGGTTTCTTCTCGTCTTTCTTGCTGTCTTCTTTCTTCTCCAGGGAGAGGTCCGCCACGCCGTCTTGGAAGCGGATGCGGGTGACCATGAGCTTCTCCTGCAGCGAGACCAGCTCGATGGTTGCCCTGGACATCTTCTCGCTCACCTCCTGCAGCTTCTTCTCCAGGTGCTGCATCAGGTTTCCCTGGGGGTTCTTGACGGCGCGCAAGGTGACGAGCTGTGCGTGCAGCTCATCCATGCGCTGCCGGTACTCGCCCATCTGCTCACGGAGTGTGCCGATCTGCTGCTCCAGGTTCCCGATCTCCTGCTGGTGCTTGATCAGGTCGGCGACCCGCTGCTTGAGGGGGCCTTCGAGGGCGGCCGAGGAGAGGTAGAGCTTGACCAGGCCCATGCCCTCGGCGGAGCGCAGGTCGGCGGTGCGGAGCACGGGGGTGGCCTCCTCGATGGTGACGTCGGAGGCGGCGCCGGCGGGGATCTCGACGCGGAACAGGCTCGCATCCCCGAGTTTTTCCGCGACCACGGGGCCCTTGGTGAGCTTGTAGCCCTGGGGGATCGTGTGGCGGATGTAGACCACGGCCTTCTCGGGGAGCCGGTTGGTGAGGGTGAGGACGGTGCGGCGGGTGCGCTGGACCTCGGTGGAGAAGACGCCGCGCTGCACCGACAGGATGCGGCTGATCTCGTCCCGGTCGTCCGATTTCTTCTCGACGACGATCTGGCGGTCGAGGGCGAAGGGGATGAAGGCGATGGCCCGGGGAGGGATCGGCTCGCTCAGCCCCTCGCCGATGAAGCGCCCCTCGCCGAAGACGGTGACGGGGCCGCTCTCCAGGGCCGAGTCGGTGGGGTTCCGCAGGCGCACCGAGCGGAAGGGGAAGGAGGCGTTGCCCCGGGGGCTCTCGTTGTCGAAGAGGTAGACCACCTCCCCCTCCGTGTCCCCCTGGTAGATCGACACCATCGCCGCGGTCCCCCGCTGCACCGTCATGGTGCTGCCGGACTCGAAGTGCGAGATCCCGATGGGGTCCGAGGCGCCCGGCTCTCCCTTGTCCTTCTGCCCCGCCTCCTCGTCCTGTCCCTGCGGGACGTTGGTCGGGGTGATGGGGGCCTCGACGAAGCGCACGCCGCCCTGCTTCCCCGTGGCCTCGCCCCGGCCCACGGCCACCACCTTGTCCGGCGCCACGCCGTTCCGCAGGAGCTGCTCCCGCACCCGGTTGGCCCGCTCCAGCGACGCGGTCTGCTTGTCCCCGTCGTTGCGGTCGGCGAACCCCTCGATGATCACCTGGTTGCGCGACGAGTTGATCCGCCGCGCCAGGTTCATCAGCTCCTGGTTGGCCGCCTGCTGCTGCGGACTCACGCTGTCCAGATCGCTCCTGGCCATGCCGCCCATGCCCGCGCCGGATGCCCGGCCGCCCCCCGCAGGGTGAGGCAGATCCGCAGGCTTGGCCGGGGCTCGCTCCGCCTTGGACTTGCCCTTCGCCTCGCGGGAGGCGAAGCTCCCGGTCGTTGGCGATGGCGGAGGCGGGGGCGCGGCCTGCTGGATGACCGCGTTGAGGGAGGCCTCGTTGAGATCCGCCAGCACCTTCTTCTCCACGGGGCGCCCGCCGTGGGTGGCGCCTCCGGTGGGGGGGGCCTGGGCGAAGAGGCTGTCGGCCTCCAGGGTCTCCCGCTGCACCAGCCGCACCGACCACAGGTCAAAGCGGAACGACAGCGCGGAGCTGGCCCCCACCCCCAGCTTGACCCCCGTCCAGTCCTCCCCCGACGTGTTGTCCACGATGGCCCACGCCTGGAACTTCACCTGCTTGTCCTGCCCCAGCACCAGCCGGTAGCTCGGCTTCCAGGCCGGCGCCTCCGTCACGTAGGTCAACCGCAGGTCGTGGGGCCCCGGCCCCTGCAGCTTGATCTGCATGTCGATCAGATCGCCGCCGGCGCTCGGCAGGTTCGCCGGGTACGAGATCGGCGCCGGCTGGTTCGTCCGGGCGTCGACCACCGTGAGCGACTTGAGGAAATCGTCCACCTTGTCCGCAGGCACCGTCAGGTGCAGCGTGTCCCCCTCCACCCGCGCGGTCCGCTCGAAGTACGCCACCCCGTTCCGGTACACCACCACCTTCCCCAGCGTCGTCTCCGGAACATGCACGAAGCTGGTCGTCGACGCGCACCCTCCCAGCGCCGCCGACGCCAGCAGAAACACCAAACTCGTTCGCATGGCACCTGAACGCAGCTTATCGCCTTCCATTACACCCAGGTGGCCACGACGCCCCCCGCCGTGACCGACGATCCCACGGTCTGGCATGGATCGGTTATTTTTTGTCCGTCAACGGAGGGGCAAAGGAGGGGTGTGACGGCTATCTTTCCGGGAGAAAAGAGCCCCACTCTGCGGACTCGAAGGGGACACCATGATCGCCACACCGGGAGAGCTGACCATCCAGAACCGACTCGGCCTCGCCGCCTACCGCCGGGCGCAGGCTTACCACCGCGGAGGCGCGATCCAGGGGGCCACCCGCGACGGGATGACGCTGCGGGCGCGGTGCAAGGGGACGGCGGCGGAGCCCTACCGGGTGTGGGCGACGCTGGACGAGCGGCGCGTGGTGGTGGCCAACTGCTCCTGCCCGGTGGGGACCACGGGCCGCTGCAAGCACGTCGGGGCGCTGCTCTTGGCCTGGAAGGATCGCCCGGAGCAGTTCCAGGATCACCGGGGCGTGGCCCTCGATCCGCTGGGTCCCCACGAGCACGCTCCGGTGCTCCGGGAGCTGGCGGACGCCTACCCGGAGCTGGCCTGGCTCACCGCGCCGCGCTCGCCGCTGGCCCGGAGCGACCGGAGCCCCGCGGAGGTGTTCCAGGCGGCCTGCCGCCGGCTGATGGGCCACGGGCCGACGAGCTACGAGGCGCTGCGCCGGCTGATCGCGGTGCGCGCCGCCG
>CAZSDX010000415.1:0-6669 GCA_964605685.1 uncultured Polyangiaceae bacterium
CGCGCTCGCCAGCCGGGGCTCGGCATCGAGCGCCCGGTCCGCTACGACGACGACGCGGCGGCGCCGCTCCTGGCCCGCGCCTCTGCCCCCGCCACTGCGGCGGCGGTGAGCGTGGCCTCCTCCATGTTCGGCTCCGAGTCGCTCCCCCGGCTGGCCACCCTCGGAGCCCGCATCGCCCGCAAGCAAGGGGCCCGCGAGCGCGCCGCGCTGATCACCCGCTTCGGCTCCGCTCGCGCCTGGGTCCTCCAGGACCGCGCCTTCCTCGCCGAGGTCGCCGAGCGCGTCCCTCGCTTCGAGGGAGCGCTGCTCCAGCCCGCCGACCTCACCATCGAGGGGGCCGACGTGCTCCCCTGCCAACCATCCCTCACCCTGGCCGGGGTCCAGGCGGCGTTTCCGCCCTGGTACGCCCCTGCCTCCTCCCCGATCTCCCCGGGGTCGTCGCCCTTGCTGGTGCTGGCCTCCGAGCGGGGGAACCTGGCGGCGCTGTTCCTGCACCACCCGGGGCGGATCATCCCTCTCTTCGAGGGAGAGATCGAGCTGCCGGCGCTGGGTCAGCCGGTGCTCCGCGGGGTGCCCCGGCTCAAGCCCGGGTCTCCGCTGCCGCTGGCGGTGCCGCTGGCGGTGTTGCTGGAGGGTGCTCGGGCGACCCACGTCGTCGGGGCGACGACCGGGGAGCAGATCCACGAGGAGGACGTGGCCACGTTGTTGACCCAGGAGGGTCAAGAGGGTCTCACCCGACGCGCCGGGGCCCTCCTGGCGGCGCGGTGGATCGGGTGAAGATCAGAGAAGCTTGAGGCCGTGCTCCTTGGCGTAAGCGACGAGGCCGATCTTGTCGATGGTGCGCAGATCGCGGGTGGTCACGTCCAGGCGGATGAACCGGCCCAGCTCAGGAACCCACAGACGGCGGGTCTGGATGTTGATGTTCTGCCAGCGCTTGGTCTTGATGTTGGAGTGCGACACATTGCGTGCCAGCAGCTTGCGCTTACCCGTGATATCGCTCTTGGCCATGACCTTATTCCCGAAGCAGGGGCGGGGAAACTTGCCCGAACACCCCCGTTTGTCAAGCACCGAATTTCAGGCACCGGAGAACACCATGAGCCAGCACCTGTGGGAACGCTACACGAGCCAGCTGATCCTCTGCGAGGCCGCGGGCCTCGCCCTCGACCTGAGCCGTACGGTCATCGACCCCTCGTACCGCGAGCGCATGGCGCCCCTCTTCACCCGGGCCTTCGAGGCGATGGCGGCGCTGGAGCGAGGCGCCATCGCCAACCCGGACGAGCAGCGGATGGTGGGGCACTACTGGCTGCGAGCGCCGGAGCTGGCGCCCAGCGCCGAGCTGGGCCAGACGATCGCCGCCGCGGTCGACCGGATCGTGGCCTTCGCGTCCTCGGTCCACCGGGGGGCGACGACGCCGGAGCGCGGGGGTCGCTTCACCGACGCCCTGGTGGTCGGCATCGGAGGCTCGGCCCTGGGACCTCAGCTCGCCGCCGCCGCCCTCGGGAGCCACGCGGATCCGGTCGCGCTCCACTTCATCGACAACACGGATCCGGACGGGATCGACCGGGTGATCGCCCGCCTCGGGGAGCGCCTGGCCACCACCCTCACGGTGGTGATGTCCAAGTCCGGCGGCACCAAGGAAACCCGCAACGGCATGCTGGAGGTCAAGGCCGCCTACGAGCGAGCCGGGCTCTCCTTCGAGCGCCACGCCGTCGCCGTCACCGGCGAAGGCAGCGCGCTGGACCGCATCGCCGCCGGGTGGCTCGCCCGCTTCCCGATGTGGGACTGGGTCGGCGGGCGCACCAGCGAGCTGTCCGCGGTCGGGCTGCTGCCCGCGGCGCTCCAGGGGATCGACGTGCGCGCCATGCTGGAAGGCGCCCGCGTCATGGACACCTACACCCGCAAGCCGGACCTCGCCGCCAACCCCGCCGCCGCCCTCGCCCTGGCGTGGCACCACGAGACCGGCGGCGTCGGCCGGCGGGACATGGTGATCCTCCCTTACAAGGATCGCCTGGAGCTGACGAGCCGCTACCTCCAGCAGCTCGTCATGGAGTCGCTGGGCAAGGAGCATGACCTCGACGGCAAGGTCGTCAACCAGGGGATCGCCGTCTACGGCAACAAGGGGAGCACCGACCAGCACGCCTACGTGCAGCAGCTCCGCGACGGCGTGCACAACTTCTTCGTCACCTTCATCGAGGTGCTCCGCGACCGCGACGGAACCAGCATCGACGTCGAGGAGAACACCACCTCCGGCGACTACCTCCTCGGCTTCCTCCTGGGCACCCGCGCCGCCCTCTTCGAGAAGGGACGCAGCTCCCTCACCATCACCCTCGACGAGGTCTCCCCCCGCACCCTCGGCGCCCTCATCGCCCTCTACGAGCGCGCCGTCGGGCTCTACGCCTCCCTGGTCAACATCAACGCCTACCACCAGCCCGGCGTCGAGGCCGGAAAGAAGGCCGCCGCCGACGTCCTCAGCCTCCAGGGGAAGCTCCTCAAGGTCCTCGACGCCACCCCGCGCACCGCCGCCGAGCTGGCCTCCCTCGCCCAGTCCCCCGACCAGATCGAGACCGCCTCCAAGCTCCTCGACCACCTCGCCGCCAACCCGGGCCGCGGCGTCCGGCGCTCCGGCGACCGCCACCCCCTCCGCGCCCGCTTCGCCCGCGCCTTACCGTCCCTGCGCCGCGGTCATCGACCCCCCCGGTAGGTGCCGCGGTAGCTCGCCGACTCGCAGGCCGGCACCTCACCGGAGATCGGCGGCGAGGTTGTCGAGGCAGCGCTGCATGGCCTTGCGGAGCAACCCCCCCATCAGCCAGGCCGCAGCCCCGCGGAGCGCCCTCGGGTGGATGGAGTAGTCCCAGGTGACCCGCGTGCCGCTCCCCTGCGCCTCGAAGCGCCACTCGGACACCATGTTGACGCACAGCAGCCGCTGGAGCGGGTTCAGCTCCGCCATGTCGTAGCGGTGGAGCGACGGCGCCTCGAAGGCCAGGATACGCTCGACGATGCGGCTCCCGTCGCTCATCCGGACCCGGCGGAGCGCGCCGGCGCGGGGCGGATCGCCCCCCTCCACCTCCGCCTCGATGATGGCCGGAATCAGCGGCGGATACCCGGTGAAATACCGGGAGAGCGCCGCGGTCTCCCCGGCCGCGGCCTGGAAGACACGCTCCCTCGGTTGTGGGACAAACACGCGCGCCGAAACCTCGATCGTCATGGGGAATAGATACCCCTTCTCGCCGCGTACCTCCAGGGGTATCCCCGACCCACCGAAACAGAAACGACCGCACAAAGAGGCTGAAATGATGCCGATCATGCCGTTTCTATTGCACTTGACGGAGTCCTGAAATGTACGGAACATCCGGTTACCCACAATGAAGACGCATCCCAAGGAACGCCAGGCAAACACGACGCCAGCTCAGGTCCTCGAGATCCTGCGGGAAGGAAACGGGAGGTTCATGCAGAACCTCCAGAAAAACCGTGATCTCCTCCAGCAAGCCAACGAGACCCGGGAGGGGCAATGGCCAATCGCTACCATCCTCTCCTGCATCGACAGCCGGACCTCCGCCGAGCTGATCTTCGACCAGGGCCTCGGCGACATCTTCTCCATCCGTATCGCGGGAAACACCGTCAACACGGACATCCTCGGGAGCATGGAGTTCGCCTGCCACGTCGCCGGCAGCAAGCTCCTGGTCGTCCTCGGCCACTCGAGCTGCGGCGCGATCAAGGGCGCCTGCGATCACGTCGAGATGGGCAACCTCACCGAGCTCCTCGCCAAGCTCCAGCCCGCCGTCTACCAGGAGAAAACTACCCTCGACCCGGAGCAGCGCACCGGCAAGAACAAGGACTTCGTCGAGAACGTCGCCCGCATCAACGTCCACCGCTCGGTGAAGGCCATCATCGAGCGCAGCTTCATCCTCGAGCAGATGGTGGAAGAGGAGAAGATCGGCCTCATCGGCGCCATGCACGATCTGGCCACTGGCCATGTCGAATTTTACGAAGAGACCGCCGTGTTCGGCCCCAAGGACGTCAAGCGGCTCCGGGGGGAGTGACGCGGGCGCGTGAAGCCCCCTTAACCCGTCGCCCCCCCAACACCCCGCACGGAAACGACTCGACCCCCCGAGGTCACCACCGCGTCCCGCAGCGGCCCTCGCGCCCTCGCCCCCGGCCAGAGGACAACGCGCGAAAGCGGCGCGTCCCCCTCCACCACCGCCCCCGCCCCGAGGATCACCCGATCCAGCGACGCCGTCGCAGCCGCCCCGGGCCCCCGGTGCTCCCTCCGTTCCCCGAGCCAGCGCAGGTTCGCCTCCAGGTAGGTCGAAAGAGACCCTATGTCCTCCCAGGGCCCCCGGTGCTCGACCGCCTGGATCCGCGCGCCGCGTTCCAGCAGGGGCAGCAGCGCGTCGCCGACCAGGCAACCCTCCTGCGGGAGCTGGCGGAGCAGCCCCGGCGAGAGGGCCTGCACGCCCAGAAAATCGCCGCCGCGCGCCTCCCCGCCGAGGTTCACCTGACGCAGGCGCACGACACGCCCCCGCGCGTCGAGGCCCACGGTGCCCTGGCCAGAGGGCCGCGGTGCGACGCACCAGGAGGCCACCGCCCCCGGGAGCGCATCCAGCAGCGCCTGCACGTCGACGTCGGCGAGGATGTCACCGTTCCAGACGAGGAGGGGTCGCCCCGGATCGAGGTGGGGGCGAGCGTTGGCGACGCCGCCCGCGGTGCCCAGGATGCGAGGCTCGTGGAGGAAGGTGGTCGCGAGCGGCCAGGAGATCGCCTCGAAGGCGGAGGCGAGGTGGTGGGTGTTGACGAGAACACGGCGGACGCCGTGGACAGCGAGGTGGCGCTGGATCTGGACGAGGGCAGGAGCATCCCCCACCGGGACCAGGGGCTTGGGCAGCTCGTCGGTGAGAGGACGGAGGCGGGTCCCGAGGCCCGCCGCCAGGATCATCGCGGCGGTCATCCTTCCTCGGCGACCTCGACGAAGGACATGTCCGCGTTGAGCCGGAAGGAGCCGGCGAAGGCGTGGGGAGGCCGGTGCCCCCAGTCGGCGGGGGCCAGCAGGGAGAAGTACCGGGCGCCGTCCGGGCGCTCGTAGAGGTGGTAGACGCCGCCGGGTTGCTTCTGGAAGCGGCACTCGACCCGGTGGAGCGCCGCGTCCCGCTCGGCGGCGGCCATGAGCGCGTGGGCCTGCTCCTGCAGCCTGCGGATCTGGTCGGCGATGAGCCCCAGCTTGCCGCCGACGACGGTGGTCATCATCGAGTCAGCGCGCTCGATCTCCCGGGCGAGGTCCACCAGGTCGTAGGGGCGGGCCATGCGGCTGAGCGGGTAGGGCGAGGTGCGAGCCAGCCCGGTGTGCTGTCCTCCGTCGTGGCGCTTGAAGTCGTGGTCGTCGTTCATCGTGGGTTCTCGGTCAGTTCTCGACCTTGCAGGTCAGCTCCTCGGTGACCAACTCGACCTTGTTGTCCTTGTCGCGGAGGTAGGCCACCAGCAGGTCGCCGTCGTCCAGCGGGACGACGCGGGCCTCCGACGCGCGCTCGTCGTCCTCGGTGACCGGGTAGGGTCGGCCAGCGCGCTTCATCTCCCCGTTGATCGGAAGGATCTCCAGGTGCCCCTTGTCCCGGGGGCCCTCGATGTAGGCCATCCAGCGCTGGCCCTTCTTGTCGAGGACAAGCTCCGGGTTGGTCTCGCTGTCCTCGTGGTCGTCGTCGATCTTCACGGACACGTAGCCCTTGGGCAGCTCCATGGTGTCGATGGGGATGAGGAGGGAACGCAGGCCGAAGCGACCGGGTCCGGTGGCGATGGCGGCGGTGACGATCACCTGGGTATCGGTGCGCGCCAGGTCCGCCAGCAGCGGCAGGCCCGGGTACGATTTCATGGCGCCGACCAGCTTCCGCTTGGTGTCGAGGACGCCGACCAGGAGGGAGCCGCCGAAGCGGGTGGTGACGACGTACCCCTTGTCGAGAACACGGAGCGAGGCGGGCACCTCGAACTGGAAGCCGGCCCTGGGCGGGTCATCCTTGAGGCTGACCTCGTGGAGCACCTGCTCCGGATCCTTCGGCCCCGTGTCCAGGATGAGGGACGCCTTCCACTCGATCTTGTCGCCCTTGTCGATGCCGTGAAGCTCGGAGCCGATGACCCACACCTCCTTGCTTCGGCGGGAGAAGAAGGAGCGACAGTCCCGCAGCTCGGCGTAGCCCTCCAGCCCCTTGAGCTTCGACGAGAAGAGCTTCTTGCGATCGTCGCCGGAGGGCTTGTCCTTCAGGTCGAGGAAGGAGGTGCCCTCGAAGGCGACGAAGGGATCCTCGCTGGCGTTCCCGCAGGCGACCAGGCGCCGCTTATCCTTGTACTCGTCGCGGAAGTCGACCAGCGCGGTGGCCTTTCCATCCGTCACGTCGTAGGGGGTGACCCGCATCAGGTGGCGGACTCCCTCGGCGGGCTTGGGGGGCGACGCGAACTTCGAGCCGCCCTTGACCTGGACCTTGAGGACCTGCCCGTTCCCCCCCTTGTCGACCAGCAGCACGTGGGGCGTCGTGCCGAAGGCGAAGCCCACGGCGACCTTGTTGCCATCCATGTTGCGGGTGGTGAGCCCCGTGAGCTTGTTGGCCCCGGCGCCCCACACCTTCTGGTTGCTCACCTTGCACACCGGCGGCAGCGCGGGCGCGGCGCTGGAGGCGGCGGGGGGCG
>CAZSDX010000416.1:0-6606 GCA_964605685.1 uncultured Polyangiaceae bacterium
CAGCGTCGGCCCCCTGGCCCGCTGCGGCGCCAGCGCCGGCCTTGCAGCGGGGGAGCGTGGCGGGGACGGCGCCGTGGCACCTCCAGCTGACGGCGACCCCGGCAGGGCCCGCCGAGGAGCGAGACCCACGGTTGCCACCCCCGGGCACCTTGCTCAAGAGGGTGCACGGTGGACTGACCCACACCGTGCAGGTGCTTCCCACGGGCTTCCTCTACAACGGCGTCCCCTACGCCAGCCTCTCGAAGCTCGCCCGCGCCATCACCGGCTCCAACTGGAACGGCTTCACCTTCTTCGGCCTCACCCGCCCCTGGAAGAACGAGGACGCAGCATGAGCGGCGCACCCTTCCACCAGACCGTCGTCGGACACCGCTTCTTTGAGCACCAACTGCCCGAGCTGATCCGTCAGCTCGCCCGCATCGCCGACCAGCTCGAGAAGCTCAACAAGAACCTCTCGCCTGGGCCCACCAAGGAGACCCCGACGCCATGAGCCAGATCGTCCCTCCGGGGCTGCAACCTAAGCGATGCGCTATTTACACGCGCAAGTCGGTCTCGACGGGGCTCGAGAAGGATTTTAACTCCCTCGATGCCCAGCGCGAGGCCTGCGAGGCCTACATCCAGCGGCAGCACAACTGGACGCTGGTTCCCGACCGCTTCGACGACGGGGGCTTCACCGGGGCCAACACCGAGCGCCCAGCCTTCCAGCGGCTGCTGGCCGACATCGAGGCCAAGAAGATCGACATCGTGGTCGTCTACAAGGTCGACCGCCTCTCCCGCTCGCTGCTCGATTTCGCCAAGCTGATCGAGCGCTTCGACAAGGCCGGAGCGGCCTTTGTCAGCGTGACCCAGAGCTTCAGCACCGCCGACCCGATGGGGAAGCTGACGCTCAACATCCTGATGAGCTTCGCCGAATTCGAGCGCGAGATGATCGCCTCGCGCACCCGCGACAAGGTGCAGGCGGCGCGGCGCCGGGGGCTCTGGACCGGAGGGCCCATCCCGCTGGGCTACACCGTGCAGAACGGCAAGCTGGTCATCGACGAGGACGAGGCCGTGGTGGTGCGCGAGATCTTCTCGCTCTACCTCCAGCACCGCTCGCACCTGCGCATCATTGACGAGCTGACCACGAGGGGACGCTCCACCAAGCGCCGGGCTGGCGACGGCAAGCCCCTGCGCGGCGTCCGGCTCTGGACCAAGGATGCCCTGCTGCGCATCCTCAAAAACCCGATCTACCTGGGCAAGACGCGCATCGGCAAGGAGACCTTCTCCGGCGAACATCCCGCCCTGATCGAGCAAGAGATCTGGAACCGGGTCCAGGCCACGATGGCGGAAAAGCCGACTCGGAGGCCCCGCCCCGCGTCGGTGGCGTTCTTGCTGCGGGGCCTGGTGTGCTGCCAGGGATGCCGCCGGGTCATGAGCGCGGTCTCGTCGAAGCGAGGCCGCAAGCTCTACCGCTACTATCGCTGCGACACCCCCAGCAAGCAGCGGACGGTGACCCGATGCTGCCCCCCACTGCCGGCGACACCGCTCGAGGAGTTCGTGGTCAACGTGCTGCGCGAGCAGGTGGTGACGACGCACTTCCAGCAGCAGGTCGAGGGCATGCTGTCGTCGAGGCTGGCGGCGAGCCGCACGACCCTGGAGCGCGAGCGCGCCTCGCTTCCCCGGAGCATCGGCCTGCTGGCCAATGACCTCCGGGGGCTGATGGACCTGGCCTCGCAGGCCCCCGAGAGCGCGAGGCGTGCGCTGCTGGATCGCGTCGACCAGGTGAACCGGGTGATGGAGGCCCAGCAAGTGCGTCTGGCCTCCGTCGAGCAGGAGCTGGTGAGCCTGGGCAACCTGAAGGCCCGCGCCGATGCTTTGGTGGCGACGCTGAAGAACTTCGACGGGGTGTGGAGGCAGTTCTCCGACGACGAGAAGGAGAAGTGGGTGTCCTGCCTGGTGAGCCGCGTGGTGGTGGACGAGGCCTCGGGGCAGGCGCACCTCGACCTCGACCTGCCTTTGCTGGGCGCCATCGACGCCTTGGGCGCGCCCTCCACCGCGGAGGCTGCCGAATGAGCCCCCAGCCCCCCGCGCCAGAGCAGCCCCCGGCCTCCGCCCCCGCGCCTCATGCCCTGCGCGTGTCGGCGCCGCTGGTGCGGGTGAGGGGAGCCACCGTGGACCTGAAGCCTCCGCCCCGGCCCAGGCCCACGGGCCCCTCGCGCGTGGCCCGCATGCTGGCGCTGGGTCACGAGATTGTGCGGCTGGTGGACGAGGGGCTGCTGAAGGATCTGGCCGACGCGGCGGACCTGCTGGGCTTCACGCGGGCGCGGGTCACCCAGATCGTGGACCTGACGCTGCTGGCCCCCGACATCCAGGAGGCGCTGCTCTTCGGCGACGGGGGCGTGGGGCAAGCCGAGCATCGGTTGCGGGCGGTGGTCGCGGCGGGGGACTGGCAGGAGCAACGGGCCAGACTTGACCGCAACCGTCCCGCGTAGCGGCAGGCTCCCGTGGCTGGCGAAGAAGGCTTCCTTGCGCTAGATTTTGGCGCTGATGCCTGCCGCTGCCCTTGCTCCCCCCAGCCCAGCTTCGGCCCCCAAGCCGCTTGCCGCGACCGAGCCCGTGGCCCTCCCCGCTGCAGAGGCCCTTGGGGCCTTGCTTCAGCAGGCCGGGCAAGCTGGGGAGCTGCTGCAGCAGGTATCGGTCGCGAGGTTGCTCCAAAAGACGCGGCAGCTTGCGCGGGACGCTGCTGCCGAGGTGGAAGGGGTGACCAGCGCGTTTCTCCTCTGGGATGCACCTGCTCGTCGTGCCGTGATCACGATGACCGGGACGTCTCGCGAAGGGGAGGTGTACCGCAACGTTGCACGCGCACTTGCAGGGCTCCAGAAGCAGCTGCGCACGGATGCTCTCGTCGTCGAGGGGGGCTACCTTCCCGACGAACTGCCCGGCGAAGACGCTCTCATCGTGTTTCGGCGCTGATGGCTGCGCGTCGAGGTAGTCCCGCCGTCCCGCTCAAGCACTCGAAAGAATTCGCCCGCGAGTGCCTGCCAGCTGCCGAAGACGAGCCCGTGCGCGAATGGCGCATCGTCAAGCTCTTCTACGCCGCGCTCCATGCCTTCAACCACAAGGCTTACGGTCCCAAGCCGATCCCTGAGCGCTTCAAGCACACCGAGCGCCGCGAGGCGTTGCCGGAGGAGATCGGCGAGGAGGCCGCCATCGACGACTCGACCCTTGAACAGCTCTCGCGGGTGGCCCGCTACAAGCCCGAAAAACACCCGATGACCGACAGCGAGGAGGCGGAAGCCTGGCGATGCTGCCGCGAAGTGTTCAAGGCCTGCGAGCTGGATTGGCCTGGAAAATAGGCTCGCCTTTTACCCGTAACCCTCTGCTGGTGGCGAGCGAGAAGACCTCGACGCTGAGCTGCCAGACAAACTCGGCGCGCTTGTCGAGCGGGATGCGCTCCCAGTAGCGGGCGTCCTCCAGAGCGGCTGCTGCTTCTTCCCCGGGACGGATGATCTTGACGGTGGCTGCGGCTCGGGCGCGACGCCGCTCTTCTGCGGTGAGTTCTGCCATGGTTTTTCTTTTACCATGCCTGCTTGTCCGGGGCCTTCGAGGCCGCTCGGGAAGCTCTGGGAGGTGCATCAAACGCGGGTGCTCTCGAGCGGTACCACCCAGAGCCGCAGCGCCGACGGGGCGGGGAACTCCTGCGGCACCTTGCTCGGGTCGAAGGGCAGCGGCGGGAGCAGGCCAGGAGCCAGATCCAGGAGCCCCTGGTCCTCGCAGATCGCGAAGGCGAGCTTGAGGTAGCGCCGGAGCAGAAGCAGGGGCGGGAATTCGCCTCGCTGCTCGTACCAGACCAGCAGGTCCCTGCCTCCCTTGGAGCTGTTGCACGAGCCGCAGGCCCAGACGATGTTGTCGCCGGTGTCGGGGCCTCCCAGCTTGGTCGGCATCAGGTGGTCCACCGTCAGCTTGCCCTCAGCCCCGCAGTAGCAGCAGAGCCTCGGGAGCAGCATCTTGAGCCGGTCCTCCTCGACCAGCGAGCGCGGCTTGATCGTGCCTTCCAGTAGCCCTTTGTTCATGTGAGCGCGGATCGAGTAAAATTTCACGGAGTAGCCTGTTGCTCCTGCACCGATTGCTGCGTGGGCCATGGATAGGTTGGCGTACGACCAGCAGAGGAGCTGCCGGACCGTCTTGGGGGCTTTGGGTGGCTTGGCCATGAGCCCGATGGTGCCACGAAGGCGCACGACCTGGTCTTGGTGCCGGTCGGCGGGGACGATGGTGTACCCTCGGGGTCCTTCGAGGAGATGCAATGGGCGGCGTCAGCAAAGGTGTGTTCAAAGGGTTCGCGGACAGTGAGTGCAAGCGCAGGTTGTTCTGGGATCTGGGGCAGGGGAACCAGGCCTGGGTGGCGCCTTTCCGGGAACCAGAGCGGCCCGAATTTCACAGGCTCCAGGCGCTGCAGCTCGGGCATGACTACGAGCAGCTGATCTACCGCGCCTTGCTCCGGCTCCCGGGGACGCGGGCCTCCCAGGGGCGCGATGGCAAGGTGGTCTCCTGCTCGCTGTCCCACGCGGACCTGGCCGCGCCGGCCGTGCTGCTCGAGCACGAGTGGACCCCTCCGACGGCGTTTTTTGCCCATGTTCTCGGGGTACCAGAGGGGGGGCCGCTTCCCTGTTCCGGGACTGCGCTACGACCGGATCTGTTGCTGGTACAGGCGCGCTCCGGGCCCGCTTGCGAGCTGCTGCCGGGGGGGCAGGTGGTGCCGGTGCCCGAGGGGGATTCCCGGCTCATGCTCCGGGTCTGCGACATCAAGCACACGTCGCCGGCCAATGTCGGGCGCAGCCACTTTGCCGAGCTGCTTTTCTACGCCCACGCCCTCAGCTTCTGGGTGGCCGAGCAGGGGCTCGAGAAGCTCTGCTTCGTCCCCACCGAGGGGCACTCCATCCTGCCGGTCTTCGCCGCCGAGGAGCTGGCCGGCATCGACCTGGAGCACCTGCTCAGCAAGCTGGCGGTGCCCATGCACTGGGAGCACACGCGCATCCTGTTCGAGGGGACCTGCGCCAGCATCCGGGACCTGGTGGCCGGGCTGCCGCGGAACCCGGACCAGGTGCCGGTGCGCGTCCAGGCCAGCTGCCGGTCGTGCAACTACATCAACGACTGCATCGTCTCCCTGAAGCGCGGGGCGCAGGATGCTGGGGAGTGGGATTTTCGGCTGCTTCCGCACACCGCCCCGGCGGTCGCAGAGCTGCTCGAGAAGGAGGGCTTCCAGACGGTGCGGGACATCGCCGAGAAGCTGCCCATCGTGCCGGAGCATGACCACTACGACCCGCTCTACGCTGAGCGGCCTCTGCTACGGCTGAAGGCGCGGGCCGTGATGAACCATGCACGCATCCCGGCGTCGTTCGATGAGCTTGGCCAGCACCAGTACAGCATGGCGCTGCCGCGTAGCAGCGAGCTGAGTCTCTTCTTCGACGTCGAGGCCGACCCCGCGAACGATGTCGTCTTCGGGACCGCGTTGCGGCTCGACATTGGGTGCCCGCCCTCTCGCCCGTGGGCTCCGATCTACGAGGCCTGGTGGGCCGCCTGGCGCACCTTGCTCTCGGAGTGCAGCAGCCTGACCGCCATGCGAGCTCGTCTCGGCGAGGTCCGCGCCACGCTCGGGATGGTGCCCGAGGGCGTCGATCGGCTCCTCGAAGAGACCGCGGCGGCGCTCTTCGAGATGAACCGTGACAAGGGCATCGAGTTTCGTTCTCCCACCGAGAGCGCGTTGACGCGCGTGACGTGGACCTGGAACTACGTGTCCGACGGCGTCGAGCCCGAGAAGGAGGTCGCTCTCGCCACCGAGATGCTCGGGCAGTTGCATGCCTGCATCAGCCTCTGCAACGCGATGGAGTCGCTGCTCCTGGCCACCGTCGAGCAGCACGATGGCAAGGAGTGGATCTCAAAACCATCGCTGGCCATCTTCTACTGGTCTGCCGAGCAGGTCGACGCGGTGCGCGACATGCTCGAGCGGTGCTACCTGGCGCTCAACCTGCACGCGCCGAGCGTCCAGCACCTGCGCGACCTGCTCTACTGGATTGCCCCCACCGAGTCGCAGATCACGCACTACGATCACCGACGCAAGTTCTTCGACCTGCGCGCCTTTGTCGAGACCACCCAGGGCGTGCCCCATCTCATCAACTGCACCTGGCACGCGCTGCTCGAGTCCGAGACCGGGTGGACCTCACGTAGCCAGTTCTGGGCTCCTCACTTCAACCTGATGGACTTCGGCGCCTGGCACGCCGCGCTCGAGGAGACCAACGCCACCCGCAAGTACAGCAAGCTCACTGACATCGGGAAGGAGCTGCAGCAGAAGCTGCGCGGGCTCTTCCAGCTGATGCTCACCCTGCGCAAGGACGGTCGTGAGCTGCTCACGCTGCGCGAGGGGGTGGCGACCCGGCAGCTTCGCGAGCCTCCGGTCGGCACTTCGCTGAACCCGCTGGCGCGCATTTTTTACATGTACTCGCGGCTCAACGCCGCCGTGCAGGCCATCGAGGCGGACGAGATCCGGCTGTCGTATCCCTCGCGGGGCATCGGCCGGCTGAAGGCCGCGCTGGTGAGCGAGCCCCGGCGCCTTGACGAGCCTGCCGAGGACAA
>CAZSDX010000417.1:0-6594 GCA_964605685.1 uncultured Polyangiaceae bacterium
ACCGGCCCCGGCGCCGCCGGTGCCAGCATCGCTCCCGCCTGTCCCGGCGTCGCTGCCACCGGCACCGGCCTCGCCTGCTGCCCCTGCGGCGCCGCCGGTGCCGGGGTTGGGGTCGGGGATGCAGAGGCCCTCCTGGCAGACCTGGCCCTTGGGGCACACGGCGTCGGTGCAGGGATCGACGCAGGCGTTGCCGAGGCAGATGGTCCCTGGTTCGCAGGCGTTGGTGGCGCAGAAATCGGAGACGCACTGGCCGTTGCCGAGGCAGGTCTCCCCGGGCTTGCAGCCGCCGCACTGGCAGCTATCGACGCAGACGCCCTGGGTGCAGACCTGGCTCTCGTCGCAGGCGAGCCCGTCGCAGGGGTCGACGCAGGCGCCGACGCGGCAGACCTGGCCCTTGGGGCAAACGACGCCATCGCAGGGGCCGACGCAGGAGCCTTCGAGGCAGACCTTGCCCTGCTCGCAGGAGACGTCCTCGCAGGCGGGGTCGACGCAGTAGCCGGCCCCGTTGCAGACGAGGTTGCCCTCGCAGCCGTCCTTGACGCAGCGAGGGACGCAGACCCCGCGGTCACAGATCTGGTCGGCGGGGCAGAGGTTGTCGCCCTCGTCGGTGGAGCCGTTGCAGTCGTTGTCGAGCCCGTCGCATTTCTCGGGGGCAGGGCCGGAGGAGGGGACGCAGGTGAGCTGGCCCACCTGGCACTGGAGGGTGCCTGCAGCACAGATGCCAGGCTGGCCGGTGTCGCAGGGCTCCCCGCCGCCGGAGCAGGTGATGCCGGTGACGAAGGTGGTGAGGTCGTCGAAGTCGTTGTCACCGCCGCTGATGAGGTCCTCCCAGCCGAAGTAGAAGGCCTTGGGGGTGACGGTGCTGTTGTAGATCAGCAGGTGGATGAACGGGTTGGCCTGGTTGCTGTCCGGGTTGTACTGCTTCTGGCTGTAGAAGACGTAAGCGTAGCCCGCCTTGCCCTGTCCCGGGGTGCAGCCGGAGGTGACCACCCCCTGGTAGAACCCCACCTCGCCGCCCAGGTAATTGGGGTCGTTCTTGATGTCGAGCACCTTGGTGGTGTTGATCCCATCGCTGCAGGCGAGGAACTCGTGGAGGTCCGCCAGCGTGGGCGCCTGGCCGGTGACGTTGTACCAGCCGAAGGCGTTCTGGTAGCCCGCGTTGCGCTGGAGCACGGTGAAGGTCAGCGCGCAGCTCGGGACGAAGGTCTCCGGGGTGCTCTGGGCGTCGGCGAGGGCGTTGATGGACTCGCCGCGGCTGGTGAACAGCCCCTGGAGGCCGTTCCCCTGGGGGATAGGGGTGCCGTCGGGCTGGTTGAGGGCCAGGGCCGACGCCGGGGTCAGGGCGGCGAGGAGGAGGGAGGCAAGGGACAAGCGGCGCATGGCGGACCATGGTGCCGCAGGGGTCCCCAGGCGTCCACGACGGCGCTCGCGGGTAGGATCAACCCTGGGTCGAGAGGAGCGCGGGGGGCGCCTCCTGGAGCAGGCGGGCGAGGCGGTCGCGGGCGATCCGCGCCGAGGCTCGGCGGACCAGCGGCGGTGCGTCGCCAGGGAGCGGAGGGCAGGGGAGGTGGAGGCGCGCCTCCGGGTGCGGGGCGCCCCCCAGGCTCACGAGGACGTCCTCGCGCTCGCGGAGTACGGCCGCGAAAGGACACACTCGGGGAGGCAGGAGGAGGCCGACCTCCGCGAGGGCCGCGGCGGGGAGGGGATCCGGGGAGGGCTCGCCCTGGCCGCAGGGGATGGCCTCGGAGAAGCCCGGGGCGCCTTCGAGGGCGAGCATCCCCGCGGCGAGGAGGGCCAGGCGACCGCCGTCGTCGTCGAGGAGGAGCAGCCTGGTCATCAGACGTTCATCTCGACACGCATCAGCTTCCGTCCGATGAAGACGTAGTCGCCGTGGTTCATGTCGTGCTCGGTCTTGATGCGGACGTAGGTGCCGTTGCGGCTGTTGAGGTCCGACAGGAGGAAGCGCCCCCCGGACTCCTCGATGCGGCAGTGAGAGCCGGACATGAAGATGTCGGCGGGGAAGTTGAGATCGCTGCCCTCGCGGCCGAGCTGGAGGGAGTTGCCCCGGGCGCAGACGGTCATGCCGATGGCGCCGCCGAGCAGGAGCTGGGAGATGCGGAAGGCGCTGGGGTACTTGGGGGAGGTGTAAAACATCGTCCCCTCGGCATCCTGGCTCTCGGCGATCTTGGGGGAATTTTCGAGGCGGAAGACCTGATCGCCAGCGCGGAAGGTGTCGCCGGGGACCAGCTCGACGGTGCCGCGGATCCGGAGGTAAACACCGTTGAGAGAGCCCTCGTCGCGGACCACCAGGCGCCCATCGCGGTAGAAGAAGTTGGCGTGCTTGGGGGAGACGAACACGTCGTCCGGGAAGGGGATCTGCCCCTTCTTGCCGACGATGTGCTGGTCCATCTTGAGGTGATAGGCGAGGCCATCCATCCCTTCCCCGCGGATCAGCACCAGGCGCGCCTTCGCCGGGTTCTGCATGTCGCTGAAGTACTTGGTGTGCGCGTTGAGGATCTCTGGAGGCACCTCCGCCCCGCAGCGACCGCAGAACTTGTGGCCCGAGGGGACAGGCGTGTAGCACTGCCAGCAGAGGTAGTGTTTGGCTTGGTCCATGAGCTCTTCCTGGGTGAGGTGCGCGTAGGACGGAGGTTGTTTCCGCAGGGGGGTAGGGGTTGGGGCGACAGATCGGAGTCGTGGCTCGGAGCTGTCGCGCAGCTCGGGGCTGAGCGTCAGCGGGAGATCCGGCGCCGGAGGTCGGCGAGGGGCAGCAGGTCGGGTAGAATGGGGCGGCTGGGCCGCAGACGGAAGGGGGTTGGACGCGGCGACGGTCAGATGAGGCCGCACCGAGGGGCGCGGGCCCCGCACCGCAGGCATCGCCTGGGTGGTCGCGGTCTTGGAGGCGCCCCCCGGCATGTTGATGGGGGGAGGCTCGGGAGGCTCGGGCGCTGCGGCGGGTGTCCCCTGGAGCACGGTGGTGGAGCGCAGGGCGCTCATTTTGGGCGTGGAGGTCGAGGAGCGTGTGAACAGCGCCAGGTCGTGGTTGCAGGCGGAGCACCGCCTCGACCCCATCGGGTTGTAGAGGTCGCAGGCACCGCAGGCGATACCGATCTCGAATTCCATGCCAGGCTCGGGGCTACAGGCTAGGCCAGGCGAGAAAGTAGGGTCAACAAGCCCGCTATTTCTTGCCCTTGTCGCCGCCGAGATCGAAGCGATACCGGAAGCCGACGTGGCCCAGGAAGAGGTTGGTGGTGCCGGCGCCGTCGGCGCAGGCCGCGTCGCCGTCCCGCAGGGGGTCGGAGGAGAGACGGTTGGTGGTCCCCGAGGCGAGCACCAGGAACGAGGCCCCGCTGCCGAGGTTGAACTCGCCGCCCAGGCTCGCGCCCATACCGAGCCCCGCCCCCCCCCGGACGTCGCAGCGCCCGCGGGTGAAGACCGGCGAGCTCTCGGGCTGCTCCACCCGGGTGACGGTGTGCTCGGCGCGCTGCCAGCCAAGCCCGACCTGGAGCCCCACGAACAGCGCCGCCCAGCTGTTGCGCCAGGCGAAGAAGCGCCCCTCCAGCATGGCCCCGTCGAGGGTCCGGCGGGTGTGGATGCCCGTGTTGACGCCCACGTCGGTCGTCTTCTCGGTGCCAATCCCCGCGTGGAAATAGTGGACCCCCACGTCCGCGCGCTGGCCGAGCCCCAGGTAGAGGCCCATCTGGTAGTGTATCGCCACCCGCTCGTGAAGAGGGTACCCGGTGGCCGGCTCGTTGAGGCGAAGCGCGGTGCCCGCGGTGAACTCCGGGGCGAGGGAGAGGGTGAAGGGCTTTCCCTTGGGTTCCGCGGGAGGGTCCTGGGCCAGGGCCGCGCGAGGCAAGGCCAGGAGCGCCACCGCCAGCCCCGGCCGGAGGTACGAAGAGAGGAGCATCGGGCGCTAACCTCTCGCGTCCCGCGTTCGAGCGCAAGGCCCGAAGCGCCCGGAGAACCTCTTCCCGGACCCAGGCCGCCGCCGCCTGTGTCCCCAGGGCGCCGCCGACGTCCCGGGTGCACTGGTGCTCGTCGATGGCCCGGGATACCGCCGCCTCGATGATCCGCTCCTCCTCGGGGTAGCCGAGGTGCGCCAGCAGCAGGCCCACCGTCAGCAGGCAGGCGAAGGGGTTGGCGGCCCCCTTGCCGGCGATGTCCGGCGCCGACCCGTGGACCGGCTCGAACATCGCCACCCTCCCCGCCTCGAAGCCGTGGACGTTGGCGCTGGCCGCCATCCCCAGCCCCCCCTGGAGCGCCGCCCCCAGGTCGGTGATGATGTCGCCGAAGAGGTTGTTGGTGACGATCACCCGGAACTGGGCGGGATCCTGGATCAGGTACAGGCACAGCGCGTCCACGTAGACGTGCTTTCCCTTGATCGCCGGGGCGTACTCGCGGGCCACCTGATCGAACACCCGCAGCCACAGCTCGTGGGCGTGGCGCATGGCGTTGGACTTGTCCGCCATGTGCACCACCGGGTGCCCGTGGCGCCTCGCGTACTCGAAGGCCGCCCGGATGATCCGCTCGACGCCCTTGCGGGTGTTGATGTCCTCGTTGATCGCCACCTCGTCCGGGGTGCCCCGCTTGAACTGCCCCCCCATGCCCACGTAGATCCCCTCGGTGTTCTCCCGGAACACCACGAAATTCACGTCCCGGGCCCCCCGCCCCTTCAGCGGCACGAGCCGATCCGACAGCGCGCGGCACGGCCTCACGTTGGCGAACAGGTCGTACCCCTGGCGCATCCCGAAGATGATGTCCCGGGCATGCTCCATCCCGGGCACCCTCGGATCCCCCAGCGCCCCCAGCAGCACCGCCGCGCACTCCCGCTGGATCGCCACGCGAACCTCCGGCGGAAACGTCGTCCCGTCCCGCAGGTAGCGCTCCGCGCCCAGATCCAGCTCCCAGAACTCCAGGGGGAGCCCGCGCTCCTCCCGCACAAGCTCCAGCAGAAGCTTGCCCTCGCGGACCACCTCGGGGCCGATCCCGTCGCCCCCGATCAAGGCGATCTTCGCCGCCTTCATCGCAGGACGCGATCGAGCGGGGTGAACTCCAGCCGGTGCGCCTCGGCCACGGGACCGTAGGTCACCGCTCCCCCGTAGGTGTTGACCCCGAGCGCCAGCGCCCGGTCGCCCTGCACCGCCGCTACCAGCCCCTGCGACGCGATCCGCTCCGCGTACCGGATCGTCACGTTCGTCAGCGCCCAGGTGCTCGTCTGCGCCACCGCCCCCGGCATGTTCGGCACGCAGTAATGCACCACGCCGTTCACCTCGTAGGTCGGGTTGTCGTGGTTCGTCGGGCGGCAGGTCTCGATGCACCCACCCTGATCCACCGCCACGTCGACCACCACCGAGCCCCGCTCCATGCTGGCGATCATGTCGGCGGTGACCAGCCGGGGGGCCTTGGCTCCGGTGACCAGCACCGCGCCGATCACCAGGTCCGCGCGCCGCACGGACTCCTCGATGTTGAGCGGGTTGGAGTAGAGCGTCTCCACGGCGCCCCCGAAGATGTCCTCCAGGTAGGCCATGGTCTCGGCGCGGACGTCGAGCACCGTCACCTGGGCGCCCATCCCCACGGCGATGGTCGCGGCGTTCTTGCCCACCACGCCGCCGCCCAGGATCACCACGCGGCCGCGGCGCGTCCCGGGGACGCCCCCGAGGAGCAGGCCCTTGCCGCCTCGCTCCTTCTCCAGGAACGTCGCGCCGGCCTGGGTCGCCATCCGGCCTGCGACCTCGCTCATCGGCTTGAGCAGCGGCAGGGTGCCGTCCGGGTTCTCGATGGTCTCGTAGGCCACCCCGGCCACCTTGGTCTCCGCCAGCTTCCGGGTCAGCTCCGGCTCGGCCGCCAGGTGCAGGTAGGTGTAGAGCACCAGCCCCTCCCGGAAGAAGCCATACTCCGCCGGCAGCGGTTCCTTTACCTTGACCACCATGTCGGCGTCCCACGCCTCTGCCGCGGAGGCCACCAGCCGCGCCCCGGCGGCCTCGTACTGCTCGTCCTTGAGGCCGCTCCCCACCCCGGCCCCCTGCTGCACGACCACCTCGTGGCCGCGGGAGCTGAGCAGCTTCACGCCCGCAGGGGTCATCCCCACGCGGTACTCTCGCGTCTTGATCTCCTTGGGAACACCGATCTTCATGGTCCTACACTCCTCACCGGGGGCGCCTGCGCCCTCGCGCGGCGGTGAGACGTATCGACGAGAACCGCGCCCCACGCAAGCTCTTCCGGCCCCCCTTCTCCGATGACGCACCCCCTCCCCTTTGACCCGCTGCGCCGCGGCGCGCCGCTCCTCCTGCTCCTGCTGGCGGCGTCGCTGGTCGGGTGCTCGGAGGGACCGCCTCAGCTCGTCCTCCCGGCTCCCCCCTCGGGGGCCGGTTCTCCCTCGGTTTCCCTCGGCTTCGGTGGCTCCTCCGCGGGCCAGGCCGTCGCGGGGGGCGCGGGCGCCGGAGGGCTCGCTGGCGAAGGAGGCCAGGGCGGCCAGGACGGTGGCTCGGGCGGTGCTCTCCCGGTCGCGGGGGCCAGCGGCTCCGGCGACTCGTGCCCCCTCTCTGGCCCCGGCGCGCTCTCCGACGGCGACGCTCCCAAGAAGAACTCCTG
>CAZSDX010000418.1:0-6579 GCA_964605685.1 uncultured Polyangiaceae bacterium
GGCGGAGGTGGCCCCGCTGGCGTCGTCCGCCTCTGCCGCGGTGGTGAGCGCGGTGCCCGGCGCCCTGGGGAGTGCTCCCCCTCGCGCTCAGGGGAACCCGGTGGTGCACGGAGCAGCCGGCAAGGGCCCTCCGGCGCAGCGCCCCGCCGGGGCCAGCACGGCGCCGCCCTCCTTTGTCACCGACTTCGGTGGGCGGAAGTGATGGGTTCTTCGGGCGGTCACCGATCCTGGTGAGCGAAGGCCGCGATCACTCGGGCTCGATGCTCATCCAGCAGAGCATGGTGTACTCGTCCTTCTGGCCGATCTCCAGGGTGACGTTGCCGTCGTTGACGTCGACGGACACGCTCTTCTTCTTGTAGGGAACGTCCGGGGTCGTCGCCTCGTCGTCGAAGAGGGCCTGCCCCTCGACCAGGACGCGCTGCTTGCCGTAGGTCTTGCCGTGCCAGCCGATGGCGACGGTGACCTTGTAGCGGCCCGGCGCGATGTCCCAGGAGAAGGTGTCGGTGCGGCCGTAGTCGTTGTAGAGGATGCTGCGCTCCAGCTCGTTGACGGGGGCGCCGTCGAGGTACTGGTAGAGCATGATCTTCGGGTCACCGATGTAGGGCCCGGACCAGCCGAACCCCTTCACGGGGTCGTAGGGGTCCCAGCCGATCTTGAGCCACTCTACGCCGTCGACCACGAGGGGGCTGGCGGAGGGCTTGCCTTTCGGGTCCTGGAAGTTGAGGCGATAGGCGGCGCGGGGGTGGGCGCCCTGGGGCTTGGCGTCGAGGACCGGGAAGCCGTTGATCTTGCCCTCGATCTTGAGGCCAAGCTGGTCGCGGAGGTGCTTGAGGGCCGAGGCGTCGCGGGTGTACGCGGTGGTGGAGCTGACGGCGCTGTGGACCGTGGTGTCGACGGGAGAGGGCTCCTCCGGGGTGCGGGGCGCGGGGGCGCCGGCGGCGAGGAGGAAATACTCGAAGTCCTCGGCGCCTTCCCGGAGCAGCTCCCAGCGGATGCTGGTCACCAGCTCGCCGTCCCGGGGCGGGTAGAGCAGGAAGCCGTCGCCGTTCTGCTTCGTCCCCTCGGGCCTCGGGTTGGTGTAGGGGTCCGGGCCCCAGCCGGTCACCGAGTAGTAGGCAAACCCCTTGATCCGCTGCCTCCAGGCGGCCCAGAACGCGACGCGCGACTCGACGCCCGGGTGGTCGATGGTGATCGGATTGAAGCGCGGAGGCAGGTCTCCGTAGAGGAAGTACCACCACACCTCCTCCCCCAGCGCCTGGCGCCCCGAGGCGTAGTCCGCCTTGTACTCCGAGAGGTTGGCCCACCACAGGTCGTAGGATGCCCCCTGCGCCGCCGGGTGCTCGACGATCTCCGGCTTGGGCTCCTCGCTGATGGCGATCCGCAGGTGAGGCGCCGCCGCCTTCGTCAGCCGGGCCAGGTGCGCCGCCGTGGCGTAGTCCTCCGGCCCCTGGGGCTCGTTCTGCACGTAGTAATAGCCCCGCCTGTCCCACCCCTCCGCCACCAGCCGCTTGTCGATGGCCGCGAGCAGCTTGCCCCACGCGGCGTTGTAGGCCACCGTCCCCTCGTGCCCCGGCCCCCGGCTCACCCCGCAGAACTCCGCGGGCCTCGGCGTGCTGTTGTTCACGAAAGTCATCACCTGGAACGACGGGAACCCCGCCCCGTTCCACCCCTCGCCGTCGATGTACTTCGGCCCCAGCTCTGCGAACGAATAAGGCCCCGATTCTTCCTTGAAATCTCCGGCCGCGCAGTCGTATTCGATCCCCCCGTTGTAGTTCAGCCCCGCGGGCCACGCCACGCTCGACGGCGTGAGCCGGTGCTCGAAGAAGAAATCCTTCACCTTCTCCGTCGCCGCCAGGCTCGCCCCGCCCCCCAGCGCCTGGAAGCTCGCGTTCCAGTTGCCGTCGAAGGAGGCCCGCTTCGGTAGAGAAAAACCATACACATGGAGCCTCACCGGGATCTTCTGTGTCTCCCCGCCCACGGTGACCGAGAGCGAGCCCTCGTAGTCGCCGGGGGCGGCGTCCTCGGGGACGTACACGGTGACCCAGAAGGGCTGGTTCTGCCCCGCAGGGAGCGGCTCCGGCTTGCCAAAGGAGGCAGGCCAGAGCGGGTCCGGCATCCAGCCGCTGGCGATGGCCGAGGCGTCGGAAGGGGCGCCGATCTTCACGTACTCGACCCGGCGGAGCTCGACGCGGGTGACGGCGCCGCCGGGGCCGGAGAGCGGGCCGAGGTCGAGGGTCGCGGAGCCCCCGCCCGGCGCGCGGACCACGATCTGGAACGGCTCGAACTCGTTGCGCGCCGCATAAAGCTGGATGGCCTCGCCCTTGGTGGAGGGCAGGTCCGCCTCCTTCAGCACCTTGTCCATGGTGGTGGTGGTCCACAGGGCGAAGCCCGCAGGCGACGGGAGCGCGTAGGTACCGGGCCCCTGGGGCGTGCAGTCGGTGCACACAGGCCCCGGAGAAGAGCCCCCGGAGCCCCCCGAACCTCCGCCACCGCCGCCGGGCTGCCCCGCCGCGCCGCTGCCGCCCTCGGAGGAGCACGCCGCCACGAGGAGCGCGACAAGTACCCCGGACCACCCGCCAGGATCAAGCCTCATTCCTCCAGGTTACCACGGCGCACCAGGAGCAACGCCGAGCAAGCGAATCCGAGACCGTTCACCCCCAGAGCGCGTCGAGGGGCCAGGAGACAGCGTCGAAAGGCTGCGCCTTGACGTCGGCAGATCCCTGCCAGCGGTGATGCTGGCGGAACTGTCCGGCATCGTTCTCGTAGACTTCAAGGAGCTTCTCTTCGGGGTCGATAAACCACAACCAGCCCACCCCCGCGTCGGCGAACCAGGGAGCCTTGGTCCCTCGGTCAAAGACCTCGGTCCCGGGGGAGATGACCTCGCAGCCCCAGTCAGGAACCAGCAAGATGGGGCGTTCCCTTGGCACCTCGGCCATACGAGCCCGACGCCAGCCTGCCAGGTCCGGGGCGACGATGTCCGAGCCCAGCTTCACGTCGACCTCGGGCAGGATGATCCAGCCTCCGGGACCGCCTCGCCCCCGGTGGAAGGGACCCCGTAGTTCGTCCTGCACACCGGCCAGAGCCTCCGCATGCGGCCCGGTGGGGCGGGGGTGGACATGGAGCTTGCCGCCAAGGAGGTGGCCGGTGAACGGCGGCGGAACGGCCTCCCAGTCGGCCACGGTGGCAAGGCGACGAGGGCCAGGGCCAAGGTCAGCAGGCGATTGGGTCACCTCTGCATGGTGGCTCCATGGCCCCTCGCCGGCAACGGCTCGGCAACCCGTGGGTTACCCGTCAGAAGATGTGGTTGAAGTTGATGTAGAGGCCGGTGTCCTCGGAGGAGACGCCGTAGTCGACCATGACGATGGTGGCCTGGTTCCAGGCGATGCGGACGGCGGCGCCCTGGCCCCGCTTCCAGCCGGAAAAGGAGGTCTGCGAGGCGCGCTCGAAGGTGCGCCCCAGGTCGACGAAGGGGGCGAGGATGAAGCCGAAATCCTGGTCGAGGGCCTTGAGGTGGCCGAGGGTCCAGCGGACCTCCAGGTTGGTCAGAGCCATGACGTGGCCGACGAAGCGATCCTGCCGGTAGCCCCGGAGCGTCCGGACGCCGCCCATACCCAGGCGAAAATCCTCGGTGAAGGGCAGGACGTTCATGGAGAAGAAGGGCGTGCCCCGGGTCTGGACCTGGTAGAGCGCGCGGCCCGCGAGCACCAGATCCGCCTGCCGCTGGAAGGGGCTCCAGTAGCCGCGCAGCACCCCCAGAACCCGGGCGAACTCGAACTCGGAGCCGAGGGCGCGGGTGCCGAACTCGCCAGAGACCTCGGCCACGACGCCGTTGTTCGGGTCCGGCTCGAAGTCCCGGGTGTCGAGGACGACGGCCAGGCGCAGGTAGTTCTCCCGACCGCCATCGCAGCCGACGATCTTGCCCGCGTCGCAGTCCTCGCGGAAGCGGGTCGGGGCCATGGCCGCGCGGGTCTTCTCCCCGGTGATCGGATCCACGGCGTCGATCACCTTGCCGGTGTAATCCCGGACGATGTTCTGGGAAAACCCGAGGCCCACCAGCGGCCGGAGCAGCCCCCCCCAGAGCGATTTCTCCACGCTGAAGGCGAGCTGAGGGCGCATCAGATCGATCTTGTTGTAGAGCCCCCTCGTCCTGCCGTCCGGGCCCACCCGCGCCAGCGCCTCGTCCATGTCGGGGGCCCGGTCGAAGGTCCGGTTGGCGCCGGTGAAGGTGAGGTCGTCGAGGGCGCGGCGATCCCGGTGGAAATAGTTCTCGCTGGTGTTGTGTGCCAGGATCGCCGAAGCCCGGAGGCGGTAGCTGCTGCTGTTGAGCGCCGGGGCGTCGTAGTCGAGCCAGTGAAACTGGAGCCCCTTGGTCGAGAAGAAGGCCTGGAGGAAGATCCGGTGGAGGTAAGGCGTGTAGGCGAAGCGGGGGTCGCTCCGGTCGCCGTTGCGGTAGTAGTAGACCCGCGCCCCGAAGCCGAAGCCGGTGTTCGGATCCGAGTTAGCCAGGGGCAACCCGGTGAAATAGTTGTTCTCCTTCTTGCGGCGGTACTCCTCCTCGATGAGCGGCGGGCGCAGGCGGAGGCTCTCGATGGGTGGCGGGCGCTCCCGCTGAAAATCGAGGTAAGAAGGCCGGTCGGCGGCGCGCTCGGCGGGCGTCTTCAGCTCGTCGCCGCGGGCCGGCGTCGCGGCAGAGGAGATGGCCGCCAGCGCAAGGGCGACGAGAGGGGAGGTCTTCACGCGAGGAGCGAGGCTACCCGAATCCGACCGGACAAGGAGCCTCTCTCTGCGCTCTCCCGCGTGTCACAGGAACGAAACGCCGACGCTGAAGTAGGGGAAGCCGATGCGGAGGGTGAGGGCCGTGGTCTCCTTGAAGTGCCAGCGGGCGCCGGCGTGGAGGATGAAGAAGTCCGCGCCGAAGCCCCGCCCGACGCCGAACCCCTTGCGAGGACAGCCGTCGGCGCGACAATCGTGAAAGTGCGTCCCCAGCAGGATGCCGGGCTCCCCGAAGACGCTCCAGGAGCGCGTCAGGTAGAAGCTCCACTGCATCACCACCGGGACCAGGAGCCAGTCGACGCTGTCCCGGTAGCACTCCCCGCCGCGACCGCAGCCGTAGCGGTACGTGTAGCGCACCCAGTCGACGCCGACGCCGACGCCGACGCTGTTGTTGATCTTGTCGATAAAGTTGTTCTTGCCGATCTGCCAGGTGAAGCGCCCCCCGAGGCCCGCCCCCAGGTTCTCGTCGGCGCCGTGGAGCGGCCGCAGCAGCAGGTGAGGCTCGATCTCCGGCCCCTGGGGGTGCTGCCCCGGGTTCTTGATGATCGACTGGGCGCTGGCCTCACGGCCCAGGAGCAGCAGCGCAGCGGAGAGGAGCAAGGCTCGGTGGCGCATGCCCGAGGGATACCCAAGGCCCCCCTCCCTCACAACCCCGGAGTTCGCGCGCAGGAGCCCCTACAGCGGCGCTCCTCGTGGGAGTTCTCCCCGGTCAGAACCCGTCGCGGTAGGCCTTGATGGCGTTGACGATGGCGTCGGCGAGGCGCTGGCGGTAGTCCGCGGTCTTGAGGCGCTCCTCCTCGGTGGGGTTGGAGATGAACGAGGTCTCGAAGAGGACCGCGGGCATCTGGGCGCCCACCAGGACGTAGAAGCCCGCGGTCTTGACCCCCTGGTCGGAGACGCCGGGGAACTTCTCCCCCAGGGAGGCGACGGCGGCGCGCTGGAGCAGCTCCGCCAGGTGCGTGGAGCGGGCGCCGTTGTCGGCGAGGCGGAGGTTGCTCAGCAGCCGGGCGACGTCGGGGCCCGCCTGGGCGAGGGAGGCGTTGTTCTCCCGGGCCGCGACCCGGGCCGCGATCTCGTCGCTGGTGGTGTCGAGCACGTAGGTCTGGATGCCGTGAGCAGCGCCGGATTCGCTGGCGTTGCAGTGGATCGAGACGAACAGATCCGCGTTGTAGGCGTTGGCCCGGGCGGTGCGCTCCTCCAGGGCGACGTACTCGTCGCGGTCCCGGGTCACGAGGGCGGAGATCTGGAGTTCGCGGGCCAGCACCGAGGCGGCCCGGTGAGCGATGTCCAGGGTGACGTCCTTCTCCTGGAGCCCGCTGGGCCCCGTGGCCCCGGGGTCGCTGCCCCCGTGGCCAGGATCGAGGGCCACCCGGCTGAGCAGCCGCTTCCCCTTGCCGTTGACCGGGGCCTCCCCCAGCGGACGCGTCGAGACGTCGATCACCACCCGGAACGGCTCCGGCAGGTAAAAAACGCGGCGCACCGCCTTCTGCTTGAGATCAAGGACGACCCTCGCTCCGCCCTCGTGGGGCCCCACGCGGACCCGCTCGACCAGCCCTCCCACGGCGATCTCGCGGCGGTGCTTGCCGAGGCGGGTGCGGGCCAGATCGACGTAGACGCGGTGGCTGGGGCCTCCCTTGACGGCGGGGGCGACCCCGACCTTGAACGAGGCGGGGTTGCTCAGGCGCACGACGATGCGCGCCGACTCCTTGTCGCCGTAGGGCTCGATCGCCAGGATCGACGCGGGGCCGGTGGCGGTGGGCGGGTCTGGCGAGGCGACCACCTCCTCGACCCCTGCGGGGGCGGCCG
>CAZSDX010000419.1:0-6524 GCA_964605685.1 uncultured Polyangiaceae bacterium
AGCCGTGCTGCCGCCGCTTCCGCCGGAGCCGCCGCTGCCCGCGGTGCCGCCGCTGCCACCGCCCCCGTTGCCGCCCTGGCCGACCGGCTCCTCACCGGCGCAGTAGCCGAGGGCCCAGCTCTTGGGCAGGGCGAGGTAGGGGTCGGTCTTCCAGAGGTTCCAGGACTTGTCGTAGAGGCTGAAGGAGGCCTCGCCGAGCTTGATCTCCTTGGAGAGGATGCTGAACTTCGCCTCCGCGCCCAGCGAGACGCCGAAGCCCGCGTCGATGGAGGCGCCGAGCGACGGGTTGGGCTTCCCCTCGGAGCCGTCCTCGGGGCACTCTTCCTTGTACTCGCCCTTGATGCCCAGGGAGCCAGAGACCTTGAGGAAGGGCCCCGCGAAGCCGGCGACCTTGGTGGAGAGCTTGGGTTCGAGGGCGCACTTGATCTCGGCGGAGCCGTTGGCCTTCCAGTTGGGGCCGATCTTGGTGATCTGGAGGTCGAAGCTCTTGACCGGGCTCCACCCCTTGCCCTGCTCGTAGATGGTGCCGAACTCGGCGACGGAGGAGCCGGAGTAGCCGAAGTCCGCCTCGAAGCCGCCGCCGATGGCCGCGGTGCAGACGAGCTCCATGGAGAACTCGTAGGTGAGCGGGATGGGGCCGACGGGGGTGGGGAGCGGGGGGCCGACGAAGGGCAGCTTGAGGATCGGCAGGTTGATGGCCGACGGAGGGTTGAGCTGCTTGATGCGGTCGTTCACCTTCGCCGCAAAATCCTTCATCTCCTTCTTGTACTTCTCGGGGGCCGCCTCCACGGTGATGGCCGCGCTTCCGCCGACCACCAGCTTGGTGTCCACCTGCCCCTTGGCGATGACGTGGAACTCCTGGACGTAGTTGACCGGGTTGAACTTATCCCAGAACCCGTCCGGCACGTCGATCTCGCCGCCCACACGGATGCTGGGCTTGAAGAAGAAGGACGCCTCGTTCACCTTGGCGGAACCGCCGATGCTGACGCCGATCTGGCCGTCGCTCACCGGGATATCCATGGCGCCGACCTTGAACTCGAAGAGCTTGAGGTCCTTGACCTCCTTGCCCAGGTTGAAGCTGGCGGACACCTCCGCCTGGGGAGCGAGCCCCGGCGCCGAGAGGTCGTAGTTCGCCGCGCTCGCCCCCAGCTCTTCCGCGGTCATGGCCCGGAGATCGCCCGGCTCCGCCACGATGTCGAACTGGCCGATGATCACCTCGTTGAGGTACGCCGGCTCGGTCTCCAGCACGATGCTGTCGCCTTCCTTGCTGGCGGACACCACCTTGCGCATGAACCCGTCCGGGTTGTTCCCCTTGCTGCTGCGGTCGCTGACCAGGATGTCGCCGGCCTTCTTCTTCAGCAGCGCGTCGTTCCCTGCGGCCGGGAAGGTCAGCCGGTTCTCCTCGATCTTCACCGTGTCCCGCTGCTTCGCGGTGGTCCAGGTGGCCTTCGGGTTGACGGCCACGTTGGAGAAGCTCGTGGTGTTCTTGGGAAGCTTCGAAGACGGCGGCGGGGCGTCGTCCCCCGCGTCCTTGCAAGCTGCGAGGGCCCCGGTCAGGGCGAGGAGATACAGGAAAGGCGTCCGCTTCATGGTGTGCTCCGGCGAGGACTGGACGTTACGCTCGCCATTTTACGGCCGCAACGAACTCCTGGGGATGGGGATCCGTCTATCCAGGGGTGGGGGGTTCTCGCACCACCCGCAGGGGGAGGCGGGCCTTGGCCGCGGGAGCCGGATAAGGTAGCGTGTTCGCCCCCGAAGGCGTTTCGAGATCGCCACAGGAATTGATCCATGACAACCCCCTCTCCCCGGCGCTCGCTGCGCCTCACCGGCAAGGTTCTCTACCTGACGGAGGATCTGGCCCAGCTCAAGGCCCAGCTCGGGGGCGAAGCCGCCCTCACCCACGACCCGGACCGGAAGCTGATCGACAACATCTCCACCGACGAGATCACCCCCGGATGGGTCTGTTATTACTACGACGGAACGCTGGCGAGGTACTGCCTGGTGGGGCTGCGGGGCGGGGTGATCGAGAAGGACGCGATCAAGGAGGGAGGGTTCCAGGTGATCGTGAGCGGGCGCTCGAAGGGGTGCGGCTCCTCGCGGGAGACGGCGCCTTACTCGGAGCTGGGGGCCGGGGTGCAGCTCGTCGTGGCGCGGAACATCGAGAAGATCTACGGGCAGAACGCCGAGAACATCGGGCTGCTGACGACCACGGATTTTGGCATCCTGGAGCGGCTGGAGCGGGGCGAGGAGATCCCCATCGAGGAGTTCACCCGGGGGCTCGACCCGATCTCCGCGTCGATCGTGCTCCACGGCGGCCTCTTCGCCTACAACCGGGCCCGGATGGCGGGCCAGGTAGCGCCGCCGCCGGTGGAGACCGGCGCCCGCCCCATGACCCTCTGCGAGAAGATCATCGCCGCCCACGCGGTGGTGGACGCGCGGACCGGCAAGCTCGGCGTGCCCGCGGTGAAGCCCGGCGACGCCCTGTTCGTCCGCACCGACGTGCGCTTCAGCCACGAGTACGTGACGCCGATGGCGGAGGCGCTGTTCCGCGAGGGCTTCGGCCCCGAGGCGCGGGTCAGCGAGCCGGAGAGCGTCTTCGCCTTCCGGGATCACCTCACCTTCCTCGACCAGGTGATGCCGGCGGCGCACCTGAAGATGGGCCTGCGGGAGCAGGCGCAGAGCCTGGCCACGGTGCAGGAGGCGTTCACACGGAAGCAGGGCATCAAGCTCTACGGGGAGGTGTTCCGCGACGGGAAGCTGGTGGGCTCCGAGGGGATCTGCCACAACAAGGTCATCGAGGAGATCGCGCTCCCGGGGCAGCTCGTGGCGGGCACCGACTCCCACACCTGCATGGCGGGGTCTCTGGGCTGCTTCGCCTTCGGCGTCGGCTCCACGGACATGGCCAACGCCTGGTACACCCGGGACGTGCGGGTCAAGGTGCCGGAGACGGTCCGCTTCGTCCTCCGCGGCGCGATGCCGCCCGGCGTCTGCGCCAAGGACGTGATGCTCCACATCCTGTCGCAGGAGTTCTTCAAGAGCGGCCAGGGGATCGGGAAGGTCCTCGAGTTCGCCGGCGACGGCGTCGCGTCCATGCCGCTGGACGAGCGCTCCACGCTGACCAACATGGCGGTCGAGGCCGGGGGCTTCACCGGCATCATCGAGGCGGACGAGGTGGTGGTCGGCTACCTGGCAAAGCAGCGGAACCTCGATCCGGAGGAGGTGCGCCGCCGCATCGTCAAGGCCGACGAGGGCGCCCATTACCTCGCCACCTTCGAGATCGACCTCACCGCCCTGGTCCCCATGGTGGCGACCCCCGGAGACCCCCGCAACGGCGTCCCCCTCGCCCAGCTCCAGGAGAGCGCCCCGCCGATCAACATCGCCTACGGCGGCTCCTGCACCGGCGGCAAGAAGGCGGACATGGACATGTATGCCTCGGTGCTCCGGCGCGCGGTGGAGCGCGGGCGCCGGGTGGCCGACGGGGTGCGCCTGTTCATCCAGTTTGGCTCCCAGGATATCCGGCGCTACGCCGAGCAGCAGGGCTACATCGAGATCTTCGAGAAAGCCGGGGCCGAGCTGATCGATCCCTCCTGCGGGGCCTGCATCAAGGCGGGCCCCGGGGTCTCCGAGTCCCCCGACGACGTGACCGTCTCGGCCATCAACCGGAACTTCCCCGGGCGCAGCGGCCCCGGCAAGGTCTACCTGGCCAGCCCCCTGGTCGTCGCCGCCAGCGCCATCGCCGGGCGCATCGCCGGGCCCGAGGCGATCTAAGCCCCGCAGTCAGCCCACGGCGAGGGGGAGCCGGGCGCGGTAGCAGTGGGCGCAGGAGGGGACGTACTTGTCGTCGCCGCCCAGCTCGATCTGAGCGCCCTCGGCGGTGGGCTGGCCGTTGACCAGGCGCATGTTGAAGATGGCCTTCCGGTTGCAGAACTTGCAGGTGACCTTGACCTCCTCGATGCTGTCGGCAAGCTCCAGGAGCCGCCGGGATCCGTCGAAGAGGCGGGTACGAAAGTCCGTGCGGAGGCCGTAGCAGATCACCGGGAGCCCTGGGCGCAAGGTCAGCTCGCGGAGCTGCTCGACCAGCGCCGGGGAGAGGAACTGGGCCTCGTCCACGAGCACGCAGTCGATCCCCTCGAACTGGCCGGGATCAAGGCGCGTGTCAAAATCGACCAGGAGATCCGCCTGCGCTTCGAGGCCGGAGCGGGAGAGGATGATGTCCTGGCCCCAGCGGGTGTCGAGGCGAGGCTTGAGGAGGATCACCCGCTTGCCCTGGGAGCGGTAGTTGTGGGCCACCGCCAGCAGGTTCATCGTCTTGGCGCTGCTGACCGTGCCGTGGCGGAAGTAGAGCTTGGCCATCGGCCCCGGATCAGTAGAGCGGCAGCTTCTTGAAGACGTTGGCGAGCTTCTCCTGGGTGTCGCCCTTGATCCCGTTGGTGGCACCGAAGGGCCACTGGAAGGAGCGGGCCTCGACCTTGTGGCACGAGAGGGAGATCAGCAGGTCGTTCTGGGGAGAGCCGAAGCTGATGCCGTACTCGGGGTACATGCAGGCGCTGGAGGGCGCCTCGAAGTTCCCCTCGCGCCCGAGGATCTTGGCAAGGTCTTCCTTGTCGCTCTCGTTGCCGAGAGGAGCCTGACCCAGGATCCGGAAATTGTGGAAGCGCGGAGCATCCGGCGGAGGAGGGGTAACGCCGGGGGCGGCGCCAGGAGTGCAACCTGGGAGAGGCAGGCCCAAGCCACAGAAGGCCTGGGTGGGCAGGCCATTGGCGCCGCCGCCCATCCAGCTGGTGATCTCCGGAGGGATCGGCAGGGGGATCGGGAGGCCGCCGGCCGCCGGAGGAGCCGCGGTGGCGGCGGGAGGGGGCTCGAAGTTCTGGAGGCGGTACACCGTCACCTGGGACTGGGGCATCTGGTTGAACGGTGCCGCAGGGGCGCCGCAGCCGATACCCGCGAGCACCAGGGCGAGGGAGGGGGCAAGGAGCGTGGCCTTCTTCATGCTGCGTTAGACGTAGCACGACGGAGGCCCACACAGGGAATCTCGTGCAACCCCTCCCCGAAGCACGGTTCACCCCGCCTGAGCCTCCACCCTCACCCCACCCGCTCCGCCGCGAGGGCGCGACGGGCTGCGCCCCTACTTCGGGATGGGCTTGACGCGGACCTCCCGGAGGGTGCTCTTGAAGGCTTCGTAGCGGGACTTCATCTCCGCCAGGGCCTCCTTGTCGCCGGAGAGATCGGACTTCTCCCCCGGGTCGGCGGCCAGGTCGAAGAGCTGGTAGCTGGCGCCGCTGGAGATGTAGAGCTTCCGGTCCCCCACGTAGAAGGCCCGCCGCTCGTCGTTGTTGGGCCCCGCCGGCATGTCGACAAAGATCGGGCGCTCCTCGGGGGCCTTTCCATCTTCGAGGAAGGTGTCCGCCAGCAGCGACCGCCCGGAGAGGAAATCGAAGGGCGAGCCACCGGGCTCGTGGCGTACCTGGAAGAGATCCAGGATCGTGGGAGCCAGGTCGATCAGGCTGCGGCGTGCCTTGATCCGGGAGGGCTTCGCGCCGGGTACGTGGACCAGCAAGGGCACCCGGACCAGCTCCTCCCAGACCTCGAACCCGTGGCGGATCAGCTTGTGCTCGCCGAAGGCCTCGCCGTGGTCGCTGGTGACGATCACCGCCACCTTGCTCCCCCACGGCTGCTTCTCCACGAAGTCCAGGAGCCGCCCGATCTGCTGGTCCGTGAAGGCGATCTCGCCGTCGTAGAGATCCCGCTGGCCCCTGCCGAAATCGGGCCCCTCCGGGTGCCTCATGTAGTCGGCGTGGGGGTCGATGTAGTGGACCCAGGCGAAGAAGCGGCCCTTCGTCAGCTCCCCCTCCGACAGCCGCTGGATGGCCGCGTCCGTCACCTTGTCCCCGGTGACGCTCGCGTCCGCGTCGATCTGCGTCCCCGGAGGAGGCGCCGCCGAGACGTCCACCACCTCGAAGCCCCTGTCCAGGCCGCAGCACTTGTTGAAATACCAGTGCGCCTGCACGCTCAGGGTGCGGATCCCGGCCTTCTGGAGCCGCTCCGCCACCAGGATGTCTTCCTTCGTGAAGGCGTTGAAATGAGACCACCCCCGGTGGGACTCCGACGGGTACTTCCCCATCATCATCGGCCCCACGCTCTTGCCCGTGTACGACGCCAGCGAGTACGCCGCCTCGAAGACCGTCGACCGCGCCGCCAGCCGATCCAGGTTGGGCGACACCGGCCTCGGGTTGCCCGCGTACCCCAGATCGTACCGGAGCGTGTCCACCGTCAGCAGCAGCACGCTCAGCCCCTCCGGCACCCTCGCCTCCACCTCCGGCGCAGGCGCGGGCGCCGCAGGCGGAGGCGGCGGGGGCGCCGCGTCGCTCCCCGAGCAGTCCTCGTCCAGCCCGTTGCCGGGCTCGTCCACCGCCGTCGGGTAGATCCGCCCGTCGCCGTCGTTGCAGTCGCCGCCACCGTAGGTCCGGCTGAACCCATTCCGGTCCCGATCCGTCAGCCGGCGCAGCCCTCGGAGCGCCACCTTC
>CAZSDX010000420.1:0-6523 GCA_964605685.1 uncultured Polyangiaceae bacterium
CTTCGTGGACGTGGACGTGGACGTGCTTCGTGGACGGGGATCTGAACAAGGCCGAGCGTCAGCGATACGCCCCCCTCCGCCAGCCGCCCGATCAGCTTCGCCGCTTCCGCTCGGCTCCCGAAGGCTCCGTTCCTCGACCCCACCGGATCCACCGGATCCCCGGCGTCCCGTTGATCTTCGCGTAAATATCCCCCACGCGATCGATCGCCTCCTGCACGTCACTCAGCACCCCGAAGCGAAACGAGCCGGGCGACCCCGCGTCCTCCGGCCCCACCCGCAGCCTCACCGCATCCTCCCCCCCGCGCCTCACCGCGAAGGACCGGCGTGTCCTCAGCGTCGCCGGCAGCGGGCTGACCTCCGCCTCTCCCTGGAGCACCGCCACCCCGGCGCCCGGGAGCGTGTTCCATAGATGGATGTTCCACACATCCGGAGCCCCCTCCCCGAAGGAAAGGTCGAGGTCCAGGACCGGAGCCTGGACCCAGAGGGTCAGCTCCCCCGGCGAGAAGGACCGCACCGAGGCCAGCCCCCCGGAGACCACCACCGAGGCCCCCGTCGTGGAGGCGATCCCGACCTGCTCGTCACGGCGAGCGCGCTCCTCCGCGGCGTCGAGGCAGGCGCCGGAGATCAGCACCAGGAGCGAGGCAACAAGGAGCGGGAGCCGGGGCGCCATCAGAACAGGCAAGATACCCCGGAGAGCCCCGGCCCACCAGCGAGGCCCCGGCGTCACCCGGGCGCGGGCGAGGCGATGGCGGCCAGGGCACGGCGCAGCCCGTCGGGGATGGGGGTGGGTCGCCGCGTTCCCCGGTCCACGAAGACATGGACGAAGGTGCCCAGGGCGGCGCACTCCCCGGCGCCCTGGGGGAAGATCCCGACCTCGTAGCGCACGCTGGAGCGACCCAGGTGCGCGACCCGCAGACAGGCGTCGAGGATCTCCGGGTAGGCCACCGGGCGGAAGAAGCGGCACCCGGTCTCCACCGCCAGGCCGATGACCTCGCCCCGGTGGATGTCGAGCCCTCCCACCTCGATGAGGTAACGGTTGATGACCGTGTCGAAGAAGGAATAGTACACCACGTTGTTCACGTGGCCGTAGACGTCGTTGTCCATCCAGCGCGTCGGCAGCACGACGGAGTAGCCGAACGAGGTGCGCAGCGGCGGAGGCGCAGCATCCCTGGACATCACCCCTCCAGCGCCCCCGCGAAGAGGGTCCTCATGGCGTCGAGATCCACGGGGCACGGGGCGTTCTGCACCAGGCGCTGCTGCTCCAGGGCGCGCTCCGCCAGCCCGTCTACGTCCCCCGGCCCGTAGCCCACCTCCCCCAGGCACGCCGGCAGCCCCGTCGCTCGCATCAACCGCAGCAGCGCCCCCGCGATGGCCTCGCCGGCGTCCCGCTCGTCCGCGGAGCGCAGATCGACCCCCAGCGCCCCCGCGGCCTCCAGACAGCGCCCGGGGCAAGCGGCGGAGATCCCACGGAACACGCTGGGCGCCCCCAGCACCACGCTGAGCCCGTGAGGGATGAGCGGCTCCCCCGCCGGGTACCCTTCGAGGCAGAAATCACGGGCCATCCCGGCGACAGCGTAGGACATCGCATGAGGCAGATGGACGCCGGCGTTGCCAAAAGCGATCCCCGCGAGGGTCGCCGCCCAGCAGAGCTGCTCCCGCGCTTCCTCGTCGCTGGCGTCGCGCACGGCGCGCTCCAGCACCCGGCCCCCCAGGCGCAGGGCTTCGAGGCTCCCCAGGTCGCTCCACGGGTTGCGCCCCTGGCTCATCGGCCGGAGCGACGGCGCGGCGGGCCGAGGGCGGGAGCGGGAAGGGCGCGCCGTGTACGACTCGAGGGCGTGGCACAGCACGTCGAAGCCGCTGGAGGCGACCACCGTCGGCGGGAGCGTCCGCGCCGCGTCCGGATCGACGACCGCCAGCGAGGGCCGCAGCCGCCGGGAGGCCACCCCGGTCTTCGCCTGGCGCGCGACCAGGTCGAAGACGGCGATCCCGGTGCACTCGGAGCCGGTACCGCAGGTGGTCGGACAGGCGATGTGCGGAGGGAGCGGCCCGGGCACCGGCCTCCCCTCCCCCAGGGGCGCGTTGGTGTAGGCGAGCAGCGGCGCCGGGTAGGCGGCCAGGAGCGCTGCCGCCTTGCAGGTGTCGATCACCGAGCCTCCCCCCACGGAGACGTAGCCATCGAAGCGCCCTCCCTGGGCGAAGCGCGCCGCCGCCTCGAAGGATCCATCCGTCGGCTCGACCCGCACCTCGTCGTAGATCACCACGTCGAGCCCTCGCTCCCGCAGCGAGCGCCGTGCGTGATCGAAAAATTCCAGAGCGCCCACCCGCGGATCGGTGAAGAGGGCGACCCGACGCATCCCCAGCGCGGCGGCGTGGTCCCCGACCTCCCGGATGGCCCCCCGGCCAAACACCAGGGAAGAGGCGTCCAGCGAGAAGCAGGCGTCCCCGTCGAGGGATGCGGTGAAGGCGTGGCGACAGGCCCCGAGCATGGCCGCAAGGTACCGCCCTGCCCCGCAGGCGTCCACGCCGCCCTCCCCCGGATTCCGCGAAATTACCTCCGGGACGCCTTCTTTCCCGATCCCGCACCGGAGGCGAGGAGAGCCGCAGCGCTCGTGGCGGAGAGCGCCCCCTGGAACCAGCGATCCAGCTCCGCGAGGTCCGCGCATGCTCGTACCTTGCGCGCCTGCGCCTCGCTCACCTTGAGCCCCCTCGCCGCCAGCACCGCCAGCACCGCCTCCGCCTTCGCCTCCCGCACCTCCGCCTCCGCCTTCTCCGCGCGCCGCTCTGCCCGCTGCCTCGCATCCTGCTCCGCCTCCGTACGCTTGGCCTCTTGCTCAGCGCGCTCCTCGGCGAGCCTGCGGGCCTCCTGCTCCACCTGGAGCTGTTCTTCCGGGGTGAGCAGCGCACGCTTGCCCCACCGATCTTCCGTCAGCAGCAGCTTCCCTTCCGCCGTCTCGTGGAGCCACAACCCAAGCACCTGGCTCCGCGTCGGTCCATCCCCTCCGTACACCTGCCTCCACTGGCGTTTCTCATCGAGACGGAAGACCCGGAGCGTCTCCACCTCGCCCTCGGCGCGGAGCCCTGGCTGGTGCTTCCAGGGCTCGAAGATCACCAGCTCCTGCACGCCGAGGTGGGCGTACTTGTCCGGCGCCACGCGGTAGTCCTTCTTGCGGTTGCTGCGGGAGACGAACTCGAAGGCGAGGGTGGGGACGAGGCCGTGGTGCTCCCAGGGAAACCAGGTGGCGCCCTCGGCGGCGGGGGGCTCCGGCTGGGGCAGGACGTAGACGTCCGGGGCGACGGTGATCCTGCGGTCGCGGGGGTCGATGCCGATGTGCTGGTCAAAGTCGACCCAGACCTTTTTCCCTGCGCGAGCGAAGAAGAGACGGAGCAAGGAGACGAGGGAGAGGATGAAGTCGGACTGGTCGAAGCCGTGGCCCATGTCGTCGTCTTCGGTGAAGACCCAGCCGTCCGGCAGCGGGTCCGGCAGCGGCGGCAGGCGAGCGGCGGAGAGCGCAGAGGAGGCGGGCGTCATGGGGAGGAGGAAGGTACGAGGGGCCCCCCGCGGCGGCAACCGAGGGGCAACCCACCGGGCCCTCTTCGGCGCCTCCACGCCACGGTTGCTCCGGGCATCGAAAAACGACGGAGCAGGCGACGTCGAGGAGCACTACACGGGGCGGCCCACCACCCGGAGTCGGTTCGCCCCCCCATCCGGGAAGGTCTCCAGCCGCACCTGCCGGAACGGCCCCCGCTCCTTCAGCGCCGACGCAGCGACCACCAGCTTCCCCCCTGCCAGCGCCTTCACCGGCGTGCGCCCCAGCACCTCGACCCAGTCGCCCTCGCCGGGGTTCGCCTCCCTCGCCCCGAGGATCCGCAGCGCCACCGGGTTGTTGAGCACGAAATAGGTAAAATCTACCTCGATCTCCTCGATGACCCCGGCACGCCCCAGCTCCACGACGACGTGATCGTGGTGCCCTTCGCCGCGGCTCCGGCTGGTCTCCCAGCCGTCGCCCATGCTGACCGGCGCCGCCTCCGCCAGGAGCTGCTGGCTGTGGCCGTAGCGGTTGTTGCTGGTCGCCACCACCCGACCTCCCAGCGCCTCGCAAGCCAGATCCACCAGGCTCCCCGGAGCGACCTCGCGCCACCGCGCCGCGATGTCCTCCGCGCTCGGTCCGTGGCGTACCGAGTCGCTTCCCCGGGGGATGGCCCCCTCGTGACGCACGCGGCGCACGTCCTCCTCTCCCGGATCGACCTCCTGCGGAGCGCGCCCCCCGTAGCACCGGAGCCGAGCGATCCCGCCATCCGGGTGGTTCTCCAGCATCACATGGGTCCACACAGACCCTTCTCCGACAGGGACACGAAAAACGTTGTGCGCATGGCCATCGAGGGAGCTCGGAGGGAGCAGCAGAACCCAGCGGGGATCGTCGCGGGTGGGGTTCTCGCCGGGGGCCCCACGGAGCGCGAAGAGGGCCCCGCGTTCGGCGTGGTTCCCGTCGTGCCAGTGGGTGTCGAGGTCCGCGGTGGCGATGGGGCCAGGGGAGCCCAGCTCCAGGATCACCCAGTCCGGAGGTTCCGGGTTATGCCTGCGGGTCTCCCAGGAGTCGAACTCCTGGCCCTTGCCGGGGAGAAAGACCCCGAAGCGAAACTCGGGGGAGCGGGTCGCCAGCAGGTTCTCCGCCGGAGCAAACCCCTCGTCGGAGCAAGCCACCACCCGCCCTCCGGGGACACGATCAAGGATCTCAGGGTTCATGAAGGAACAAGGAGCCCGGACCGATCCCTGGCGTCAACCTTCGACGAAGGCACCTCAACGATCAAGGACGAACCACTCGGTGGCCTTGGCGCCCACGTAGCGGGTGATGGCGAGGTTGGCGCCGGCGCCCAGGACCACACCGACCCCGAAGGGGATGGCTCGTTCGAGTGCCTTGCGGGAGAACTGGATCCCGAGCTTGCGAAACGCCTCCTTGATCGCCTGGAGCGCGGCCCCCCGGAGGTACTGGCGAACCAGGTTCACCCCCGCCTTGAAAGCGATCGGGGTGGCCGCTTGCACGCCAAACTTTTCCAGGGTCGCTCCTGTCGCCAGGAGCATCGCCAGGTGCCGCGTATCCTCGGCGTTCAGATCGTAGCCAAAGGCCACCGCCAAGCACCGACACATGCTCACCTGGAACTTCATGCACAGCAGCGCGTCGGCGAAAGCCGTCCCGGCGACCACGGCGGTGCCAGCCCCGGGGATGATCCCCGGAAGCCCGCTCGCCACACCGACCGAGGTGGACAGCCAGGTGTAACGGGAGACGATCTTTCGGGCGACCAGTTCCTGCTGCTTCGCCCTCTCCATGGCAGGGAATTTCTCCCGCACCTGGCGCTGGTAGTTGCCGACAAGTTCCGCCGCCTCTTCGGGCGAGATGGCCACATGCTCCACCGCCTGGAGAAGGAGACCGCCGTTCACCGTCTTCGCGTCGTTGCTCATCGTGTACCTCGCTTTCTTGTGGAGAGAGACACCAGAGTCGGTCGATCTGACAGAGAGGTCATCCAGACCACCACAGGGCCACACTCCCAGAAGCCCAGAAGGTACCAGACTGATCGGGTTCCAGAAGGGCGAACAGGACCGCCCTGCCCCTACGGTACGCGAACAAGGGATTTCTCAACCACTTGAACCTTCTTCGGGTCGAAGGGTTTACAACCCATCAACCCTCCTCCCTGGATCAGCAATCCGGACACATGGATGGAAACCTTCGCAAATTTACCACGAAAACGCGGAGGTTCTTGAGACGGCATCGAAAGCATTGCCTGCAAACGTTGACCATTGACCTCGCTCCACTTATGCACACACCTGGAGCGAGCGTTCTTGTTCAAGCGAACCCCAGGCGGGAGAGTAGGTCGCAGGAACATATCCACAGCGAACTCGATGGCAACGGTGCCCGGATGAAGCTCGAAAACGATGTCGCCTTCCTCATAGGGATCGGACGGTCCAGACGAGGTTGACTTCCGAGAAAACTCCAGCTTTTCAACCCCATCATGGTGCACCACCTTCGCCTCGTAGATCTCGAAGGTCGCTTCATCCTTCCAGGCTCCTTGAAGTTCCTCCATCCTCGACCTTGGTGGACTGGAAGACGCAACAATCGGAACTTTTCGCTTTTCATTCGCTTCTATTTCCTTCGGAACCTCACGGAAATCAGCCCACCAAACCAGCGTCCCCACCATGACCAGACCATGGACGACCGAGAACAAGGTATGCGCTCCCCGTACACCATCGATCTCTTGCTGAAGGGCCCTGATCTGCGCAATCATCCTTCGTTGATCTTCCGATACAAGAGAATCTCCGACCAATTCGGTGACGAAACGAATCCCTTGACCAACCAAAAATTGAGCGAAATCTCCCTGATCTGCAGCGGCCTCCGCATAGCCCTCACCAAACGCATCTCCAAATCTCAAAGCGGTATCTTTCAGCCCATAACGAGCCTGGTAGGCTTCTTGAAGCTGAGAGGTTGTCTGGGACAGAAAAATGTGCTAGAAAAGGAAGAATCATGCAGGT
>CAZSDX010000421.1:0-6522 GCA_964605685.1 uncultured Polyangiaceae bacterium
CCGGCGTTGCTGCCGCCGGCGCTGCTGCCGCCGGCGCTGCTGCCGCCGGCGTTGCTCCCGCCGCTGCCCTTGGGGGTCAGGGTCTTCTTCGGGGGTGGCCCCGCCTCCTCCTCGCCGCTGCAGGCCAGGGAGAGCGCGAGGACAGCGCCGAGGAGGAGGTGAACACCCGGAAAGAAGCGCATGGGTGCAGTATTCCAGGGGGAGCGACGGGACGCCAGGGGGGTCAAAGGGGGAGCGCGTGGGGGCAAGCCGGGCTACGCTGGTCCCCGTGATACGCCGCCGTCCGAACCACCTCGTCGACGTGACGACCCCCGAAGCCGCGCGCCGGAGCATCGAGCGGAACGTCCACGACCCCGCCGCCACCGCCGATACGCTCGTCTCTGCGGCCAACATGGCGATCCTCCAGGGGCACCCGTCGCTGGCCCGCGAGGGGTTCGAGCGAGCGCTGCGCATTGCCCGCGAGAGCAAGGACGCCGAGCAGGTCATGCTGGCTCAGCTCGGGCTGGGGACGGCGCTGCATGCGCTGCGGGAGTACGGGGAGGCGTCGCGCCTCTTCCACCAGACCATCGGGGCCACCGATCAGCACCCGAACACCGCGGTGCGCGGCTTTGCCCTGGCCTGGCTCGCCGACTGCCAGGCGTCCCTGGGCGACCGGGAGGCCGCCGCCGAGAGCCTGGCCAGCGCCGCCGCCTGCGCCGACGTCATCGGCAACGAGGATCTGAGCCGCATCACCGAGGCGATCCGCCAGAAGCTGAGCCGCTGACCTCCCCGGCAGCCCTTTTCGCGGACCCTCCTGCGGGCTATCTGCTGGCGCCGTGCGCTCCTCCCTGTTGTTCCTGCTCCTCGCCGGCTGCGCCGCGCCAACCGCCTCCCCCGCGGCGTCCTCGGGCCCGCCGGCTCCCCCCACGGCGCCCTCGTCCTCGCCGCCTGCGGCCAGTTCCGGGCCTCCTCAAACCGCGAGCGCCCCTGCGCCTGTGCCGTCGAGCGCCGCCCCGGTGGCCTCCGCTCCGGCTCCGCCCCCTCCCGAGCCGGAGGGGATGGCCCTGGTACCTGCGGGGCCGTTCCTCATGGGCGCCGACAAGGAAGGGGAGCTGGACGAGCGCCCCGCCCACACGGTGACCCTCCCGGCCTTTTACCTGGACCTCACCGAGGTCACCAACGAGGCCTACCAGAAGTGCGTCGATGCCGGCGTTTGCCGGCCCCACGACAAGACCAACGCCCAGGTCAACAAGGTGGGCGACGACCGGAACTTCCGCCGACCTCGCCAGCCCATCAGCGCGGTCTCCTGGGAGGACGCGGTGGCCTACTGCGGGTGGGTGGGGAAGCGGCTACCGACGGAGGCCGAGTGGGAAAAAGCCGCCCGCGGCGCGGAGGGTCGAAAATACCCCTGGGGGTCCGAATTCCCCACCCGCAAGCATGCGGTCTTCGGGGAGGGGACCACCGCGGACGTGGGCTCTCGGCCCGAGGGAAAGGGCCCCTACGGCCACCTCGATCTGGCCGGCAACGTCTGGGAGTGGGTCAGCGATTTCTACGACCCCTACGCCTACCAGCGCCCCCGCGCGGCCGACGGCGTCCACGGCACCTGCGAGGAGACCCTGGAGGCCTTCGCGGATCTGCGACGCAAGAACATGCACGGCTTCACCGGGACCAACCCGATCCCGACGGAGTGCGAGAGAGGTCTGCGGGGGGGTGCCTTCAACTACCATGCCCGGGGGCTCCGGGCTTCCAACCGGGTCCACCATCCGGGGCGTTTCCGGCTGGTGATGAGCGGCTTCCGCTGCGCGCGGGACCCGTGAAGGTTGCGGGAGGATCAAAGAAAAAGCGCCTGGGCAACGGCTGGGGGGAGGGGGAGGGGAAGCCGTCGGCATCCAGGCGCCGACGAGGAACATACTCACGAAGCGTGCCAGCGCAAGTGGATTCTTTTTCAAGGACTTAGTGGGGGTCTCAAAAGACCTTTCCTTGCAGTCCTGGAGAGAGCTCTTCGCAGGGAAGGAAAAGGGGACGAGGGTGCGTTCAGTTCCAGGGGTCGTCCTTGTCGATCTCGCGGGTGGGTTTTTTCTTGGGGGGGGGGGGCAGATCGTCGGTCGCCTTGGTGGGGTCGGGGGCCGGGGGGGAGGGGGCGGCTGGGGGGGGTGCCTTTCCAGCGGGGCGAGGGCCGGGGCGAGGATCCTTCTTGCCGTCGTCGGAGGCGAGGGTCGGGGCCGAGGGAGCCGGAGGAGTTGCGGAGGAGATCGGTTCGAGGGAGAAGGTGAGGTTCTGGTCCTGTTCGAGGTGGACGAGGAGGTTCTGCGGGCGGTGACCCGGGGCCTCGACGCGGAGCCGGTGGGAGGCGTTGTCCCGGGGAAACCGGCCAACAAAGGGGTTCCCCGGGAGAGGGGCATCGTCGAGGAAGAAGCTGGAGGAGGAGGGGTCGGCGGAGAGACGCAGTTCGATGGCCTGGACCGCGACGGAGGCGACGGCAGGGGTCGGGGTCGGGGAGGGAGCCGGGCCAGACGCGAGGGAGCGGAGAGCAAGGATCCCCAGGATCGTGGCGCCGACGCCGATCGCGGCGAAGAGAGGCCAGCGCTTCGGGGGCGGGACAGAGGACGAGCTGGACTCGGAGGCGAAGGGCGTGGTGGTGCGCAGGGAGGAGGTCTCGGGGCGCGCGGCGAGGGTGAGTGTCTGGTTGAAGAGGTTGGGTCGCACCGCAGGGAGAGGTTCCTGGTTCCGGAGGATGCGGAGCTGCTCCTCCACGATGGCGCGGGCCTGGAAGCGGCGATCCTCGAAGAGCTTGGCGACGTAAGAGCCGACCTCGCGCCCGGCAGGCATCCCGATGTCGCGGAGGTAGGACTCCAGGGCGTTGTGGAACTCCTCGGCGGTGGCGAAGCGGTCGCTGGGATCCGGGGAGATGGCGCAGGCACAGATGTCCCGGAGGTCCTCCGGCGTGTCGGGGGGCAGATCGGCGGCGGTGGGGAAGGGCCCGTTGGTGAGCCGGTGGAGCACCTGGATGTCGGTGGCGTTCTTCCAGAACTTGTCGCCGGAGATGGCCTCGAAGAGCAGGATGCCGACGGCGAAGAGGTCGGAGCGCCGGTCGAGGTCGTCCCCCACGGCCTGCTCCGGGGACATGTACGAGATCTTCCCCTTGAGGACGCCGGTGCGGGTTTCTGCGGAGCCGTTGGCCGCCTTGGCGATGCCGAAGTCGACGACCTTGATCTGCCCCTCGTAGGTCACGAAGATGTTCTGCGGGCTGACGTCCCGGTGGACGACCCGGAGCGGCGTGCCGTCGTAGTCCTGGAGTTCGTGGGCGTGGTGGAGCCCGGCGAGCGTGTCGCTGAGGATGCGCAGGTGCAACGGCAGGGGGAGCCCCCCCTTCTTCTTGGCCCGGCGCAGGATCCGGTCGAGTGGCTGCCCTTCGAGGTACTCCATGGCGATGAAGCAGTGGTCGCCCTCCTGCTCCACCTCGTAGGTCTGGACCACGTTGGGGTGGTTGAGCCGCGCCGCCAGCCTCGCCTCGTCCAGGAACATGGTGACGACCTCCGGGTTCTCCGCGAGGGAAGGCCGGAGCTGCTTCACCACCTGGAGCTTGCTGAAGCCAGCGGGCCCGCGGGCCACCGCCAGGTACACGTCTGCCATTCCGCCGTGGCCCAGCTCCGCGATGAGGTGGTACTTGCCGAGGGTCTGGAGGGGAGTTGCCGAGGACATGCCGGGCCGTAAGGATATGCGATCTTGCCCTGTCCGTCCCGTGGGGGCATCTTCGCCCCGCCCTTCATGGCATCTCTTCCCCTCCCTCCCCCCTCCGAATCGACCCCGGACAGCGCGCCAGCCTCGTCCGCAGGGATGGTCCCGATGCAGGCCCGGCAGCAGGCGCTGTCGCTGCTGGGCGGACGCTGGGAGCTGCTGGGCACCCTGGGGGACGGCGGCACCGCGGCGGTCTACCGGGCCCGCGACCGGGAGAGCGGCGAGATGGTGGCGGTGAAGATCCTCCACCCGGAGCTGGCCAGGGATCGGGCCATGCGCGAGCGCTTCCGGCGGGAGGCCTACGCCGCCAACCTGGTGCAGCACCCCGCAGTGGTGAAGATCCTGGCCGACGGCGAGGGCGAGGACAAGACCCCCTTCCTGGTCATGGAGCTCCTCGACGGCGAGACCCTGGAGCAGCGGCTGGGGCGCAAGGGCGGGCGGCTGCCGGCCACGGAGGTGCTCTGGGCCATGGACAAGGTGCTCGACGTGCTGGCCGCAGCGCACCAGCGGGGGATCGTTCACCGGGACCTCAAGCCCGACAACCTCTTCCTCACCCACGACCGGCGGATCAAGGTGCTCGACTTCGGGCTGGCCCGGCTCAAGCAGGAGTCGGGGTCCAAGCTGACCCAGATCGGTTTTGTCATGGGGACCCCCTCGTTCATGCCGCCGGAGCAGGCCCGGGGCGCCTGGGACGAGGTGGACGTGCAGACGGATCTGTGGGCGGTGGGGGCCACGATGTTCTACCTGCTGTCGGGTCGGCTGGTGCACGACGGGGCGCGGGTGCAGGACGTGGTGCAAGCGGCCACCACCCAGAAGGCTCCCTCGCTGGGGGACGCCGCGCCCCACCTGCCGTCCTCGGTGATCGAGCTGGTGGACTACGCGCTCGCCTTCGAGATGTCCCGGCGGTGGAAGGGGGCGCGGCTGATGCAGCATGCGCTCCGGCGCGCCCACCAGGAGCTGCTCCACGGGGCCGAGGCGCCGGACTCGGACGTGGAGAGCTCCGAGGAGACGCCGCCTCCCGGGTTCGACGACGCCCCGGAGCCTCCGCCGGTGTCACTGCGCTCGGAGCACCTCCCCGCCTACCAGCCCGAGGCGCCGCTCATCGTCGAGCGCCTCTCGTCCATCGAGAAGATGGACACGCTCCCGTCCACGAGGGCCGAGGATCTGGTCGCCGGGCCTCCGACCCCGACCCCGGTCCCGGCGCTGGAGCGATCCCGGCTTGTCGCCCCGCTGGCGGCGGCGGTGCTGGTGCTGGCGGTGGTGGTGGTTGCCCTGCTGATCCGGCGCTGAGGAGGGTCCGCAAAGGCCTGTGCGGCGGGGGCGTTTCGGCTAGACTCGCCGCCCGCCCCTTCGTCCTCCCCTGCCCCGCGATGCCACCCCGCCTGAGCTTGCCGAGCGGCCTTCTGCTGCTCACCGTCCTGCCTGCCCGGGCCAGCGCGCAGCCTCGCGATGGCTTCCTCAACCCGCCTCCGCCGGGGAACTTTGTCACCACGGACGCCGCCACGGGGGGGCTCCAGCTTGGCCTGGAGCACCGACGCGCCCTGGCGGACGACGCGGGGATGGCGGTGCTCCGTCCTTACGGGCTGGCGGGGATCGGCTACGCGGAGGCGGCCACCGCCGCCGACCTGCGCTTCCTGTTCTTCACCTTCGGGCTGACCGGGGGCTACCGCTACGTCTGGCGGAACTACGCGCCGCCGCCGTCCACCGCGGTCACCCGCGCTTACCGCCTGGACCTCGACTCCCGCAAGGAGTCCACCGAGCAGGGCTGGCTCTTCGGGGAGGCGCGGCTCCGGCTGGCGGTGCCCATGGACCGGATGCTGCTCGTGGCCAACCATGCGGTGCGGCTGGAGGGGGCGCCGGACAATTCGTACGACTGGTTTCACTCCACGGTGCACGACGGGGGGCTGCTGTTCCGCTTCGACGCGACGCTGTTCGCCCGGTTCCCCTCGGCCGGGGCGATCGGGCCCACGGTGCGCCACCTGAGCCTCTCGCGCGGGGGCGGACGCGAGGGCGAGTGGGCCTTTGGTTTCACCGGCGGGATGAACCCGGGCCTCGTGAGGACCAGGAACCCGGACGTGCTCCTCCTGCAGCTCCTTCTGCGCCCCGGCGACGAGCGCTTCGGCATCCACCTGCTGCGCTCGCCGGTGTTCGTCCTCATCGCCTACCGCCTCACCTTCGGGGGCTTACCGGGCTGGCATGGCGACGGCGAGGATCCCTCCGGCGCGCTCTCCCCGCGGCCCCGGGAGGCTTGCGGGGGCCTTGCTGCTGGTGCTGGCTGGCTGCACCCGGAAGAAGGCTCCCCCTGCGGAGGTCGTGGTGGAGCCTCCCCCCCGGGCCGAGGCGCCCGCGGCGCTGGCGGTGGAGCCCGAGGTGGGGCTGCGGGTGGGGCTGCCCCAGGGCTGCAAGCTGGACGGAGGGCTCCAGGGGGCGAAGGTGGGCGAGGACGCGCTTTTCTTCGCCCCCGACGAACCCCGGGACGAGCTGGCGCTGGTGCAACCCGATGCCGCGCGGGTGGGGGTGGTGTCGCTGGGGGGAGGGCCCTCCCGGGCGCTGGGGAGCCTGCCGCCGGGGCACCCGTCGTTCTTCGCGGCGACCGGGGGCGGGTGGCTCCAGCTCTGGGCGCCGCCGGAGAGGCCCGGGGAGGGGTGGCTGCTGAGGGACGAAGGGCCAGGGGAGCTGGCGCTCCGAGGAGAGGGGCTGGAGGTGACGGACCTGCGGTGCCGGGGAGGGAACTGCGCGGCGCTGAGCACCCGGGCGATGCGGGTGGCGGCGGCCGGGGCGACGGTGCTGCTGGGGAGCGGGGAG
>CAZSDX010000422.1:0-6502 GCA_964605685.1 uncultured Polyangiaceae bacterium
CCATGCCGGACTTGAAGTAGCGGCGCGCCTCCGTCCGTGCGTCCGCGAGCGCGTCGCTCGATCCCAGGAGCAAGAGCGCCGCGGTGAGCCCCTGGAGGGTCGCCTGCCGCATCCCCCGGTACAGCATGCCTTCCTTGCCCTTGTTCGTTCGCAATGGAGTGTTCTCCCTCGGAGCCTGGACCTTCGGGCGACTATACCCCAACGGGCATCCCCGGTAGAAGGGCCGGAAGGGTCATCGACAGGGGGAGAGCGGCCCAAAAACGAGAACCCTCGCGGCGTGGCGCGAGGGGATGCGGTGGGAGAGGTGTGCCTCAGTAGGGAACGGGCTTGAAGCCGCTGTCTCCGCCGGGGGGGGGCTGGCGCGGGCCGGAAGCGGGGCCTCCGCCTCCGGCGGCCGAGAGTTTGAGGGACACCTTCTCGTCACCGATCTTGAAGGTCTTGCTCTCGGTCTGGTAGCCGCGCTTGCTGAGGTACACTTTGAGTTCCTTGCCCTTGGCGATGTCGTCCCCCTTGAGGGTGACCTCGCAGGGAGTCGCTCCGCACACCTCTTCGCCGTCTTTTTCCCGGAGGCGGACCGAGGCGCCGGAGGGCTCGCTCTCGATGCGGATCGAGAACTTCTCGGGGGCCGCAGGCGCCGCGGAGGCGGTGGTAGAGGCGGTGGCGGTGGCGGTGGCGGTCGGTGCCTGGGTGGGGGCGCTGGTGGCGACGGTGGGGGCGCTGGGCTGGGGGGGGGGGTGGCGTCCGCCTTGTTCTGGGAGAGCGCGATCCCGGCGACGGCGGCGACGGCGAGGAGACCACCGACGGCGAGGAAGATGCCCTTGTTGCTCTTCTTGGGGGTGAGATCGGATTGATCGGTGGGGAGGGCCGTGCCGAGGTTGGGCAGGGGGCCGGACTGGCTCTGGCCGGAGAGCGAGGCGGGGCCGGACTGGGGCCCGGAGGCGGTGGTGTTGCGGGCGTTGAGGGGGGAGGAGGGCTCGGAGATGTGGCCACTGACGGCGGAGAACTGGCCGGTGGAGGAGGCCATCATGGTCCCGGTGAGGGCGCCGGAGCCTGATTTCTTGAGGGCGGCGAGCACCTCATCCATGGAAGCGAAGCGGTCGGCGGGGTTCTTGGCGATGCACTTGAAGATGATCTCTTCGAGGACGCTGGAAGCGGAGCAGGCCGGGTTCATCTGGCGGAGCGGGGGAGGAGGCTCGTTGACGTGGGCCATCAAGGTGTTGACCGAGTTGGCGCGATCAAAGGGAACCTTGCCGGTGACCATCTCGTAGAGGACGATGCCGAGGGAGTAGATGTCCGTGCGGGCGTCCACGCGGTCGCCGCGGATCTGCTCGGGGGACATGTACTTGGGGGAGCCCATGAAGAGGCCCGCCTGGGTGAGCTCCTCGGTGTTGCCCTCGACGTTCTTGACCAGCCCGAAGTCGAGGACCTTCACGAAGTCCGACTCGTCGGCATGCTCCACGAGGTAGATGTTGGCGGGCTTGAGATCCCGGTGGATCACGCCGAGGCTGTGGGCCTCGCGGAGCGCCCGGCAGATCTGCCGGGCGACGTGGGCGGCGCGCTCCTCGTCGAAGGGGGCCTCCTCGCGGATGGCGCGGTGGAGGGTGCGACCCTCCAGGTACTCCATCGCGATGTAGTAGATATCCTCGTCGCGGCCGTAGTCGAAGATGGTGACCGTGTTGGGGTGGGTCAGCTTGGAGGCGATGCTGGCCTCCAGGAAGAAGCGCTTGTGGAACTCGGGATCGCTGTCGCCCGCGTAGTTGGGGTTGAGGATCTTGAGAGCGCAGACCCGACCCAGGGGGGCTTGCTCGGCCCGGTAGACCTTCCCCATGCCTCCCCGGGCGATGAGCGCCACGACCTTGAAGCGCTCGTTGACCGTCTTGCCGATCAGCGGGTCTGGACCGGAAGCTGCTTGCTGTACCGCCGAGGGATGGGCTTCGCTCATGACTGGTCCTTCGTTTAGGATCAAGTGTGCCCGGCCACCGCCCCGCTGTCAACGAACACACCGCCGGGAAATTCGGGTATTTTCCCTCGGAAGCCGCGCCGCGGTTGACGCCACGGCGGCCCTCCGAAAAACCCCCCGAGATGAACCCCGCCGAGCTTGAAAAAGAGCTGAAGTCTGGGAAGATCCGTCCGGTCTATGTGATCGCGGGGGAGGAGCCCTTCCTCAGGGAGCAGGCGGTGCGCATGCTGCGTACCCGGTGCGTTGACCCGGCCACCGCCGATTTCAACGTGGATACCTTCTCCGCTGGGGAGGCCCGGGTGGATCAAGTCCTGGGGGCGGCCCGGATGGCGCCCATGATGGCAGAGCGGCGCTTCCTGATGGTGCGGGGTCTGGAGCGGTGGGAGGGGCGTGTCGGCTCCGAGGGCGCCGAGCCGAAGAAGGACAAGGACAAGGAGAACCCCCTGGACCTCCTGGCCACCTACGCCGAGCGACCGGTCCCCTCCACGTGCCTTGTGCTGGTGGCGGGCAAGCTCGACAACCGGAGGAAGCTGGCCGCCGCGGCGAAGAAGCAAGGATTTCTGGTCTCCTGCGAGCCCCTGGACCGGCGCGCCCTCAAGGGCTGGATCGAGCGAGCCTTCAAGGAGCGGGGTCACCCGGTGGAGGGCGGGGTGCCGGAGTTCCTCGCGGAGATCGCCGGGCCGGAGCTGGGCCACGTCGCCGACGCCGTGGAGCGGCTGTGCCTCTACGTGGGGCTGGGCGGGAAGGTCACCTCCGCCGCGGTCTCGGAGGTCGTGGTTCGGGTGCGGGAGGTGGAGGTGTGGGGGCTGTCCACGGCGGTCGGTGACCGGGACGGAGCCCGGGCGCTGGGGATCCTGGACCAGGTGTACGCTCCCTACGAGGGGATCCGCCTCGTCGGGCTGCTGGCCTCCTCGGTGCGCAAGCTGCTGGCCTTCTCCCTGGCGGTGCGCTCCGGGGTCGCGCCGGAGGAGGCGGCCAAGAACGCAGGGGTTCCTCCGTTCAAGGTGCGCGAAGCGGTTGTCCAGGCCCGCGCCGTCCCCCCGGCGGAGCTGGAGCGATGGATGCTGCTGCTGGCGGAGGCCGACGGGACGCTCAAGAGCTCGCGCCGCCCCGAGCGCTCGGTCCTCGACGGGTTGATCCTGGACATGGTGGGCGCGGGGCGCCCCGGGGTGAGCGCCTCGTGAGGCTCGACCGGCGCGCCCAGTTTTTTGTCTTCCTCGTGGCGGTGTTCGTCACCTCCCTGGTGGTGGGCGACATCCTCGGGGGCAAGCTGACCGAGGCGCCCCTCTTCGGCCGGGTGAGGATCATCTCCGTGGGGATGATCCCCTTCCCGGTGACCTTCCTCCTCACGGACCTGCTCAACGAGTTTTACGGGAAAAAAGCCGCGCGATTCGTCACCATCGTGGGCTTCTTCATGGCCCTCTTCACCTACGTGTTGATCCTGGTCTCCGCTGCGCTCCCCTGGGCCTCCCTCTCCCGGGAGCCCGGCTGGACCGGGATGACCGAGGGCGCCTTCCAGAGCGTGTTTCTCAGCTCCCAGCGCATCCTGCTGGCCTCGATGGTGGCCTACCTATTCGGCCAGTTCCTCGACATCGGCGTCTTCCACCTGCTCAAGCGCCTGACGCACAACCGCCTGCTGTGGCTGCGCGCCACCGGGTCCACGCTGGCCTCCCAGCTCGTCGACACCTTCGTCATCCAGGTGCTGGCCTGGAGCGGCACCCTCTCCGCCGGCAAGCTCCTGGAGCTGGTCGCCACCGGCTACACCATCAAGATCGTCGCCGCCGTGGGGCTGACTCCGTTCATCTACGCGGGTCACGTGCTGGTGCAGCGGGTCCTCGGGATCGCCCCGGTGCTGCTGGACGAGCGCGGAGAGCCTGTGGTGGAAGAGGAGGCAGCGGCGCGCGAAAATTCTGCGTCGTGATCGCCGCTACCCTTGCGCAACCGGGGGGAGGCCCTCATCATCCACCAAGGTATGGGGCTGCCCCCCGCACCGATGACCAACCTTCCTCCTTTCCCCAAGCAAGGTCCCGCGATGTACGTCACTGCTCCGGTGATCCGGCCGCGCCTCGAAGAGAGTGCCCGCGCAGTCATCCCGACCCGGTATGGCTCCTTCGAAATGGTGGTGTTCCGAAATCCTGAGGCGGCGCCCGATGCGCTGGCCCTCTCCCCCGAGCCGGTGGCCATTGTCTGCGGTGACGTCCGCGGCAAGCGAGGCGTCCCGGTTCGTGTCCACAGCGAGTGCATAACCAGCGAGGTTTTTGGCTCGCTCAAGTGCGACTGCAAGCAGCAGCTGGAGGCCGCGCAATCCGAGATTGCGCGGCGAGGCGAGGGGGTCGTCCTCTACCTGCGGCAGGAGGGGCGCGGGATCGGCCTGGCCAACAAGATCCGCGCCTACGCGCTCCAGCAGAGGGGTGCGGACACCGTCGACGCCAACCGCCTGCTGGGGCTCCCCGATGACGCGCGTACCTACGAGGCGGCGGCCTCCATGCTCGAGCACCTGGGGGTGCGCTCGATCCAGCTGATGAGCAACAACCTCGACAAGGTGGATGCGCTGCGCGCGCTGGGGGTCGAGGTGGAGGGGCGCATCCCGGTGCTGGTCCCGGTGGGCCCCGATGCCGCCGGCTACCTCCACGCCAAGCGCCAGCGTATGCGCCACGTGCTCCCCGAGTGCATCGAGGCGGAGCATGGCTTCTTCTGCCCCGACGCGGAGTGAGGCTCAGGAGGCGAGGCGTCCGGCCCGCCAGGCCGCCAGCCCGTAGAGGGCCGCCGCTAGCGCCCCCACCAGGGAGAACCCCGAGAACATCGCCACCGGCACCGCCACCAGCGAGCCGATCACCGAGGCGAAGGCGTTGACGCCGATGGCCCAGGCCAGGGCCTCCTCGCCCCGGGGCCGGAGCGCCCGCAGTCCGGAAGGGAAGGGGATGCCCATGAGGAACCCCAGCGGGAAGAGCAGCCCTCCGAGCACCGTCACCCTCGCGGCGAAGGGCCACCCGAGGAGCGCCCCGAAGACCGCCCGCAGCGCAGGGTGGAGCAGCAACAGCGAGGGCACCAGCAGCAGCGCCGCCCGCCGCGCGACCTCCTCCGGGGGCAGCAGGAGCCGGGACGACCAGAGCGCCCCGGCGCCGCTGCCCAGCAGGAGCGAGAGCAAGGTGAGGGTGGCCGAGTAGGTGGGGTGCCCCAGGAAGAGCGCGCCCTTCTGGAGCACCGACAGCTCGACGAAGAGGTAAGCCAGCCCCAGCGCGCCGAAGTAGAGCAGCGCGCCGGCGGGGCGTCGTCCCCGGAGCGGTCCCAGGGTCAGGGCGGCCCCCAGCAGGGTCACCCCAAGGAGGAAGCCGAGGTGGGCGCGCATGCCGCGGAGGTGGTAATCGGCGCTGGCCCCCGGCGCCAGCAGGGCCCCAAGCCGCGCCGGGGTCAGGTGCTGGAAGAAGAAGGGGCGGTCGTCGGGGACCGGGGAGAAGTCGAGGGCCAGGGGGGCGAGCACCGCAGCCTCGTTGCCCTGCCGGGCGGCGAGGATCAGGGCGCTGTAGAGGTTGGCCTTCGGGTGCCCCGGAGCGTAGAGAAGTTCCATGGGGCGGTCGAGGCCGAAGGCGAGGGCTTCGTAGGCTGGGATGCGGGGCCGCGGCAGGCGGGAGCGGGCCGCCACCTCGCGGGCCAGGGCGGCGGCGGGCTCGGGGTCGAGGGGCTCGCGGGTGAGCAGGACGTTGACCCAGATGCCCTGGGAGAGCACCGCGAGGTGGCGGTGAGGCTCCCGGATCCCGAGGGACCGGAGCGCCTCGATCTCCGTGGTCACCACGCGAACCGGCTCCAGGCCGAAGCGGGTGATGGAGAGCACCCCCCCCGGGGCCAGCGCCTGGATGTACCGCCGGAACGCCTCGGTCGTGTAGAGGTAGTTCTCCGTGAACATGAAGGCGCCGCCGGATCCGGCCGCGTAGGTGTCGGCGCCGGTCATCTGGATCACGTCGAAGCGCTCGCTGGAGCGATCCAGGAAGCCGCGCCCGTCCGCATGCACGATGGTCACCCCGGGCTGCTGGTAAGGGCGCCCGAGGAAATCCGCGAAATGATCCCGTACCACGTCGATCGCCGTCGCGTTCAGCTCGACGCCGGTGATGCGGCGGGCCCTGTGGTGCAGCGCCGCCATCACGTCCGGGGCGCCGCCCAGGCCCACGATCAGCGCCGAGCCGGGCTCCGGTCGGAGCAGGTAGGCCCCCCCGTAGATCGTGTTCTCGAACAGGTGCGCCCTCGTCTCCGCGTCCTGCCCCACCAGCATCGAGCCGGCGCCGCCGTCCTGGACGAAGAGCTTGAACGGAGTCCGCCCGTCGACCTGCCCGAAGGCCCCGGGGAAGGTGTAGACCTCGACCCGGGAGACCGGATCCCACCGGGAGAATTCCAGGCGAGGCTCCCCCGCGATGCCCGCGTCCCGGAGCGCCTTGCGGGCCACCCCGTAGAGATCCCCCGGGTCCGGCTGGAAGGCGAAGAGCCGGGAGGACAGGGGCCAGGCGAGGAGCGCCAGCGCCAGCGCCACAGCCCCCGGGAGGCGGCCAC
>CAZSDX010000423.1:0-6497 GCA_964605685.1 uncultured Polyangiaceae bacterium
GGCCCCCCCGGGGGAGCAGAGACGGGAGGGAGCGGCCCCGGGGGGCGGCTGGGAGCCGGGGCGACCGGCGGCAGCCCCGTGCGGAGCGAGGGCGGCGGCCCCGGAGGACCGGCAGGGTTGATGGTCGGGGTGCGCGCCGGGGGGAGCGGCAGCGAGGAGGGCTTGCTGGTGGGCGGCGGAGCGACCGGCGGCAGCGCCGAGGGCATGCCCGGCGGAGGAGCGATGCCCAGCATCGTCTTGGGCCGCTCGCGGGGAGGAGGAGGGCCGGGAGGAGGAAGAGGGACCCCGGAGGGCGGTCCGGCAGGACGCGAAGCCGGGGTGGGTGGCGGAAAGCTCGGCCTTGCACCGGGCTTCTTGGTCAGCCCCTCGAAGACGTCCAGATCCGATCCGCCCTTGTCATTCGCCATGTCTCGGCACTCCTCAGCATCCCAGGGGCCAGGGCGGTGGGTTGGTTCGTTGGCTCGATCCGCCGGCACCTTTTTTCGGGGAAGTCGTTGCGGTGAAGCCTACTCGGCGCCGCCTCCCTTGGCGAGCGTCTCGCATCGATTTCGTGAAGATTCTTCGCCCTCTTTTCGCCGCCGTTGCACCTTTTCAGCGACGGCTGACGCGCTCAGTTCTGCGAGTGCTTGAAGTACCGGATTCGCTTCCTCTGGAGGGGTTCCCACACCGCCCTCGGCACCACCGGCGTGTCGGCGAAGAGGCGCTGCCCCCCGGGGGCTTTCCCCCGCAGCAGCCGCACCTCCCGGCCCCCGGCGTGCTTGCCCGCAGCCCCGGAGAGCGTCGTCGTGCCGCCCTGGAGCGGCGCCAGCGGGCGAGACAGCCCCAGGCGCTGGGAGCAGCCAAGCTCCTTGAGGATCCGGTCGAGAGCGCCTGCGTCGGTCGACCCCGCCTCCACCTCGGCGTAGAGCAGCATCCCGTCGCCGTCGACGCCCAGCGCGGCCTCGCCGCCGTCGCCGCCGTCGAGGAGCGCGGTCCCTCCCGCCACCGGCTGCTTGCTCACGACGAAGCCCCCGGGCTTCCACCAGAGCGCCGCCTGCCCCGCCCTCGGGGCCGCGGTCTCCTGGAACACCACCACCGTCTCCCCGTCGGCCCCCTCGGCGGCCGGCTTCACCGTCGTGGGGTCGATCTTCAGCAGCCTCAGGCGCAGCTCCGGGCGCGCCGGGTCGGGGCGGAAGGTGGTGGTGGCCAGCGCGTAGGGGAAGCCGTGCTGGGCGAGCCCCTTGGTGCGCCACTTGCCGTCACCACCTTCCGGGGGCGAGGCCACCGACGTCAGGTCGGCGCCGGGGAGGATCGGCCTCAGCGACAGGTAGAAGAAATCCCGGGCCTCGCGCTGGATGTACCGCGGGAAATTCATCAACCCCATCCCTCGCACCATGCGCCGGGCCCGGAAGCGCCACCCCATCGTCCCCACCTCCCCCTCGGACTCCCAGTCGCGCTGGAGAGGGCGACCCAGCGGCTTCCACTCCTCCTTCGGGGCCGTGTAGTAGAATTCAAGGCCCGTGTGCCCCGGGTTCATGTCCAGGTGCATGCCGAGCTGGCAGCGCGCCTGGATCATCGCTAGCCCCAGCACCTGGGAGCTGATGTCGTTGCCGTAAAAATAGGCGACGAATCCCTCCCGGGTCAGGCAGAGGCCGCTGCGGGTGGTGTGCTCCCGGTCCTCCCAGCCCGGGGGCGTCCCGCCCCACCAGGTTCGCTCGTAAGGGTTGGGCTTCTCGTCCATCACCAGGGGCGTGAGGTTCTGCCGGAAGCCCACGATCGACGGCGGGATGTCCACCGAGTCGGGCCAGACGCCGAACCCGGTGCTCCCGTCCCGGAGCTCAGCCACCGTGGCGGCGTAGGGCTTGGGCGGCAGGTAGAGCGAGCCCTCCGCCATCACCCCGAACTCCCCATGAAGCGCCTGGAAGCCCCCGTTGAACGCCGCCACCACCCGCCGCATGGTCTCCGGCGTCCGGGGGATCACCCCGGTGCCTGCGCTGCCGGTGGCGTTCACCGGCTCGACGGAGCCCCCCACCGGATGCAGCGATACCTGACGGGGATCCCAGAGGGTGATGTAGATCCGGGTGTACGGCCGCTCCCGATCGGTCCGGAGGAAGGTGGTGGCGAAGGCCGGCGGGGCCCCGGGCTGGAGCCGGATGTACGGATCCTTGTCCAGCAGGATCCACTCCCCTTCCCCGGGGATCTGCCGCCCGTTCTTCAGGAGAACCTCCAGCTTCGGCGGGGGCCAGCCGGTCTCCGGATCGGTGAAAGCCGCAGGAGAACTCGTCTGGGCCAGGCCCCCCATGTCCTGCTGGATCTCCTGGTCCGTCGTGTCGCTGACCACCTCGCTCCTGGCCCGGGAGGCGGCGTCCTTCACCCGGAAGGCCACCATCTTCAGCCGCTGCATGTTGTCGTCGCCGAACCAGGAGGAGTTCCGCACCCGATCCACGGCCCAGGTGACCAGGTTGCCCACCTGCCCCTTCTCGTGGGGCTCCGGCTTGAGCCAGTCGCCCTCCTCCTCGACGGCCCCCGGGGCCAGGCGCAGCGGGATCCGCGCCTCGCGCCCCTCCCCTTGCACCACCAGCGCTCCCTGCTCGAAGCGCATCGTCACCCCCGCGACCGGCGGCGCCAGCCGGAACCCCCGCCGCCCCAGCCCCGCAAGCTGCCCCGTCTCCTGGAGGTTGGTCAGCGCGTTCTGCGCCCGCGCGGTCCTCGTCCACGTCGGCCCCTCGGGCCTCGGCTCCCCGGCCAGATCGATCAGCTGCACCCCCAGCACCAGCCCGTCCGCCACCAGCGCCGTCGCCGCCATCTCCCCCTGGATCGCCGGGCTCGACTCCTCCACCGACGACGACCTCGTGAGCCGCCTCGGCTGCCCCGCGTCCAGCAGCACCCCCTCCGGCGACAGCCGCGTCGGCACCAGGTACAGCACCGGCGGCTCGTCCTGCTCGCTCGCCTTCACCACCGCCCTCGCCCGCCGCGCCAGCAGCGGCCACCCCCGCTCCTCCGGCAGCCACGTCACCCCCGCCACCTTCATCCCCCTCGCCTCCAGCGCCCGGCTCAGCGCCTCGCTCCGGTGCGCCGCCTTCGGATCCACCGCCACCCCCCGGTCCCTCGCCAGGAACCCCAGCAGCAGGGCAAACGGGATCGGCATCAGCGCATGCACGGGGATCTTCGTCATCGAACCTTCCCTGACGGTGCGCCGGCGTTACCATCACCGGCCCTCCCTGGCCAGCCAGCGCCTCGCTCCGGACGATGGCAACTTCGTTGTCGATGCGGCCAACCAGGTTGTCATGTTCCCCCTGCGACCCCGAGGATTCCTCCCCTTCAGCCCGGCACGGTGCATGCTATCCCCCAAAACATGGTTCCCCTCCGGAGGCGTTCCTGGTGCAAGGCCCTGCTGGTGGCTCTCGGGCTCTCCCTCGCGGGGTGCGCCAGCCCCACCCTCCCCCTCCCTCCGCCAGAACCTCCAGTGGTGGGCTCCTTCAACGAGGACGGCACCGTCACCCTCCAGGGGAGCGCCCAGCCCGAGGCCATCGTCTACGCCTTCAACCAGACCATCGAGGTCGGCGTCATCGGCAAGGCGTCCGCCATGGGCACCTACGTCCTCAAGCTCCAGGCCGCCGAGGGCCACGAGGTCGCCGTCTGGCAGGAGGTGGGCTCGGAGCGGAGCGCCTCGGTGCTGATCAAGATCCGGAAGTTAGAGGCCGCCCAGCGCCCGCAGCAGATCTGCCAGGATATCCGCGGGCTCCTCGGCCCCGACCGCCAGCCGGAGCAACCCCGGCGGCACGCCGACCACCGCAAGCTGCTCGTCGTCCAGCCCCGCGTAGAGTCCAAGCGCCAGGGGCTCGATCCGGGTCTCGACCCCGACCGGGAAGCCCGCCTGCACCAGCTCGCAGCGGTCAACCAGCCGCGCGGCGGCCTCCCGCCCCCCCTTGACCACGAAGCTCACCACGCCGCCGCCCCCCCGGAGCGTCCGCTTCGCCGCAGCGTGGGACGGGTGCGAGGGGAGCATCGGGTAGTAAACCCGCTCGATCTCCGGGCGCCCCTCCAGCGCCTGGGCGATGGAGAAGGCCGAAGAATTCAGCCGCTCCATGCGGAGGGCGAGGGTGGTGAGCCCCAGCTCCAGGAGCGCCGCGGCGCGGGGGTCACCCTGGCCCCCGCCCAGCCCGCGCAGATCCCGGATCGGTCCGAGGAGCGAGGAGGAGCCGCAGACGACGCCCGCCGCGGCGTCGTGGCGCCCGGCGAGGTGCGCGGAGGCGTCGTGGACCACGAGGTCCGCGCCGAGGAGCGCGGGGCGCATGTTGAACGGAGTGGCGAGGGTGGCGTCCACGAGGATCCTCGGTCGACCGAGGGGCCGACAGGCGGCGGCCAGCGCCGGGAGGTCCACGCAGGTGAGGAGCGGCCCCGCGGGGGACTCGACGACGACGACGCGGGTGCGCGGCCCGACGACCTCCGCGATGGCCTGGAGGTCATCGTGCGGGACCAGCGTGTGCGAGACGCCGAAGCGCCCCAGGACCGCGGTGACGTACTGGCGGGTGCGCCGGTGGCAGTCCCGGAAGAGGACCACGTGGTCCCCGGCCCGGGTCAGGGACATCAGCGCGGTGGTGAGGGCAGCCGCGCCGGAGGCGAACAGCAGGGCGTCCTCGGTGGCCTCGAGCGCCGCCATGCGCAGCTCGGCGGACCGCACCGCGGGGAAGAGCGGGCGCTCCGGGTCGTGCTCGTCGCCGGACCAGGGGGAACGGAGGGCGCCGCCGTGCACCGCTTCGGTGGAGGTGATGCCGGGCTGGGGGGGCCTGCGCATGGGGATCAGGGGTAGAGCACCGGCGGCGGGTACTCGCAGATGAACAGGCGGGTCTGGGTGCAGTTGTTGTCGTTCCACTTCCCGTCGGACCAGCGCTGCTCGACGCAGTCCTCGTTGCCCCCGGAGTCGTTGGGCTCCCCGGAACGCCAGTTGGTGTAGGTCAAGGGCTCCCCCGAGGACCAGACAAAGGACCCCTCGGTGCTCTTGTCGTTGAGGCCGATCCACCGGGGGCTGGTGGGGTCAAGGAGCCCGCTCGGCATCACATCAAGGTAGACAAAATCGTTCTCGGCCTTGGATGAGATGGACACCAGGTGCCCGCCTCCGCCGACGCAGAAGGCCGAGGCGTCGTCCCAGGTCCTGTACTCGTCCGAGGGGAAGGTCCACGAATCGACGTAGCAGTTGACCCCGAACTTCTTCTCGCTCCCCAAGCAGACCACCTTGCACGAGCTGTTGCAGCCGTCCCCGTTGGTGGTGTTGCCGTCGTCGCACTCCTCGCTGGCCTGGTTGAGCTTGCCGTCGCCGCAGTAGGGCGGGATGGTGCAGCCCGAGGCGTCGATGGTGCAGGCTCCGGTGCACACCAGCGAGCCCACCGCCTTGGAATCCCCCAGGATCGTCGCGCAGGTCTTGCCTCCAAACAGGTTGCCGTCGCACTGCTCGCCCTTGTCCGCGTCGATGGTCCCGTTGCCGCAGCTCGATGGGATCGAGCACGCGCCCACGTCAAAGGTGCAATCCGCCTTGCAGGCCAGGCCGCCCTCGCTGCCGGAGCCGACCACGCTGGCGCAGGTGGCGCCGCCCAGGTCGGAGCCGTCGCAGGCATCGCTGCCGTTCTTCACCCCGTCGCCGCAGAAGGGAACCTTCTCGCACTTGGACGTGCTGATGGTGCAGTCCGGCGAGCAGACGAGCTGCCCCTCGTGGCCCTGGCCCAGGAGCGACGCGCAGGTGGCGCCGCCCAGGTCGAGGCCGTCGCACGCTTCCCCCGCATTGTTCACCTTCCCGTCGCCGCAGAAGGGAGGCACCGTGCAGCCGGACGTGTCGAGCTGACAGTCCGCCTTGCAGGCCAGCGTGCCGGTGGCGTTGACGTTCCCCAGCGCCGACTTGCAAGTGGCCCCCACCAGGTCACCGCCGTCGCACTGCTCGCCCGCGTTGTTCACCTTCCCGTCGCCGCACTTCGGGTTGTCGACGCAGCCTGTGGTGTCCAGCTTGCAGTCCGCCTTGCAGGCGAGGAGGCCCCCCTTGTTCGGATCGCCAGTGGCCGTGGCGCAGGTCGCGGTGCCCAGGTCGTCGCCGTCGCAGTCCTCGTTGTCCCCCTTCTTCCCGTCGCCGCAGAAGGGCCCCTGCTTGCAACCAGACGCGTCGACCTTGCACTCCTTGGTGCAGGTCAGCACCCCCGAGGCGTTCGGGTTGTTCAGCACCTTGGCGCAGGTCTTCCCGCCGAAGTCGCTGTCGTCGCACTCCTCGCCGGTGACGTTGATCGCCCCGTCGCCGCACACCGGGTTCTTCGCGCAGCCGGAGAAATCAAACTGGCAGTTCGCCTTGCACCCCAGCTTCCCCCCGTAGGTCGGGTCCAGCACCGTCCCGCAGGTCTGCCCGCCCAGATCCGCCCCGTCGCACTGCTCCTTGTCCCCCTTCTTCCCGTCGCCGCACCCCCCCGCGCTGCCCCCGGCGCCTGCGCTGCCGCCTGTCCCGCCCGAGCCTGCGTCGCTCCCACCGGAGCCCGCCG
>CAZSDX010000424.1:0-6492 GCA_964605685.1 uncultured Polyangiaceae bacterium
AAGCCCGAGGAGAAGAAGCCCGAGGAGAAGAAGGGCGAAGACAAGCCCAAACCCCCCGAGGAGAAGCCCAAGCCGACTCCCAAGCCCCCCGCCCCCAAGGGCGGCGACGACAACCCGTACTGAGAGGCGAGGGGCACCGGGGGGAGGCCCCCTGCATTCCGGGGATGACGATGGGAAAAGATCGGGGGAAGATGCCCCGGAGATGACCACGCCGGAGCCGATCCCCACCCCCGAGGCACCGATCGACGAGGCGAATCGCCTGTTCCAGGACGCCCAGCGACTCGTCGGCCAGACCCTCTCGGATCGTTACCGGATCGACAGCGTCCTCGGCGTCGGTGGCATGGGCGCCGTCTACCAGGCCGAGCATCTGCACCTGCACAAGCGGGTCGCCATCAAGGTGCTCCACCCGGAGATGACCCAGCTCTCCGAGGCCGTCGAGCGCTTCGGACGCGAGGCCATGGCCGCCAGCCGTATCGAGCACCCCAACGTCGTCGCTGCCAACGACTTCGGCAAGCTCCCGGATGGCTCCTTCTTCCTCGTTCTCGAGTTCGTCGAGGGCCGCAACCTCCGCGAGCTCCTTGATCGTGGCGAACCCTTCCCGGTCGAGCGCGCCGTCCACATCGTCCGGCAGATCCTCCAGGGGCTGATCCGCGCCCACGGGCTCAGCATCGTCCACCGGGATCTCAAGCCCGAGAACGTGATGCTCGTCCAGCGCGACGACGACCCTGACTTCGTCAAGATGCTCGACTTCGGCATCGCCAAGGTCCCCGTCGGCGACCTGGTCAGCGCCCCCGAGGGGAAGGTCTCCCCCACCTCCGCCGCCCTCACCAAGCTCGGCATGGTCTACGGCACGCCGGAGTACATGGCCCCCGAGCAGGCCCTCGGTCAGGAGGTCGACCACCGCGCCGACCTCTACGCCCTCGGCGTCATGTTCTTCGAACTGGTCACCGGCCGCCGACCCTTCGTCGCGGCCAACCCGGTGCAGATCCTGGGCATGGTGATCTCCAAGCCTGTCCCCTCCTTCGCCGAGGTCTGCCCCGACCGGGACATCCCCCCCGCCGTCGAAGAGATCATCCGCACCCTCCTCGCCAAGATCCCCGACGAGCGCTACCCCGACGCCCGCGCCGCCCTCGCCGCCCTCGACGCCTTCTCCCCTCCCTCCGCCCCCGCCAGCTTCGCCCAGACCGGAGCGCGCCCTGTCGCTTCTTCGGACCCCTCCGCCCAGCGCCCCAGCGAGGCCACGACGCTCCCGGTCCAGGGGGGATCCCCCCTCGCCGCCCTCCCCCCCTGGCTCCAGGATCGCCGCGTCCAGGCCGGAGCCGCAGGCGTCGGCCTCCTCTTCCTCCTCCTCGTGGTCGCCCTCGCCTTCCGAGGCGATCCCGCGGCCGGAAAGGGAGCCGTCGCCTCCGCCAGCGGCTCCACCTCCGCAGCGCCGGAGCCCCCCCCGACGACCCTCTCCGAGGCCGAGATCGACGAGGCGAAGAAGCAAGGCGCCAAGGCCCTCCTTGCCCTCAAAGACAAGGCTCCCCGGGACCCCAGGCTGCTTCGCGCCATCGCCAGCGCCCAGGTCGACCAGAAGAGCACCGAGGACGCCCTCGCGGCCTTTGGCGAGCTGTTCGCCGTCGACCCCGAGGCCAGCGCCGCCCCCGAGGTCCAGGAAGACCTGATCCGGCTCACCCTCAACGAGAAGAAGCCGGACCCGATCTTCGCGTTCCTGGAGGAAAAAGCCGGAAGCGGCGGCCCGGATGTCCTCTACGCTCTGCTGGTCTCCCCCAAGGCCAGCGCTTTCGTGAAGAAGAAGGCCGGCGAGTCGCTCCAGAAGACCCGCGACCGCGCCTCCCCCTCGCTCAAGGTCGTCCTTGACCTGCGCAACACCGCCAGCGTGGGCCCCAAGGCCATCTGCTCCCAGGCGGCGAAGCTCCGCCAGATCTTCCTCGAAGCCAAGGAGCACGGGGACAGCCGCGCGCTGATGTTCCTCACGCCGATGACCGGGGCGAACAAGGACTGCGGCAAGTGGTACAGCAAGACCAATTGCTACGCGTGCATCCAGGGGGACGGGAAGCTGAACGAGGCGATCGCGGCCATCCGGGAGCGAGAGAAGCAGAAGAAGAAGTAACGAGCTCTTCATCTCGTAGGTGTGCTCCGGCGCGGGGAACTGGCGCGAGCGCACCTCGTCGGCATAGAGCCGGATGGCCCCCTCGATGGCTTCGCCTACCTTCCCGAATTCCTTGACAAATTTCGGCACACGAGGGGAAAGGCCGAGCATGTCCTCCATCACCAGGATCTGACCGTCGCAGGCCGGCGACGCCCCGATCCCGATGGTCGGGATCGCGACGGTACGGGTGATCTTGGCCGCGAGGGGCTCGGCCAGCGCCTCCAGCACCACGGCGAAGGCGCCGGCCTCGGCGACCGCCTGGGCGTCCTCCTCGATGGAGGCCCACTGGTCCTGGGAGCGCCCCTGGGTCTTGAACCCACCCAGCGCGTTGATCGCCTGGGGGGTCAGCCCGATGTGGGCCATCACCGGGATCCCCCGCTCCGTCAGGAACCGGATGGTCTCGCCCATGCGGCGCCCTCCCTCCAGCTTGATGGCGCCGCACTGGGTCTCCTTCATCACCCGTGCGGCGTTGTGGAACGCCTGGATCGGGCTCTCCTCGTAGGTCCCGAAGGGCATATCCACGACCACCAGCGCCCGCTTCGCCCCGCGCACCACCGCCCGGCCATGCATGATCATCAGCTCCAGGGGCACCGGCAGCGTCGACTCGAAGCCGTACATGACCATCCCCACCGAGTCGCCGACCAGGAGAAAATCCACGTATTTGTCCGCAATGGCCGCGGTATGCGCGTGGTACGAGGTGAGCGAGACGATGGGGTCGCCTCCCTTGCGCGCGGTGATGTCCGGCGCGGTCAGGCGCCTCATCGTGGTGTGCTGGGACATGCGCCGGACGCTAGTCCTGGCCCCTCCCTCCCGCAAGCCAGCGAGCTCACCGTGACCGGGCGATCCCCTCCAGGATCCCGCCGTCCGGCGACATCGCCCGGACGACGTTCGGGCTCGCGTGGAGCGAGATCAGCGGGCTGGTCCAGGCGGGGTCGACCCAGGCGCGGCGCCACGAGCCCCCGGGGACCAGCTCACGGCTGTAGATCCTCCCCAGGGAGCTGGCCCACACCGTTCGCGCCTGATCCACCGCCACCGCCGCCAGATCGGGCCGCTCCCCGATGGCGTCGAGCCGCGCGGCCCGCTCCTCCAGGATAACCACGGTGCCTCCGGTCCCCACGGCGACCCCCAGCCCCAGCCCCGGCACCGCGGAGCAGGACAGCATGGCCCGCGTCTCCGGCAGCGGCACCGGCGTCAGCTCCCACTGGAGCGGCTCGTACAGCAGCGCGAACCCCTCGCCCTCCACGGTGCGCCCCACCACCAGCCAGGCGCTGTCGTCGAGCTGCTCCACCCCGTTCACCGAGGCCACGTCCGGCAGCGGTACCTGGCGCATCCACCGCCGCGCCGCGATCCCGAACAGCATCGGGGGCTGCTCGGGCACCGTCGCCACCGCCACCGCCAGGTCGTTGATGTTGCCGCTGGCGTGAGAGATCGTCATGTCCCCGTTGGCCCCCTGGATCACCTTCCCCAGCCCCCTCGGCGTGAACGACGCCAGCGTGGCCCCGTCCCCCCCCAGCAGCCACTGGTTCGGCGCCAGCGACCGGACGAACCGCAGCCCCTTCGGGTCCGGGTAGCCCTCCAGCGGGACCCGTTGCCACGCGGTACCGGTCCAGTACGACAGCCCCTCTGATGTCGCCACCAGCGCCGTCCCGTCGCTGTTCCACGCCACGTGCCGCACCTCTTCGATCTGCCCGGGGGCCTGCCGGATCACCCAGCTTCGCCCCGGCGCGCCCCCCGGGTTGGTGTGCGGACCCCGGTGCAGCGCGCTCTCGTGGAACTTCCTCAGCGACGCTCTCGAAGGGCCGCTCTCCCCGAGGCACGCCTGGAACAGCGCCCCCAGCTCCTGGGCGCTCCGGGGGCGATCCTGCGGCTTGGCGGCGGTGGCCCGGGCGATCACCTCATCGAGTCGATCGCACCGCCACGACGACGCCTGCAACTCCGGGTCCAGCCACCGGGACTCCCGGATGCTGCGCCTCGTCGGCAGCTGCGCCGCCGCGATCGCCGCGTACAGGTTCGTCGCCGGGAACAGATCCTCCCCTGCGAGGATGTAGTACGCGATGGCCCCCAGGGCGAACACGTCCGTCCAGGGACCGATCTGCGGGTTGTTCGGGTTCGCTTGCTCCACCGGCACGTACCCCGGCGTCCCCACCGGAAACCCCAAAAACGTCGCCTTCATCCCCGCCGACCTCGAGATCCCGAAGTCGGTGATCTTGAAGATCTCGTCATCCCCGAACCCGCAGCACAGGATGTTATCCGGCTTCAGATCCCGGTGGATCACCCCCACCTCGTGCACCGCCGTCATCCCCTGGCAGATGTTGTCGATCGCCCTCAGCGCGCGGCTCGCATTGAACGCATGCCCCAGCGCATGCAGCGCATGGTCGATCCGCTCTGCCAGCGTGGTCCCGGGATCACCCCCTTCAACGAACTCCAGCGACAGCCACGGCAGGCTCAGCCTCCCCCCGCCGAAATGCACCTCCAGAAACCCCACGTCGTAAAACCTCACCACGAACGGCGTCGGCGGCACCCGATCGTTGAGCCGCTGCAGCGCCTGCGCCTCCTTGCTCAGCGCCGTCAGCGCGATCTGCTGGTTCTCCTGGACAAACCTCGGCAGCATCAGCTTCACCACCGTCGGCGTCTCTCCCTGCGGCGTCCTCCGCCTCGCCTCGTACACCACGCTCATCCCGCCAATGCCGAGCTTGCGCTCCAGCAGGTACTGGACGTGCGGCGTCCCCACGGGCGACACCACCTGCCCCTGGAATACGTCCAGACTCGTGTCCTCGGCCTCGATCTTCAGCACGGCGGCGCAGGATACGTCCTTCCCTGCGCCGCGCGAATTTCCCCGCTGGCCTTCAGCGGACCCACCACGCCATCCCCCACGCCCCCAGCACCACCGCCGCCGACAGCGACGCCATCCCCACCTGGAGCAGCTCCGGCAGCGGCTCCTCCCGCCTGCGCACCAGCAACCCGGCGCCGCCGCCCACCGCCAGTCCCGCCACGAAGCCAAACAGGTGCGCGTACAGGTCCGTGTTGACACCCCCCGCCCCGAGCAACCCCAGCAGCGCGGCCCCGCCCACCAGCGGCTTCCCTAGCGCCATCTTCCCCTGCGTCCCTGCCAGGCGCTCCTCCCGGTTGAGCAGCGCCTGCACCGCCGCCAGCACCCCCACCGCCCCGAACACCGCCGTCGACGCCCCGATGCTCCGGTGCCCTGCGCCGTACCACAGCGCGTTCAGCAGGTTCCCCAGCACCCCGGACAGCAACACCGCCAGCGTCCCGAGCCCCACCCCCAGCCTCCGGTGCACCGCCGACAGGAACAGCGTCCCCGCCAGCACGTTCCCCAGCACATGCTGCGCGTCCGCATGCAGCGTCAGCGCCGTCACCGCCTGCCACGGCTTGCCGTGGAGGATGTCGAACGCGCTCGCTGTCCCCCGCGCAAACCACTCGCTCTGCAACCTCGACGGCCCTGTCGTCTGGAAGAACAGCGCCAGCGACCCGAGGATCGCCCCCGCCCACAGCGACCCCTCGTAGAGCGGCGCGCTCCGGGGCTTCGCCGGCGGCCAGTCCCGGTTCTCCGCCTCGTAGGCCCTCAGGTTCTCGACGGCCCGGGCCGCATGCTCCTCCACCACCTGCACCCCCCAGCCGCCATCCACCGTGGGCCGGATCACTCCATCCAGCCCCACGGAGCGCAGCACGAACATCCACTCGTGGGCCTTGCGGTAGTGCGGCGCCCGCAGGAACACGAACCCTGGCCGCGGAGTGGGCTCATCGTGGGCGGGAGGAGGAGAGGAATTCATGCCAGAACGCTGCCACCCAGGGGTAGCGCGGACCGGCGCCAGGGACCACAGCGCTTCCGGGGAGGATTCCGAGACCGTCACCCGGAGCAAGCTGAGAACGCCCTCCCTCTCCGTCAACGCGACCCGGAGCAACACGGTCTTTTGCGCAAGCGCAACGCTCCCCCTGGAACACCCCACCCTCCCCGGGCGTTAGCGCTTCCTGGCGGTCCGGGGCTGGATGATCGCGTACCGCCCCTCGCTCGGCGAGGACCGGGGAGGCTCGGGCACCCGCGGCGGCTCCTCTTCCAGCGCTTCTGCGGGGATCTTCGCGGACGGCATCGGGGGCACCGTCGTTCGCTCCCCGGATTCCCACCGGGGCTCGCTCTCCCCCGAGGCCAGGTACGCGGTGTCGTACGCCGCGGTCTTCCGCCGGGTGTACGACACCCCGGCCGGGTTGACCGCGGGCCCAGGGTCAGGGGGAGGCGCGCTGGGTCTTGCCTTGGGGGGCGGGGGGGGCGGGGGCGACGAGCGTCTTCCCTGCCGACCGTCCAGCGATTCCGGCATCCGCTG
>CAZSDX010000425.1:0-6480 GCA_964605685.1 uncultured Polyangiaceae bacterium
TGGGCCTTGGCCGCCAGCAGCCTTCCCCGCAGCCCCGGCTCCGGGGCGCAGGCCAGCCCGCTGTCCGCCAGGGTCAGCACGCTGTCGAGGTAGCCGCCGGCCTGGGCCTGGGTGGTGGCGCGGGCGTAGAGCTCGCCCGCCCGAGCCCGGTCGCCGCTCTGCTCGACGTGCCAGGCCAGCGTGGCCAGATCCTCCTCCCCGGCCACCTCCAGCCACAAGGCCGCCTTGCCGTGGAAGCGCACCCGGTCCTCGTCCAGGAGCGAGGCGTACACCGCCTCCCGCACCAGGGCGTGGCGGAAGGTCCACTCCCGCTGGCCTGCGAACCGGCTCGCCTCGTTCTCCGTGAGGATCTCCCCCTGCGCCAGCTCTTCCAGGGCCTCGTCGCAGGGAGCGTCGAGGAGCGCCTCCACCCCTGCCGACCAGCTCGATCGCCCGAACACGCTCGCCGCGCGGGCCACCGAGCGCAGCGCCGGATCCATCGCGTCCAGCCGGTGCTGCACCAGCGCCTGCACCGTGAGCGGCAGTCCCTGGTGGCCCTCCGCCGCGTAGCGGATCAGCTCCTCCAGGAAGAGGACGTTGCCCCCCGCCCGCTCCACGATCGCCTCCGCGGTGGCCTCGTCCAGCCCCGGCAGCGCCTCGCCCACCAGTCGCCGGGCGTCGCCGGCCTCCAGCGGCTTCAGATCGATGCGCCTCGCCAGGGGCCAGGAGAGCGCCGCCGGGTCGAACTCGGGGCGTGCGAAGGCGAACACCACGAAGCGCAGCCGGTCGGAGGCCAGCGCCCAACCCACCAGGCTCCGGGTCAGCTCGTCGACCCAGTGGCAGTCCTCCAGGATGAGCACCTGCGCCGCCCGCCTCCCGTCGGCCCGCAGCAGCGCCTCGAAGGCCGCCTGGAGCCTCCCGAGCATCAGCTTGGGCTCCTGCCGCGCCGCCAGCAGCCCCTCGCTCGCCTCGCCGCTCCTCACCCCCAGCAGCTCCCCCAGGAAGGACTCGCTCCTCGCGTCGTGGCCCAGCAGCGGCCCCAGAAAGCCCTGGAGCTTGGCGATCTGGCGCCGGGGATCCTCCCCGTCGAAGATACCCGCCCGGACCCGGAGCGCGCGCCCCAGCAGGCTCAGCCCGCTCCGATCCGAGAGCGGATCGCCCCGGCACAGCAGGATGTCCGGCACCTCCGGGTGCGCCCGGAGCCACCGGGTCAATTCGTACCTCAGCCGGCTCTTGCCGATCCCTGCGGGACCCACCACCAGTACCGCCCGGGGCCGGGCGTCGGCGAGCGTCTCCTGGAAGGTCGTCGCCAGGGCGGCGAACTCCTCGTCTCGCCCCACCGTCGGGGTCGGACGCCCCAGGAGGTGGCGCGTTCGCCCTAGCCCCTCCTCCTCCCCCTGGAGCGTCGTCCCCTGGGCGTCCTCCTGCAGCCGGAACCGGGTGCCCAGCAGCGGCGCCGCCTCCCGGTCGATGCGCACCTCGCCGCTGCCGGTGTGCTCCAGCAGCCAGGCGGCGCGCTCCAGGGTCTCCGACGAGAGACCCCGCTCCGCCTCCCGCACGTAGCCCGAGGCCAGGGCCACCCGCGCCCCCGGGGCCATCCGCTGGATGAGCAGCGCCGCCTGGGCCGCCCGCAGCGCCTCGTCCCCTTCCGACGCGGTGAGCCCCAGCACCAGCACCAGCCGCTCGCCCCGGATCGGCTCCACGTGATCGCCCCCGGCCATCACCCCCTGGAGCGAGCGGCGTAGCTCCTTCGGCAGCAGCCCTTGCTCCAGCGCGGCGAGCACCACCGCCACCAGGCGCCGCCCTGCGGCGGCCCGGAGCGGGCGGCTCGGGCGTCGCTCCGAGGGGCGGGCGGGTGTGGGTGATTCTTGACCTATCTGGACGCTGATGGAACCGGAGGAGGTGTTCGGCCGGGTGGTGGAGCGGGTGGCGGAGGTGCGGGGAGGGGGAGGGGTGTTGGGCAGGTCACCGACCCGGGCCAGGGCCCGTGCCAGCTCGCCTCCGTCCTGGTAGCGGGCGGAGGCGTCCCGGTCGAGGCAGCGGGCGATGAGCAGGTCGAGGGGCTCCGGCACGTCGGGGCGCAGCGTGGAGACCCGTGGCGCGTCTTCCAGCACCAGGTGCCCCAGCAAGGCGACCAGGTGCTCGGATGGGAAGACGAGCCGACCGGTGAGCAGGAAGAAGAGCACCGAGCCCAGCGAGTACACGTCGGAGCGGGGCGTGATGGGCTCGTTGCGGGCCTGCTCCGGCGCCATGTGGAACGGCGTGCCGACGATGGCGCCTGGCTGGGTGGTGAACCCGTCGTCTTCCGGCAGCTTCACCACCCCGAAGTCGATGAGCTTCACCCGCTGGATCCGCCGGTCGCAGAGCCACAGGTTCGCCAGCTTGATGTCCCGGTGGACCACCCCCCGGGCATGCACCGCCGCCAGCGCCGCCGCCGCCCGCCGGATCGCCTCCACCGCGTCGCTCATCCCGGGAGGCTCTCGCTTGCGCCGCGCCTCCATGTCCTCGCCGTCGAGCCACTCCATCGCCAGGAAGGGGCGCCCTCCGGGCCACACCCCGTGGTCGATGTAGCGCACCACGTTGGGGTGCCGCAGGTCCGCGAGCACCTTGACCTCCCTGCGGAAGCGGGCCTCCTCGTGGGGGGACACCCCGGTGCGCAGCAGCTTGATCGCCACCGGCTCCCCGGTGGTCTGGTCGGTGGCCCGGAAGATCTCCCCCATGCCGCCCCCTCCGACCCTCGCTTCGACGCGGTAGCGAGGCGTGGAGGGTGGGAGGCTCGCGCGAACGGAGCGGGGCGACGACATGAAGAACTCCCAGTATACACGCCCTGCAGCGCCCGAGGTGAGCCGAGGTTCAGGCGAACGAGCGGGTGCGGGTCTCGTGCTCGTCCAGCATCTTCTCGATGCTGGTCAGCGCGTTCTCGATGGCCTCTTGGACCATGGTGTTGATGATCACCGCTGACCCCTTGAGCGCCTCGTAGTACCTCTGGCGATCCGTCGAGTGGATGATCGCCGGGGGGTACCCGGCCCGCATCAGCAGCATGTTCATGAAGAGCCGCGCCACCCGCCCGCTGTCCGTCGGGAAGGGGAAGGTCCGCAGCAGATCGTAGTGGGCTCGCCCGGCGATCCGGATGATGTTCCGCCCCTTGCGCGTCTCCGGGTCGTTCACCCAGTCCACCACCTGCCTCACCTTGCTCCCGATCTTGTCGGGGGCCGCGTACTCGTGGAAGTACAGCCGGTGCTGCGGGATCTCCTTGCGGTACTTCACCGACTTCAGATCCCCCTCCTCCGGGTGCAGGATGAGGTAGAGCTTCTTGATCATGTCCGTGGAGACCGGCTGCCGCTTCTTGGTGGCCTGTTCTTGGCAGTAAAGGATGGCCTCCCGGTAGCGCCGGATCTCGTCGCACACCGGCTGCAAGCTCGAGTCCACCGCCACCGGTCCGGGAGGGTCCAGCGCTGCCCGGAGCTCCTGGGGCGTGTAGACGACCCCCTCCAGCGCCGCGTCGTGGAACACCCACGACATGTTGAAGAGGTCCTGGTAAGTCCGGCGGAACTCCTCTGGGGTCTTCGCCAGCCGCTCCTCCACCATCCTCGCCCGCTCCTCCAGCGTGTACTGCTTCGGCGGCGGCACCACCCGCAGCGGCAGCTTGCTCGTCGGAACCCGGGTAGGCAGCGTCCGCGAGGGCCTCGCCCCCGGAACCTTCCCCTTCTTCGTCGCCTTCTCCTCGACCCTGCTTGTCTTTGCCTTGCTCGCCTTTCCCTCGGCCTTGGGTGTCTTGGCCGATGCCTTGGCGGGCTTCTCGGGGGCCTTGGAGGTCTTGGCCGATGCCTTGGCGGGCTTCTCGGGGGCCTTGGGTGTCTTGGCCGGTGCCTTGGAGGTCTTCTCGGGGGCCTTGGAGGTCTTGGCCGGTGCCTTGGAGGGCTTCTCGGGGGCCTTGGAGGTCTTCTCGGGGGCCTTGGAGGTCTTGGCCGGTGCCTTGGAATTCTTGGCCAATGCCTTGGCGGACTTCTCGGGGGCCTTGGCGGGCCTCTCGGGGGCCTTGGCAGGTTTGGAGCCCTTGGCGGGAGGAGCCGGGGAGGGGGCCGGTCGGGTGGCCTTGCCCTTCTCCTTGGGGGGCCCTGCCTTCTTGCCGGAAGGCTTGGAGGGGGGAGCCGGGGGGGCTTTCGAGGGGGCCTTGGGTTTCGCGGAGCTGCGCTCGGGGCGTGCCGCCATGGAGTTCCTTGAGGAGAGCGAGGGGAGGGTGTCAGGAGCCCCGGGTGACAACCCCGCAAGAATGGGGTCTCTTGTCAAGCCTGTTGGCTCCCACCCGGCGCACACTATCGAAACGGCGCCGCCACGGTCAAACAGCATATCAATTACCGACCAGTAACATCATGATTTTATTGAAGAAAGTTCTTCTTTTGTCGACGCTTCCCTCCCTGACCACCGCACACCTCCTCCTGGACAATCGGTCCCTTGTGGTAAGCCTCCTTTCGCCTCACCAACCCCCATGCTCGCGACCCTCCGCGTCCGCAACTTTGTCCTCATCGACCAGCTCGAACTGGAGCTCGGTCCGGGTCTCAACGTACTCACCGGAGAAACCGGCGCCGGGAAATCGATCCTGGTCGACGCGATCGGGCTGCTCCTGGGGGGGCGAGCGAGCCCCGACGTGATCCGCCACGGCGCCGACGACGCCGAGGTGGAGGCGCTGTTCACCCTGGGCCCTGACGATGCGGCGGCCCGCCACCTCCAGTCGGTGGGGATCCCGTTCCGGGACGAGCTAGTGATCCGGCGCGTGGTGACCCAGAGCGGGCGCTCGCGGGCTTACCTCAACGGGCGCCTCTGCACCGTGGCCGAGCTGGCCTCCTTCGGCCCGCTGCTGATGGATATCGCTTCCCAGCACGAGAGCGTCTCCCTCACCGACCCGGGGACGCACCTCGGCTACCTCGACGACTTCGCCTCCCTCAGCGCCGAGCGCGACGCCGTGGCGGCGAAATTCGACGAGCTGCGGGCCCTCGCCCAGCAGTGCCAGAAGGAGGCCGAACTGGTCCGCTCCCGGGCCCAGCGGGAGGCCTACCTCTCCTTCCAGCTCGCCGCCTTCAGCGAGGTCGACCCCAGGCCCGGCGAGGAGGACGAGCTCCAGGCCGAGCGCAACCGCCTCCGCCACGCCGATCGCATCCGGAACGCCACCGGCCGCAGCGTCAGCCGCCTCACCGATGACGAGGGGGCCATCGGCGACGAGCTGGGGCGCATCGTCTCCGATCTCCGGGCTGCCTCTGCCTACGAGCCCGCGCTGGACGCCATCGCCACCACCATCGACGCCGCCCGCAGCGAGCTGGTCGAGGCGTCGTGGCAGATCTCGCGGATCGCCGAGAGGGTTGAGTCGGACCCTGATCGGCTCGAGAAGATCGACGAGCGGCTCTACGCCCTGGAGAAGCTGAAGCGCCAGTACGGGCCCGAGCTGTCGGACGTGCTTCGCGAGCGGGACAAGCTGCAGGCGGAGTACGACGCGCTATCCACCTCCGAGGAGCGCCTGGCGGAGCTGGAGGCGCAGCGCGAGCGGCTCCTCGATCAGGTGGGCGAGCTGGCGCGAGCGCTCTCGGTCAAGCGGGCGGCGGCGGCCAGCAAGCTCTCCGACGGCATCACCCGCGAGCTGGCGGCCCTCGGCATGGGGACGGCCCGTGTGGTCGTCGAGGTGGCGCCGCTGCAGGTCGACGACCGCGACGGGTTGAACTTCCAGGGGGCGCGCCTCTCCCGCGATGGCCTGGACCGGGTCGAGTTCCTGATCGCGCCCAACAAGGGGGTCGAGCCCAGGCCGCTGCGCAAGGTGGCCTCCGGCGGCGAGCTGTCCCGGGCGCTGCTGGCCCTCAAGCGGGTGCTGGCCGACGTGGCCCCCGCCGGGGCCTACATCTTCGACGAGGTGGACACCGGTGTGGGTGGCGCCGTCGCGGAGGCCATCGGACGCGCCATGGCCGACGTCGCCCGCCACCGACAGGTCATCTGCATCACCCACCTGGCCCAGATCGCCGCCTTTGGTACCACCCACTTCGTCGTCCACAAGTCGGTCGAGAACGGCGTCACCCGGAGCACCATCGTCGAGGTCAAGAGCAAACCTCGAGTCCAGGAGCTGGCCCGGATGATCAGCGGCGCCACCGTCTCCGACGCCGCCCGCAAGGCGGCCGTCGAGATGCTCCGGGCCGCCGAGCCCATGGCCTCCGAGATCGTCTCCTCTCGCCGCCCGCCGCTGGTCCCTCCCGCCCGGCAGCCGTGATACCCTCGGGGGGCCATGCCGTACCGCTCCCTCCTCTGGCTCCTCCCCCTCGCCGCCCTGCTCCCTCTCGCCTGCGGCACCGAGGATGACGCAGGCTCCAGCAAGGACGCCAGCATCGTCGTCAACAAGGGTGGCTCGAAGAACTCGTCCGGCGCAGGCGGCGACGGGGCGGGGGCCGGGGCAGGCGGGGCCGGGGGTTCCTCCCTTTTCCCGGGGGGCAGCGGCGGCTCGGCGGCCTCCGGGGGCAGCCA
>CAZSDX010000426.1:0-6464 GCA_964605685.1 uncultured Polyangiaceae bacterium
GGACTTCAATGGCAGCGACGTCTTCACCTATCGGGCGAGCGACGGCGAGGCCCAAGGAGCCGGAGCCTCCGTAGAGCTCGAGGACGGGCCCGCGGGCGACCGCGGCGATGGCCCGCTGGAGCGCGGCGGCCTGGCCCCGGTGGGCCTGGGCGAAGGCGCCGAAGGTGGCGCGGATCAGGGCGTCCCCGGCCAGGTCGTCGGCCTCGGAGAGCCCGTGGAGGTGGAGGGTGGTGGGGCCGAGGACCTGGGGGGATCCAGGGGAGACCAGGCTGAGGGCGACGCCGAGGATCTCCCGGGAGCGAGCGGCGAGGTCCGCCGCGACGGCGCGCGCCTGCTCGACGGAGGGGCGAGGTCGGTCGTGGACGACCAGGGTGAGCAGGGCGCCGGAGCAGGCCGGGGAGGAGATCTCCCGGAGGTCGACGGCGCGGAGGTGCTGGCGGAGCCACCCCGAGGTGGCAAGGGCCTCGCGGACGAGCTGGCCGACGCGGAGCAACACCGGGGCGACGACCTGGCAGCCCGGCAGGTCGACGACCTGGTGGTCGAGCCCCCGGGCAAAGAGACCGAGAGCGCCGCCGGGGCCGACGATCCACTTGGCGCGGGTGCGGTAGGCGAGGTTCGGCGTCGCCGGGGCGACGGGCGCGGCCCGGATGCCGGTCAGCTCGGGGAACGGCCGCAGCGCGTCGAGGAGGCGGCGCTGCTTGCGCGCGAGCTGCTCGCCGTAGGGGACGCCCTGCTGGGTGCACCCGGAGCAGGCCAGCGCGTGAGGGCATTCGGCCATCAGGGCGACCGGAAGGAGGCGCGGCGCGGGCCCGAGGGCAGGGGGCTGTCCCGGAGGAACAGCAGGTTGAGGGCGTTGACGGCGGCGTGAGCGAGCAGCGGCCCGAGGAGGGAGCCGGTGAGGCGGAAGATGAAGCCGAGGCCGAGGCCGACGGAGGCCGCCCAGAGGGACCAGACCCAGCGAGCCTGTCCGCGGGCGCGGTGCGCCAGGCCGAAGAGCAGGCTGGAGAGGAACAGACCGGTCGCGGGCTCGAGGAGGGCGCGGAAGAAGAGCTCCTCCGCGGCGCTGGAGAGGAGCGCCAGCAGCAGCAAGGGGCCGAGGGCGAGCCCCCGGGCGGAGGGGCTCAGCTCGTCCTGGAGGCGGCGCGCCCAGCCGAAGCGGGCGACGAAGAGGCGCGTGGAGGCGACGACCAGGGCGGCGAAGGCGGCGCCGAGGAGCGCGCTGAGGGAGAGCGCCTGGATCGGAGGCAAGAGGAGCCAGGGCGCAGGATGATCGAAGGGATGCCCCTCGCGGACCACAAGCGATAGGCCCAGAGCGAACACCGCCAGGGCCAGGTAGATGAGCGCGGCGGGGCGCCAGTGACTCTCGGAACGTCGTTGCACTGCGGAGCCACCCCCTTAGCATGCCCGGGGGGGAGCGTGGCTAGCTAGGGATCGTCAGGGGAGCGGGGGACGGTGAGCGCCGGGGGGTGCGCCAGGGCGCTGATGTCGTAGAGCCAGAACCGCCCCCGGCGGGCCATCACCTTGACCCGGTAGGCTTGCTCCTTGAAGACGAGGCGGGTCGGATCCTCGTGGGTGGCGGGGGCGCGGACCAGGGCCGTATCGTAGGCGTGGGTCCAGGAGGCACGGAAGTCGACCTTGTTCGCGTCCCACTCGAAGCCCGGCGGGCCCGCGGGCAGCGCCTTGCCCGGGCGGTAATGGACCGGCATGCTCTCGAACTTGGTGAAGGTGTAGGCGATCTGCCCGGGGCGGCGGGCCTGATAGAGCCCCGGCAGGTGCACGTACACCTCCCGGGAGATCCGGTCGGCGGCGGGCTCGTAGGTGACGGCGACCACCTTCCGGTTCTCCGGGATGGCGTCGATGATGGCCGAGGCGTCCTGGGCGCCCCCCATGGTGGCCCAGATCCGGGCGGTGTTGGCCCCGGCGGCGACCCCAAGCCCCGCGGCGACCGCCTGCAATTCCTCCCGGTGGGGCACCAGCCGCAGCGGGATCGCCCCCGCCAGGAACACCAGCGCCAGCGTCGGGAACCGCTCGTAGACGAACCAGGTGGCGACGAAGACCTTGGGGATGACCAGGTAGCAGCCGAAGAAGGCCACGCACAGCCACCGGATCGCCTTCAGATCGAGCCGCGCCTGGTCCTCGGAGGACTGGAACTCCTGGGCGCCCGCGGTGGACAGCAGCAGCGCCACCAGCAGCGCCATCCCCAGCAGGATGCTGTCGGACAGGTCGTAGGTGTTCCCCGTGGTCATCGTCAGCAGGTGCCGGAGCTTGTACCAGAGCGGGTCGTCCAGCCCGTCCAGGGAGGACTCCTCCCAGTTGGAGAACGACGAGGCGGTCTGGTACCGGAAGACAAAGACGCACCAGAGGATCCCCGGCATCACCGGCAGCGGCGTGGAGATCAGCTTCCCCAGGCGGGCACCCCAGGTGGGGCCCAGATCCTTCAGCCGCGATAGCTGGATGATCCCCATGCCGAAGCACAGGCACAACATCGCCAGCACGTGCCCGTAGGCGCAGAAGCAGGAGCAGAGCAGCAGCCGAGGCAGCATCGCCCGCTCCCCCCGGGCGTAGCGCAGGAACCAGGTGATCCCCAGCAAGGCCACGGGGAAGGTGAGGTTCCAGTTGGCGAACCCCCAGGACATGCCCCGGCTGTAGACTGCTGGCAGCACCAGGCAGGCGTACCAGCGGGGCCGATCCGCCTCCCGAACCACCGCCAGCGCCGCCAGCCCCAGCAGCGCCGGGTACGCCGCCATCACCACGCGCCCTGCGTTCTCCGGCTTCATCACGAAGGACAGCAGCGCCACCAGCAGGTGGAATCCCCCGTTGTAGGTGATGTAGTTCACCTCGTAGAGCGCATGCTCCGGGGCGCTGGCGCGGAAGAGTCGGTGCATGATCGCCCCCAGCGCCACGTGCTGGTGGTAGTCGATCAGTGGCAGGTACGGCGTCACGAAGAAGGCCAGCGTGAACAGCCCCACCGCCCCCCAGAACGAGGCCGTCAACCCGGGGGTCTCCAGCTTCACGAGGTCGAGGGGCCCGCGGGGCTCGTTCATCGGTGGCAACCAACCCCCGACCCCCGCGGGGGTCAAGTCCCTCGCTTTCGGGCTTGCGCGGCGGTGGGAGGTGCGTTACGTCTGGGTTCCCCCTGACGGAAGGGCTCCCCTTCCTGCTCTTTGAGACGTTTCCTGGTGCTGTGAGTGCGTTGTTGTACCAGCCTCCGCGCTTCGAGCGCAGGGGCGGCGTTGCGCCGTCCTGGTCTTCTTCGCTGCACAGTCTCCCCAAGGTAGCCTGTTCTTGGTTCCCTTCGCCGTATGCACCCCTACGCGCGCATAGGAGCGGAACCAACGGCGCGACCGTCGTTTCCTTTGCGCGCGTAGGGGTGCATACGGCGGGGAACCGGTGAGGCTACCGTGTCCCACGAGGGAAGGTGATACCCCCGCCCTCACCGCACCAGGAAACGTTTCAACGCTTGCCGTCGGTGGGCACAATGGTAGTGGGCTTGCGGCATGCATCCCATCCTGTTCCGCATCCCGTTCCCGGGCTGGGAGCTCCCCCTGCTCGGCAAGGTGACGAGCATCCCCATCTACAGCTACGGCGTGATGCTGGGGCTCTCCATCGTGGTCGGCTGGTACCTGACCCTCGGCCTGGCCAAGCGCGACGGGCTCCCGCAGGAGGAGATGGCGAACAACTACGTCTTCACCGCGCTGCTGGCCATCCTCGGCTCGCGGGTGCTGTACGTGGCCACCAACCCGGACGAGTTCAAATCCTTCTCCGACATCTTCGCCCTGCGCCGCGGCGGCCTCGTCGCTTACGGCGGTTTCCTCGGCGGCTTCCTCGGGAGCTGGCTCTACCTCAAGCACAAAAAACTCCCGCTGCTCCCCTGGGCGGACGTGGCGGTTCCCAGCCTCGCCACCGGCCTGATGATCACCCGGGTCGGCTGTTACCTCTTCGGCTGCGACTTCGGCAAGCGGCTCTCCGACGGGGCCCCCGCCTTCCTCAAGAAGCTCGGCACCTTCCCCCACTGGCCCGATGGCACCCTGGAGAAGGGCACCGGTTCTCCCGCCTGGTTCGCCCACGTGGAGCGCAACCTCATCGGCCCCGACACCGCTTATTCGATGCCGGTGCATCCGACCCAGATCTACGAGTCGCTGGTCGGCCTCTCGCTCTTCGCCCTGGTGATGCTCCAACGTAAGCACCAGCGGTTCCGTGGGCAGGTCTTCCTGCTGTTCACTTTCGCCTACGGGTTCCTCCGCTACGCCCTGGAGATCCTCCGGGACGACGCCGAGCGGGGGGAGTACGGCCCCCAGATGGGCGAGCATGTGCTTATCCCTGGCGGGTTGCTCCTGCTGGCGCTCGCCTACATCTTCTTCGTCTCCCGCGCCGTGGAACACAAGGCGCTCCGGGCCGTCACCCAGGCCGCGGTGCTGGTCCCCGCGGTGGCCCTCTACGCCTCCCTCCGCCCCGCCACCTTCGCCGATCAGGTGCTGGTCCGGCTCTCCACCTCCCAGTGGGTCGCGCTGCTCACCGGCGTCGCCGCCGCCATCGCTTACGGCACCTTCTGGGACGCCGCCAGGGCCCACCCCGAGCGCGCCATGGAGCTGAACCTCCCGGGGCAGGAGCCCCCCGCCGAGGAGGCCCAGGAAGACGCACCCAAACCCAAGAAGCGCAAGAAGAAGAAGAAGGCCGCCGAGGCCCCCGCCGAGGAAGCTCCCGCCGAGGAGAGCGCCCCCCAGGCCGACGAGCAGGCTCCCCCCGCGGAGCCGGAGGCCGAGGGCCTCAAGCCCGCCTGACGCCGAGCGGCCGCGGGGTTTTGGGCTAAGCTAGCCGCGATGCCGCCATCCCACGCCTCCCCGGGCCTGCCGCGCGCGCTGGCGCTGCTCTCCGGGGTCCTCGTCTTCTGCGCCGGCTGCGCCCTGAGCACGCCGCCGCCCTTGCCCCCTCCGCCCAGGCCCCCCGCCGGGCCTGTCCAGCCGGAGACCATCGGTGAGGAGGCCTTCGCCCGCTCCGTCGAGGCGCTGCTCCGCGATGACAACCCCACCACCCAGCGCCAGGCGCTGCTGGCCGGCGTGGTGCGTCGGCAGATGACCCACGCCACCGAGCGGCTCAAGGCCCGCCACACCGACCGCGGGCTGGCCACGGTCCTCGGGGGGCTCTACCTGATCCGGGCCGGCGAGTACCGCCCCGAGATGCTCCAGGGCCCCGGCGAGGAGGCCCTGGCGCTCGCCGCCGAGGCGGTGGCCGCCACCGGCGACGAGGGCCGTACCCAGGCGATCTATAGCCTTCACCTCGGCGTGCTCCCCGAGCAGCACCCCGCCCGCCGCGACCTCCAGGAGCACCTCGACGCGCTCCAGCGCTGGATCACCGAGCAGAGCGAGAAACCAGGCATCGGCCCCACCGAGGCCGCCGGCATGCGCCAGCGCCGCGCGATGGCCCGCTCCCTCCTGGAGCCCACCGAGGAGGCGCTCCGGGAGGCTCGCGTCTCGATCCAGCAGTGGGTCGACGCAGGGCTCGTCTTTCAGGCCCAGTACCGCGCCGCACCCCGGGCCCCCATGCGCCGCGAGGAGATGGTCGAGGGCGTCCGATCCATCTCCTCCGGCGCTGCCACCCTCACCGCTCTCCTGCTGCGCCACGGGGACATCGGCGCCGCCGCCCAGAGCATCGACCTCGCTCCCTTCCGCCAGGTCGCCCCCCAGGGCCTCGCCCAGCGCCTCAACGCCGCCGCCCGCGAGGATGACCTGGATGCCTGGCGCGAGCTCCTCGACCTCCTGATCCGCGCCCAGGACCGCGACGAGGAGACCTCCGTCGATCGCGCGCTCGTCCAGGCGGCAGCGTTCCGGGTCGCTTCTGACCTGTACCGGCGCGACCCGACCAGCGCCGACATCGGGCTCTACCTGGCCACGGCCCTCGCCGCCCACGGCATGCCCGAGGTCGCCCCGGTGGTGCTGGTCGAGCCTGCCCGCAAGCACCCGGACGCCCGCCTGCTCTCCCAGGCCGTCGAACTGGTCACCGGCTCCATGCTCCGGGAGGAGGAATTCGACGACCCGGCCAGCGCCCGCCGCGTCTTCGCCGCCGCCCGCCCCTTGCTGGAGCAGGCCGATCAGCCCGCCCTCAAGGGTCGGGTCCGCCCGTCACCTGCCCGGGTCCGCTTGCTGGCCGCCGGGATCGAGGCTCGCTCCGGGGAGCTCGCCAGCGCCCGCGACCTCCTCGCCGCCAGCGCCCGCGACGAGCCCTCTGCCGAGGCCTGGCGCGCGCTGGCGGAGATCGAGCGTCAGCTCGGCTCCCCTCAGGGAGCCCTCGACTACCTGGCCCGCCTCGCCGCCTCCCCGGAGGCCCAGACGGTCCCCCCGTCCGCCGAGGCCACGGGCGCCACCACGACGTCCGCCGCCAGGCGCGCCTTCCAGCGCTCCTCCCCCGTCTCCGGGTCGACGGAGCGGACCACGGAGTCCACCGGCGGGCTCACCTGCCCCTGGGTG
>CAZSDX010000427.1:0-6463 GCA_964605685.1 uncultured Polyangiaceae bacterium
GCGCCGTCCGAGCCGCCCCCGCCGGGGCCACCCCCGCCCCCTCCGCCTCCGCCGCCCCCGCCGGACGAGGTGACGGTGCTGGGGGGAAAGGCCTCGCGCGTGGCCGGGTCGGCCCACGTGCTCCGCCGGGAGCACCTCGACCGGCAGCGCTACGACGATCCTCACCAGATCCTGACGGCGGTCCCGGGCGTGTACGTCCGCGGCGAGGATGGCTTCGGGCTGCGGCCCAACATCGGGATCCGGGGCGCCGCCTCCGACCGGAGCAAGAAGCTCACGCTGATGGAGGACGGCGTGCTCTTCGGGCCTGCCCCCTACTCGGCTCCGGCGGCTTACTACTTTCCGCTGATGGGGCGCATGCGGGCGGTGCGGGTGGTCAAGGGGCCCGCCGCTATCGCCCACGGACCGCAGACGGTGGGCGGCTCCATTGACCTGTTGACCCGGGAGATCCCGGCGACCCGCAAGGGGATGCTCGACCTCGGGGTGGGTCAATTTGGATTCACCAAGCTGCACCTGGCCTACGGCGCCAGCGACGAGAAGGCGGGGTTCTTGATCGAGGGGCTGCGGCTGGCCAACAGCGGCTTCAAGACCCTCGACGGCGATCCGGGAGCGGACACCGGGTTTGTCCGTAACGAGTGGATGGCCAAAGGGAGCTACGCGCTGGACCTGGGGGGGCCCGGCGCCCATGAGCTGGGGTTGAAGGTGGGCTACTCCGACGAGGTGTCAAACGAGACCTACCTGGGGCTGACGGACGAGGATTTTCGGGCCTCGCCGTACCGGCGCTACGCGGCGAGCCACCGGGACCGGATGGACTGGTACCGGACGCAGATCGCCGTGACGCACCGGGCGACGTATCCCGGCGGGTTCTCGGCGGAGACGACGGTGTACCGGCATGCGCTGGCGCGCAACTGGAGCCGGGTGAAAGGGCTGAGCGGGGCGTCGATCCTGGACGTGCTGGCGAGGCCGACGGTGGGTCGGAACCGCGTGTACCACGGGGTCCTGACGGGGCAAGCGAGCACGACGGGGACGGACGATGCGGTGCTGTTCGGGCCGAACGACCGGAGGTTCTTGTCGCAGGGGGTGCAGACGGCGCTGAAGCTGAAGGCGAAGACGGGCCCGGTAGAGCACCAGATCGAGTACGGGCTGCGGTTCCACCACGACGAGATCCAGCGGCTGCAGAGCGAGGACGCGATGCGGAGCGAAGGAGGGCGGCTGCTGCCGAGCGGCAACGCTCCCCGGATCACCGACGACAACCGGGCGTCGACCCGGGCCATCGCGCTCCATGCCATCGATCAGATCGGCTACAAGAGGCTGCTGCTGACGCCGGGGGTGCGGGTGGAGCTCATCCAGCCGGAGTACATCGACCGGCTCTCCGGCAGGGAGAACCGCCGGGCCTACCAGGTCTTCCTGCCGGGGGTCGGAGGGTACCTGGCGATCACCCGCGATTTCGGGGCGCTGGCCGGGGTCTACAAGGGCTTCAGCCCCGCGCCGCCCGACAGCACCCGCACCACCCGGCCCGAGGAGAGCATCAACTACGAGGCGGGGTTCCGCTACGACCGGAGGAAGGTCCGCGCCGAGGTGATCGGCTTCTTCAACGACTACCGGAACCTCACGGACATCTGCACCTTCTCCAACGGGTGCCTGGCGCAGAACCTGGATCGCCAGTTCGACGCGGGGGCAGTGCACATCTACGGCGTCGAGACCTTCGCGGAGGCGACGATCCCGACCTCCTGGGGGGTCGCGCTGCCGGTGCGCGCGTCCTACACGCTGACCCGCACCCGGTTCCGCAACAGCTTCACCGCCCAGGATTCCTTCTTCGGCGACGTGGTGGCGGGGGACGAGCTGCCCTACGTACCGAGGCACCAGGCCAGCGGCTCCGTCGGCGTCGAGGCGAAGCGCTGGGGGGTGAACGTGGCAGGAACCTACGTGGGGGCCATGCGGGAGCAAGCCGGCGGCAGCCCGGACCGCGTCATCCCGGACGATACCCCGCAGACCGACGACTACTTCTTGCTGGACGCCAGCGCCTCCTACAAGGTCATCCCGGGGCTGACGCTCTACCTCAACGGGCGCAACCTGCTGGATTCCGCGTACCTCGTGGCGCGGCGCCCCTTCGGCGCGCGCCCCGGCGCCCCCCGGTGGGTGCAGGCGGGGGCGCAGCTCACGTTCTGATCAGATCACCGTCCCCGCGGGGATCACGCCGTTCTTCATCACCACCACGATCCCGTCCCGGACCGCGTAGTGGGGCGCGTCGCTCGGGGGACGATCCGCCAGCGCACGGATCACCACCCCGTCCCCCAGCCTCGCCCCCTTGTCCAGGATGGCCCGCTCGATCCGGCATCCCTTGCCGATCCCCACCGCCGGCAGCCCCTCGCCCTGCCGCTCCTCGGCGGAGAGGTTCCGGTAAGGTCGCAGCACGTCCGAGCCCATCATCACCACGTCCCGCAGCGTCGAGCCCTCGCCCACGTTGCTCCCGGTGCCGATCACCGACCGGTGGATCGACACCCCCCCCTGGATGCGGCACCCGTCCGCCAGAATGATCCGCCTCAGCTCGCAGTTTTCCCCGATCTCCGACGCCGGGAAGCACCCGGGCTCCGTGTAGATCGGCCACTCCGCGTCGAAGAAGCTGAAGGCCGCCTCCGGGTCCGTGAGCGCCAGGTTGGCCTCGAAGAACGAACGGATCGTCCCGATGTCCTGCCAGTATCCCCCGAAAGGGTACGAAAGAACCCGGAACTGGGCCAGGCTCGACGGCAGGATGTGGGCGCCGAAATCCGGGCCAGGGTTGCTCTGGAGCAGCCGGTAGAGCACCTCGGAGCGGAAGAGGTACACCCCCATGGAGGCCAGGCAGGGGCGCGCCGGATCCGGGTGGATCGCCAGCTTGTCGATCTGGGAGGGGTGCTCGGGCTTCTCGTGGAAGCTGGCGACCTGCTCCTGGCCTTCCAGGGAGATCAGGCCGAAGCGGGGGGCGTCCTGGCGGGAGACCGGCTTGACCGCCAGGGTGATGTCGGCGTTCGCCGCCAGGTGCGCCTCCAGGAAGGGTCGGTAGTCCATCCGGTAGAGGTGGTCGCCGGAGAGGATCAGCGTGTGGTTGGCCCCGATGGAGCGCAGCTCTTGCATGTGCTTGCGCACCGCGTCCGCGGTCCCCTGGAACCAGTCGGTGTGCCGCGGCGTCTGCTCGGCGGCGAGGATCTGCACAAACCCCCCGGAGAAATCGTCGAACTGGTACGTCCGCGCGATGTGCCGGTGGAGCGAAACGGAGTTGAACTGGGTGAGCAGGCAGATGCGGGAGAACCCCGAGTGAATGCAGTTGCTGATGGGAATATCCACCAGGCGATACTTGCCGCCGATGGGGACCGCGGGCTTGGACCTGCGGCGCGTGAGCGGGTAGAGGCGGGTCCCCGCCCCCCCGCCCAGGATCACCGCCAGCACTTCTGGCCTGCTTGCCATGCACGTTGCTCCTTGCGATCCCCGTGCCTCGGGCACGATTCTTGTTGAACGGAGCGTACCTTGCCCGAGATGCGTTACAACCCCATCACCGGGGACTGGGTGATCATCGCGCCGGAGCGGGCCCACCGGCCGGGGCATCAGCTCCGCGGCTCGATCCGCCCCCCCAGCTCCTCGATCGTGCCAGATTGCCCCTTCTGCCCGGGCAACGAGCACCTCACCGGCCCCGAGCGCTTCTGCCTGCGGGATGCCTCTGGCTGGCAGATCCGCAGCGTGGACAACCGCTACTCGGCCCTCTCCTTCGACGGCCCGGTGGAGCGCTTCGGCGACGGGCTCCGCCTGCTCATGACCGGCGTCGGGCGCCACGAGGTGATCATCGAGAGCCCGGACCACGGCGGGTTCCCCTCGGCGCGGACGCCCGCGGCCATGGCGGCCCTCGTGGAGACCTACCACCAGCGCTACCTCGCCTTCCACGAGGACCCGAGGGTGCGCCACGTGATCCTCTTCAAGAACCACGGCGCCTCCGCCGGAACCTCCCTGGAGCACCCCCACTCGCAGATCGTGGGCACCCCGGTGGTCCCCGCGCAGATCCGCGAGCGCCTGGTGGACGCGCTCCGGTACCAGAGCGACCACGGCGTCTGTCTCTACTGCGCCACCCTGGAGCAGGAACGCCAGGAGAACCTGCGGATCATCCTGGAGAACGAGCACCACGTCGCCTTCCTCCCCTACGCGGCCCTGTCGCCCTACCACCTCTGGATCTTCCCCAAGAAGCACCGGGCCAGCTTCGGTGCCACCACCGAGGCCGAGCGGGTGGCCCTGGGCGAGATGCTGGGCACCCTGCTGCGGCGGATCGCCCATCGCCTTGAGGATTGCGACTACAACTACATGATCCGCTCCCTCTCTCCTGCCGAGGCCGACGTGGCCTACTTCCACTGGTACCTCGCCCTGGTCCCCCGCGTCACCCGCACCGCCGGCTTCGAGCTCGGGACCGGCATGCACATCAACACCTCCAGCCCCGAGCTGAGCGCCGCCTTCCTCCGGGACGGTTGAGCTATAGGAGGTCATGGCCTCCCCGCTGCTCTTCGCCCACCGCGGCGCCTCCCTGGAGCTGCCCGAGAACACCCTCCCGGCCTTCCGCCTGGGCCTGGAGCTGGGCGCCTCCTTCCTGGAGACCGACGTCCACGTCACCCGCGACGGCCACCCGGTGCTCGCCCACGACCCCTCCGGGCGCCGCATGGCCGGCGAGGACGCCTGGATCCGCGACCTCCCCCTCGCCCGGGTCAAGCGCTGGGACGCCGGTCGAAACTTCGTCGATCCTGCCGGAAAACGCCCCTTCGAGGGCAAGGGTTTTTGTGTTCCCACCCTGGAGGAAGCCCTCGCGGAGTTCCCCGAGGCGCGCTTCAACATCGACCTCAAGCCCCGGAGCATCCCGGACGCGGCGGCGGTGCTGCGGGTGCTGGGGCGCGCGGGGGCGAGCCGCCGGGTGCGCCTGGCGAGCTTCCATTCGGCGATCCTCCGGTACGTCCGCAAGGAGGGTTACCCTGGCGGCACCTCGCTGGGGTCTTCCGAGTGCGCCTGGCTGGCGCTGGCGCCGGGGCCGCTGCTGCGCCCCTATCCTCCCGGCACCGCGGCGCAGATCCCGACGCGGCTGGGCCCCGTGGCCACAGACTCGCCAGCCTTCCTGGACCGGTGCCACCGGCTGGGGCTCCAGGTGCATTTCTGGACGATCAACGAGCCCGGAGAGGCCCGCCGCCTGCTGGCCCTGGGCGCCGATGGCATCATGACCGACGACCCCCGGAAGGTCGGCCCGACGGTCCTCTCCTGGCTCAAAGAAGACCGTTGACGTGTCCTCTGGAGACCTCGTAGCCTTTGGATGTCCCAGGAAGTCACAGGTCATGCGCACTCCCCTCCTCTCCCTCGGTCTCCTCGCGCTCCTCCCCCTTTCCTGCGCCGGAGCCGACGACCCTGATTTTGTCGGGGGGGGGGGTAAAAATGACCCGGAAGAGCTGACCGCCGAACAACAGCAAGAAGTCCTGGCTTGTTGCTCGGCCCTCGGCTGCAACGACGGAAAGCCCTGCACCACCGACTCCTGCACCTACAAGCTCAAGTACAACACCTCCCCGCCGAACATCGTCTGCTCCTGCACCTTCAAGCCTCGTCCGGCGGGGGCCTCCTGCGGCCTGGAACCCACCCCTTGCAGCGGTCAACCGGCGGCCACCTGCAACGAGGAGGGCGCTTGCGTTCTGTCTCCTACCTCGACGGGGCAGCTCCCGCTGGACCCCCGGCTCCCCAGCACGGTCCATCAGGTTTCGCTCTTCCTCAAGGGTTGCCTTCAGACCCCGGCGACGGCTCCGGTCTGGAGCGCGACCACGGGGCTGGCCATGGTGAGCGGCAAGGTCGTGGATCGCAAAGGGTTCCCGGTGGCTGGAGTGACGGTCCGGGTGGTGGGAGATTCCACCGACCCTTCCAAGACGCTCCAGGGCACCACCTCCACCACCACCAGCGGACGCTTTGATTTCCGCGTCTTTGGCGGGCGTACCCTCACCCTCTCCTTCGAGAAGCCTGGCTTTCTCCCGGTTCAACGCCAGGTTTTCGCTCCCATCGAAGGTTACGCCAACACCGATACCATTGCCTTGACGCCGCAATCCTCGAAGATCAGCAAGGTGGATCTGGGAGGGCAAGGGGCCTGGGCGGTGGGCGACAAGGTCTCCGACAGCGGGGGGCCTCGCATCGCCCGGATCTTTTTCCCGGCGGGGGTCAGCGCTTACGAGGGAAATACCAAGCTTCCCGCCTCGCTGGGGGTTCAGCTCACGGAATTCACCGTGGGCGCCGATGGTCCTTCGGCCATGCCGGGCACACTTCCTCCTTCCACGGCCTATACCTACGCCATCGACTTCTCGATCCAGGGAAAAGAATCCAGCACCATCTCCTTCCGCAACGCCAACGGAACGCCAGCCCAGGTCTTCGCTTACGTCGAGGATCTTTTGGCCAAGCGGACCCCCAAGGGGCCTTGTTACGCCTTTGA
>CAZSDX010000428.1:0-6439 GCA_964605685.1 uncultured Polyangiaceae bacterium
CAGCAGGCGAGGCCGCGGCCCGGCCCGGAGGTGACCGCGCACGGCGCCGCGCTGGGCGACGAGGGCGGGGTGCTGCGGGTGGCCTCGACGGACGTGGCCTCCCTGAACGCGACGACCCGGGAGGCGCTGGGTGACCTGGCGTCGCTGCTGGGCGACGACCCACGCACCAGCCGTTTTTGATCCGTTTTGGTGGGTTTCACCGGGGTGAGTCATGGGAGCTTCGTTTGAATTTCGTCTGGTGGCGGGCGTGGTCCTCGGGATCCTGGCCGCGCTGTCGTGCGCGGATCGGGAGGGCCTCCCCGCAAGAAAAGGGCCCTTCTGGCAGGGAGCATCCGGTTTTGCTCCGCTGACCCTCAGGCCCGCGGCGGCGGTGATCTGCGGTGGTTCCGGGTCGCAAAGGGAGGGTGCCGGGGGGGGCGCGGGTTCCGGGGGAAAAGGATCACCGGAGCCCTGGGGAGGCGTCGGGGGCAAGCCCGGGGGAAGCCCGGAGGGGGGCGCAGGAGCAGGAGCAGGAACAGGGGGGAAGTCCGGATCGTCCAACGAGTCGGACCCGGAAGAGGAGGATTGGGGGCACGGAGGGGATGCCTTCGGAGGCGGGCCAGATCCCTTCGGTGGCGGCGGGTCAGGCGGCGGGAGCCCTGGCCCCGGGGGACAGGGGAACGGCGGCGCGGGGGAGGACGGCGGTCTCCCCTGCGAGGACGACGCCGGGTTGGACGCCGGGGTCGATGCGGCCTGCGAGCCGGAGCCGGCGGCGAAGAAGCTGCCCCCGCTCTGCGCTGGCGCCGACATGACCAGGGAGACCACGCTGCACCTGTCCGCGGATGATTCCAACTCGATGGCTGCGCCCGCCATCGTGCGTTCCCTGGTCCAGCGAGGGGCCCGGTTCATCTCCTCCCCGGGGCTGTTCCGGACCCACGAATTTCTCAATTATTACCGGTTCGATCACGAACCTCCGCGTCCCGGTCAGTTTGGCCTGCTGGTGCAGGGGGGGAGCTGCGCGGCGAGCGGGGATCTGGCCGTACAGATCACCGTCCGCTCGCCGCCGTTCACGGGGGTCTTGCCCCCGCTTCGCCTGACGCTGGTGCTGGACACGTCCGGGTCCATGGCGGGTCCGCCGATCTTCCGTCAACGCGCGGCGATCCGTGCGATCGCCAGTGTGCTCCGTGAGGGGGATCTGGTGAACGCGGTCACCTGGGCCACCAAACAGAACACGATCCTCGCGGCATACAAGGTGGCGGGGCCGGACGATCCGGCGCTGCTTTCGCTGGCGGACAAGCTCGGGACCGAGGGGGAGACGGATCTCAACGCCGGGCTCGCCCGGGGCTACGAGCTGGCCAGGAAGAGCTATGAGCCTGGCTCCGTCAACCGCGTGGTGCTCATCTCGGATGGCATCGCCAACGTGGGCGTCACGAGCGAGCACACCATCGGCGCGATGGCCGACGACCGGGAGGCCGAGGGGATCTACCTGGTCGGCGTGGGCGTCGGGGACGGGGTGAACGACACGCTCATGAACGCGGTGACGGACGCGGGGCGAGGGGCCTACGTGTACCTGGACTCGGAGGAGGAAGCCTGGCGCATGCTGTCGGGCCGGTTCGCGGAGGTGATGCTGGTGGCCGCCCGCGACGTGCGCATCGCCCTCACGATGCCTCCGTACCTCACGGTCCAGAAATTCTCCGGGGAGGTTTTCTCGACGAGCCCGGCCCGGGTGCGGCCCCAGCATCTTGCCCCCGACGATACGATGATCCTCTACCAGCTCCTTCGACCCTGTGACGCCTCGATGGTCAACGGAAACGACGCTGTTCAGGTGGATGTCGGGTGGCGCGATCCGCTCGACGGAAGCACCCGGGGGCTCACCTACCGCTCCTCGCTCAACGAGCTACCCGGGGAGGATCGCCTCATGCGGAAGGCCGCCCTCATCGTGGGTTACGTGGATCTCCTCCGGGGGCTGCTCCCGACGCTCCCGAGGTCTTCCCGTGTCCAGGCCATCCTCCGCCACATCGAGCTCATCGACGGCGAGGACCCTCCCGGGGCTGACCAGGATCTGCGCGAGATCAAGGGCATTCTGCAGCAGCTCCAGTCCAACCAGTGATCCGCGCGGATCGGCTCGCTGCGGGGACGCTCCGGGCACGAGCGGCCTCCTGCGTGGCGCCTCCGCCGCAATGATACCGGCAAGAAACCTGGCAGAAACGCGCGTCGATCAACCTCGGGCTGGCCGCCTCGCCGCGGCATCCTGCTCCGAGGAAACGTCCATGCACCTGGCTCCGCGAGACATCGACAAGCTGCTGCTCCATCAGGCGGGTTTTCTGGCGCAGAAGCGCCTGGCCCGGGGGGTCCGCCTGAATTATCCGGAGGCGGTGGCGCTGCTGTCGACGCAGCTGCTGGAGTGGATCCGGGACGGGCGCTCGGTGGCGGAGCTGATGGACCTGGGTGGGCGCGTGCTGGGGCGGGCGGAGGTGATGCCGGGGGTGCCGGAGATGGTCCACGAGGTGCAGGTGGAGGGGACGTTCCCCGACGGGACCAAGCTGGTGACGGTGCACGATCCCATCCGGCTGGATCGGGGCGACCTGGGCCTGGCGCTCCACGGCAGCTTCCTGCCGATCCCTCCGCCGTTCCCGCTGCCGGAGGAGGAGGACGGGCCCGCGCCCGGGGCGCTGCTGGCGGTGGAGGGGGAGATCGAGCTGGCTCCTGGCCGGGCGAGGCTGCGGATGACGGTGGTGAGCCGGGGGGATCGGCCCATCCAGGTGGGGAGCCACTTCCCGTTCCACGAGGCCAACGGCGCGCTGGTCTTTGACCGGGAGGCGGCCCGGGGCATGCGCCTGGACATCCCCGCGGGGACGGCGGTGCGCTTCGAGCCGGGGGAGCGGCGGGAGGTGACCCTGGTGGCCTATGCCCGGAGCGAGGACGCCATCCCGGCGGGCTTCCGGGAGGTGCCGTCGTGAGGATAGCGCGCGGCAGGTACGTCGAGCTGTACGGGCCCACGGTAGGCGACCGGATCCACCTCGGGGACACGGGGTTGATCGTCGAGGTCGAGGAGGATCTGGGGAGCCTGGGGGACGAGAGCGTCTTCGGGGGCGGCAAGGTGATCCGGGACGCCATGGGGCAGATGCCCGGCGTGGGCGCCGAGCAGGCCCTGGACCTGGTGATCACCAACGTCGTGGTGCTGGACGCGGGGCTCCCGGTCACCCGCTGCGACGTGGGGATCAAGGGGGGCCGCGTCGTCGCCCTGGGCAAGGCCGGAAACCCGCTGACCATGGCCGGCGTCACCCCGGGGATGATCCTGGGCGTGACCACCGAGGTGCTCTCCGGCGAGGGGCGCGTCCTCACCGCGGGCGCCATCGACAGCCACGTCCATTTCATCTGCCCCCAGCAGGTCGACGAGGCCATCGCCAGCGGCGTCACCACCTTCCTCGGCGGAGGCACTGGCCCCGCCACCGGCACGCTGGCCACCACCTGCACCCCGGGGCCCGAGCACATCGCCCGCATGCTCCGGGCCACCGACCGCCTCCCCATCAACATCGGCCTCTCTGGCAAGGGGAACTCTCGCCGCAGCGAGGGCCTCGACCAGCAGATCGCCGCCGGCGCCGTGGGCCTCAAGCTCCACGAGGACTGGGGCACCACGCCCCCCGCCATCCGGAGCTGCCTCGACGTCGCCGAGCAGGAGGACGTCCAGGTCACCATCCACACGGACACGCTCAACGAGGCCGGATTTTTGGAGGATACCCTCGCCGCCATCGGCGGGCGCACCATCCACGCCTACCACGCGGAGGGCGCCGGAGGGGGCCACGCCCCGGACATCCTCGCCATCTGCGGCCACCCGAGCGTCCTGCCCAGCTCGACCAACCCGACCCGGCCCTACACCGTCAACACCCTCGACGAACACCTCGACATGCTGATGGTGTGCCACCACCTCAAGCGGGAAGTCCCCGAGGACATCGCCTTCGCCGAGAGCCGTATCCGCCGCGAGACCATCGCCGCCGAGGATGTCCTCCACGACCTCGGCGCCATCAGCGTCATCGCCAGCGACAGCCAGGCGATGGGCCGCGTGGGCGAGGTCATCACCCGGACCTTCCAGACCGCCGCCAAGATGAAGGCGCAGCGCGGGCGCCTCCCCGGCGAGCAGGGGTACAACGACAACCTCCGGGTGCGCCGGTACCTGGCCAAGGTCACCTGCAACCCGGCCATCGCCCACGGCGTCTCGGCGCACATCGGCCGCGTCGCCCCCGGGATGCTGGCGGATCTGGTCCTCTGGAAGCCCGCGTTCTTCGGGCTGCGCCCCGAGGTCGTGCTCAAGGGAGGCTTCATCGCCTGGGCGCAGATGGGCGACGCCAACGCCAGCATCCCGACCCCCCAGCCCTCGTTCATGCGGCCCATGTTCGGGGCCCTGGACCCGGCCTCCTCGTGCCTGGTGTTCCTCTCGGCGCGGGCCCACGCCGACGGCGTCGCCGCCCGCCTCGGCCTCGGCAAGTCCCCGGTGGCGGTGCGCGGCTGCCGCTCCGTGGGCAAGAAGGACATGCTGCTGAACGACGCGCTCCCGGCGATCACCGTCGACCCGGAGACCTACGAGGTGCGGGCCGACGGCGCGGTGCTCACCGCGGAGCCGGCCCGCGTGCTGCCGCTGGCCCAGCGTTACTCCCTGTTCTGATGATCGCCTCCCTCCGCCTGCTGGCCCTCTCCGACTCGGCCTTCCCGTCCGGGGGGTTCGCCCACTCCGGGGGGCTGGAGGCGCACGTTGCCTTCCGTTGGGTGCGGGACGCCGCCGACCTCGCCTGCTTCCTGGAAGAGACCACCTGGCAGGGCGCGCTCCTCCTCGGGCCCCTGCTGCGGGAGGCCCACCGGGACGCGGCGCTGCTCCCGGAGCTGGATCGGGGCTGCGACGCGCGCCTCACCGCCCCGGTCGCCAACCGCGCCAGCCGCACCCAGGGGCGCACCTTCTTCGCCACCGCCAGCGGCGTCTTCCCGCGGCCCCTCGCGCCGCTGGCGTCCGCCGTCGCCTCCTTGCCTTGCTGCCACCACGCGCCGCTCTACGGGGCGACCCTGGCGGTCCTCGGCGTCGCCGCGGACCAGGCGATGCTTCTCTACCTCTTCGGCCAGGCTCGGGGCGTCCTGTCGGCGGCGGTGCGGCTGGGGATCGTCGGGCCTCACGAGGGGCAGGCGATGCTGGATGAGCACGGCGAGGTGCTCTCCCGGGCCCACCGCGAGGCGATGGCGCGCCCCGTCGAGGAGGCGGCCTCGCCCTTCCCTCTGCTGGATCTACGGCAAGGTTTCCACGACGCGATGTACGCGCGTCTCTTCCTCTCCTGAACCGAGGCGACCATGGCGCACGAAGGGCACGAGCACGACCACCACCACGAGCAGGATCCCCACCACGGGCACACCCACGAGCACTGGGAGCACCCCGGGTTCTTCCGGGAGCGGGCGACGAGGATCCCGCGCGACTACCGCGAGCGCGCGTTCACCGTGGGGATCGGGGGGCCCGTGGGGTCCGGGAAGACGGCGCTGCTGCTGGCGCTCTGCCGGGCGCTCCGGTCGACGATCCGGCTGGGGGCGGTGACCAACGACATCTTCACCCGGGAGGACGCGGAGTTCCTCCACCGCCACGAGGCGCTGCCGGCGCCGGCGATCCGCGCGGTGGAGACCGGAGGGTGCCCGCATGCGGCCATCCGGGAGGACATCAGCCACAACCTCGACGCGCTGCGGGGACTGATGAAGGATGTGCAGCCGGAGCTGCTCTTCGTGGAGTCCGGCGGGGACAACCTGGCCGCCCAGTACAGCCGGGAGCTGGTCGACTACACGATCTACGTGATCGACGTCTCCGGCGGGGACAAGGTGCCGAGGAAGGGGGGGCCCGGGATCACCCAGTCGGACCTGCTGGTGATCAACAAGATCGACCTCGCCCCCCACGTCGGCGCCAGCCTCGACGTCATGCGCGTCGACGCCGACCGCATGCGCCAGGGCGGTCCGACGATCTTCGCCCGGGCCAAGGATGGCCACGGCCTCGACGCGATCATCGCCCAGATCTTCGCCGCCTGGTCCGAGGCCGCCGGCCCCCTGGCGCAGGCCGCCCTGGTGCGCCGCGTCGTCACCTGACCTCCCCGGGAAGAACACCTTTCCGGGAGGGACATCTGGTACTCTCCGCTTTTGTATCGAGGCTCCCTCGGCGGGCCTCTGTTCGGAAAGCAGGGTATTCGCATGCGCAGGTCTGGGTGGTCTGGGTGGGTGGTGGCTGTTTTTCTGGCGAGCGCGGCCTGCGGGGGATCGGGGGACTCCAGCGAGGGCGGTCTGCCCGGCGGCGACACGGGAGGCCAGGGCGGCGCCGGAGGCTCGGCAGGGAAGGGCGGGGCCGCGGGGAGCAGCGGAGGCACCAGCGGGGCCGCCGGCAAGGCGGGGACGGGGGGGCCGGCGGGCTCCGGGGGGAACGCGGGGACGGGAGGCACGGCGG
>CAZSDX010000429.1:0-6433 GCA_964605685.1 uncultured Polyangiaceae bacterium
CTTCACGGCGAGGTCGTCGACCTTCCGCAGCGCCGCCGCCACCCGCTCGTCGCCCTGGAGCCCCCGGCGGAGCGCCTCCCGGTCCGCCTCCGGGGAGCCGCGGTCGCAGCCCGCCAGCGCCAGCAGCGCCCCCAGCAGGGCGAGGCGGCGAGGGAGGGACAGGGGCGAGCGCATGGCCACGGAGTCTAGGCGCTCCGGGGCAGGAGCGGCCACAATTTGGCCCCGGCTCACCGCCGCAGGCTGGCGGGGCCGTCGTCGTCGAGGCCGAAGAAGCTCTTGATGGTGGAGAACAGGTGGCGCTGGGGGTTGGCGGCGGGGCGCTGGGAGGGGACGCCGCTTTCGCCGAGGATCTTTTCGAACTGCTCCTGGCGCTCCGCGAGGCGCCGGGACAGCTCTTCCGCGATCTCGGGGCGCTTGAGCAGGAGCCCCCGCAGCTCGGCCTTGTCCAGCCGCATGCACTCCACCCGGGAGGTCGCCACCACCGTCTCCCGCCGGGGCGCGCCGGTCAGCAGGCCGAACTCGCCGAAGACATCCGGCGCGCGGATCTCTCCCAGGTTCTTCTCGGCTCCGCTCGGCAGCCGCACCCTCGCCTCCGCGGTGCCGCTCACCAGGATGTAGAGCCAGTGGGCCTCGGCGCCCTGCCGGGAGATCTCCTCGCCCTTGCAGAAGGGGGCTGGCTTCAGCTTCTCGGCCAGCGACTCCAGCTCGGCGGACTGGAGGTCGTCGAACAGGTCGATGCTCGCCAGGAGATCCATGCGACGACGGAGCTCGGCGCGGCGCTCGGAGAGCTGGGCCTTGGTGTTCTCCTTGACCGTGACGACGCGGCGCTGAGGCTGGGCCAGGGGAATGCCCGCCCGGCGCAGCGCCGCGTGGACCCGGACGGCGACCAGGGAGCTTGTCGGGTCCTCGCGGGCGAGGTCCAGCAGCCAGTAGCGCACCGCGTATTCGATGGCGCCGGTCGACGAGCTGGCGGCCATGGACAGGCAGATGCACTCGGGCCTTGGGTCGCTGGCGACGTTCTCCAGGGAGGCGCTCTGGAGGGCGGAGGAGACGACCTCGATCACCTGCTCCGGGTCGACCCGTGCGTCGACGTGGAAGTTGACCCAGACCCGGCGCTGGAGCCGGCTCGCGTCCCGGCGCCCGAGCACTAGGAGCTGCTGCTGGAGGAGCTGGGCGTTGGGCAGAATGAGGATGTCTCCGTTGCGGGTCTCGATGAGCGTGTGTCGCCAGCGGATCTCCCGGACCTTGCCGTCCTGGCGATCCGGCAGCCGCACCCAGTCCCCCGCCCGCACGGAGCCGTCGAGCTGGAGGGCGACGCCGCCGAAGATGCTCGCCAGCGTCGGCTGGAGCGAGACACCGATGACGATGGAGGCCACCGCCGAGGTGGCCAGGAGGCTCCAGACCTCGACGCCGAAGCCCCGGAGCAGCGACAGCAGGGAGATGAGGTAAGCGACCCCGACGATGAGGTCCCGCACGATGTCGGGGAGGGTGATCCGGGACCGGGGGAGCACCAGGAAGAAGGCGACGAAGCCCGTCAGGCTGATGATCAACGCCTCCAGGAAGAAGTTGCCGATCAGCCGCAGCCGCCCCCCCCAGGAGGCCGCCCCCAGCCACAGCAGCAGCGCCCCGCCGCCAGAGCCGACCAGGTACAGCAGGAAGAAGGTGGCGCTGATCCGCAGGTAGCGGCGGCGCTCCGGGGCGAACCTGCGCACCAGGAAGGCAACCACCAGAAGGCAGAGCAGCGAGAACAGGACCGGCCCAAGCCCCCGCCCGAGCAGGCGCTCCAGCCAGCCGACCAGCGCGTCAACCTGTTGCCCCAAGGGCCTCCTCCTTCAGCGCCGGAGCCTGGCCGCCGCCCCCCCGCCCTCCGCGGGCCCCGGAGGAGGGAGCCCCAGCACCAGCCGCTCGATCAGCGGCAGCGCCTGCTGGAGGTGCCGCTCGGTCTTCAGCTCGTCGAAGCGCCCGTCGTAGACCAGCAGCAGCACGTAGATCCCGGCGAAGCTCCGGGCCAGCAGCCCGAGCCCGTCCTGCACCAGCGACAGCCGGAGGTGGCCGCCGCGGGCCAGCTCGCTGATCTCGGGCAGCGAGCGCACGTGGCGGATCGCCCGCTTCGCCAGCGGCGACAGCGGCGACGACGGGGGCTCGTCGGCGGTCACCAGCCGGAGCTTCGGCCCCAGCAGCTCCTCGGACGAAATCCCGTGGGACGAGCCCCACACCACCGGCGAGTGGGCGTCGATCACCAGCGCCTCCACGGCCCCGATGGCCTCGGCGAGCTGCGCCAGCTCGTCCACCAGCGACACGCTCTGCTCCTCGTGGGGCTCCCGCTCGCCTCCCCCCTCGGTGAGCATCCCCCCGAAGGACGACAGCAGCGCCTCCAGCCGCTCGGCGGCGAGGGGATCCGGCGGCCCCTCAAACTGGACCGCCACCACCTTCCCTGAGGGCAACGACCAGCAAAGCGCCCCCTCCGGGATCTGCTCCTGCGACAGGAGTTTCACCCGGGAGGCCTTCAGCGAGCGGCGGATCACTTCGAGCAAGCGCTCGACGGTTCCCTGGGACGACATCGGGCGCGAGCATACATCGCCCCGCCCCCGTGGGCACAGGGAAGGGCAAGGGGTCGCGGGCCCAGGACTCGAACCTGGAGGTTTTCTGGAGCGGATCACCTGGGCAGGGACATCGTGCCCCGCCCCACCCGTTCCGGGAAGGATGCTCCTACAAAGCAGTGCGTTTTCCGTTTCGCCAGCCCGCGAGGTGCACAGCATGACACGGCGGGCCGCCCCGTCAACGGGAGCGCAGGTAGGCGATCAGATCCCGCTTCTGCTCCTCGTCCAGCCCGTCGCAGGTGTACCGGTGCCCGCCGTCGCCGTAGGCCGGCTCGGTGATGGAACCCCGCGGCGTCAAGCAGAACAGGGACTCCAGCGAGTCCACCGAGCCGTTGTGCAGGAACCGCGAGAACGCCCAGAGCCCGTTCAGCCGGGGTGACTTGATCCCGTGGGTCATCTCGTCGCCGGGCTCGAACTTGATGTTGCAGCAGGGCTCGCCGCTCAGCTCCGGATCCGACCACCGCCCCATCTCCCGGTCGGTGCCGATCTCGTCGTAGGTGTACACATCCAGCCCCCCTCCGCGTGGCCCCCCGTGGCAGCCGAGGCACCCCGCCTCCGCGAACAGCGCGGCGCCTCGCTCCGCCTGCTCCGCGGGGGGCGGCGAGGGGTTCGCCGGGGACCGCAGCGTGTAGATGTAGTCCACCAGCGGCAGGATCCGCTCCTCGGGCCACTCGGCGGGCTTCCCTCCCCCCAGCGAGACGAACTCCTTGGCGAAGTTGAGCAGGCTCGACGTGCCCCCCGTCCAGCCCAGCATCGCGTGGCGCATCCCCGCCGCCGCCTGCTCCTCCGGCTCCGGGATGGCCCACAGCGCGCTGATCTTGCTCACCGTGTGCACCCGGTCGTTGAACGGCAGCGGCTCGATGAAGAAATCCATCGTCCCCGGCTTCCACCGGGCGTAGTGCCGCTGCGCCTCCTTCGGGAACGATGGCACCTGCCCCGACGCCCCCGCCAGCGGCAGCAGCGCCATCAGCAGCTCCTGCCCCAGCGCCGGATCCGCCTTCACCCGGTCCAGCAGCGGCTGGATCGCCGCCACCGCCTCCGGATCCTGATCGTTCGCGTTCCCCAGCGGCGTCGCCAGCATCGGGAACAGCGCCATCGCCAGGTTGTGCTTCCCGTACTGGTAGGTGTGGTTGGGCGCCCCCACCGCGTAGCGCCCGTCCGGGAGCCGCCCGAAATGGCAGCTCGCGCAGGAGAACGCCAGCGCCTCCACCGTGCCCCCCAGCGGCGTCGTCGGCACCATCCCCAGCGGCAGCCTCGCCTTCGAGGTCGGATCCTCGATCATCCCCAGCTTCGAGAACCCGGGCCCGATCTCCTCCGGAAAATTCTCCACCAGAAACTTCGGAATCACCGCCGGTACCCCCGCCGTCCCGAAGGACTCGTAGAAGTACAGGTACTTCCCGCACAGCAGCCGCGACCGCCGGTCCTTCGCCCCCTTCCAGTACCGCTCGCAGGCCCCCGCCAGCTCCCCCCCCTCCAGCACCGCCATCAGATCGCTCCCCACGTTCACCAGCCCCCCGTCGTCCACCTCCGGCGCCCGGAAGGGGTCACCCACGACACCTCCCCCGGCCCCGCTGCTCCCGGCGGCGCTCGCCCCTCCGGGCTCCGCGGACCCCGCCGAACACGCCCCCAACCCTGCCGCCCCCACCAGGAACGCCGCCAGAACCCCGGATCGAATCGACCTCATCGTCGAAGGTCGTACTTACAACTTCCCCACGGGTCAACCAGGTTACAATTCCACCCTGAACGGATTCAGCGAACCACCGGGAGGCGCGGCCGGGAGCCGAGGGACCGGGAGCTGCCCTCCAGATCGGGGGTCTTGACGAAGGTGGGGGCGGGGCGAGGCGGGAGGGGAGGATCCCAGGAGGCGAGGTCGTCCGGGAGGGGCCCCGGGAGGGTGGGCTGGACGGTGCGCTCCAGGAGCTGGAAGTCGTGGCGCACTTCGAGGGTCAGCGGGAGCCCCCGCTCGGGGCCACGCTGGGCGAACCAGGCGCGGGCGGCGTTGACGTTCCGGATGAGGGTGTAGTGCTGGGGGTCGGCCTTCGCGGCGGTAGAAAAGAAGTTCATCATGCCGTCGAGGTCGCCGCGGGCGTGAGCGATGCAGGCGAGGTGGTTGAAGACGAGGCCCGGCAGGGGGTAGCCGAGGTCCAGGGCGCGGCGGACGTGGTGCTCGGCGCGGTCGAGCTGGCCCGCGTGGTAGCAGGCGGCGCCGAGGTCCAGGTGGGCGGCGTGGTAATCGCCGAGGCGCGCCAGGATGGCCTCGTACCCATCGAGGGTCTCCTGGTAGCCGACGCGGAGCCCGCTGTTCTGGAAGAACCAGTCGTTCATCAGGGCGGTGTCCTCCGGCGAGGCGTCGAAGGGGGTCTTGAGTTCCTGGAAGCGCTCGGTGAAGTAGACGCTGCGATCCAGCCAGCCGGCGGCCTCGGCGTCGGTGAAATCGCGGGTGCCCGGGTAGACGGAGAGGCAGGAGAAGATGTACTCGTGGGGGCGGGCGCGGTCGAGGAAGCGGAGGGTCTCCCGGAAGGTCTCGGCAGTCTCCCCGCGGTTGCCGAGCATCATGTAGTAGCGGACCTTGATGCCGTACTTTCGAGCCAGCTCGGTGGAGGTGACGATCTCGTCGACGGTGATCTTCTTGTCGATGAGGTCCAGGATCCGCTGGGAGCCGGACTCCACGCCCAGGCTGAGGCGCTGGCAGCCGGCGAGGCGCATCTCCCGGAGCAGCTCGTCGGTCAGCAGATCCACCCGGGTGTCGCAGCTCCAGAAGAAGCGCAGGCCCCGCTCGCGGATCGCCCGGCAGAGCTGGAGCACCCGCTTCTTGTGGGTGGTGAAGGTGTCGTCCTTGATCTGGATCATCTTCACCGGCAGCCGGGCGAGGCTCTTCTCCATCGCGTCCAGGACGTACTCGACGGAATGGGCGCGGAACCCCCGGCCCCAGGAGGTCTCCGCCCCGCAGAAGGTGCAGCTCCAGGGGCACCCCCGCGAGGTCATCAGGATGTGGGTGGGGAAATGGTCGTGGGGCGAGGCGAGGGTATCCAGATCCTGCACCGAGGGCCGCTCCGGGGCCTCCACGATGGCGTCTCCGTCGCGGTAGAACGTGCCGGGGACGCCCCGCGGGGCCTCCCCCCGGGCGAGCCGGTCCAGCAGATCCAGGAACGAGAGGTCGCTCTCCCCCACGAAGGCGGTGTCCACCGCGCGGTAGTGGGTGAGGACCTCCCGGGGGAGCGGCGTCACATGAGGCCCCCCCACGGCAATGTGCGCATTTTTGTGGAACCTCCGGATGGCCTCGGCGCAGAGCTTGACGCCGTGGCGGTTGGCGGTCCAGCAGGACATGCCGTAGACGTCGGCGTCGATCCGGCGGAGCGCGTCCTCGACCTGGGGCCAGGGGAAGGCGGAGAGGTTGAGCACCTTGACCTGATGCCCCGCTCGGATCGCCTGAGCGCCGAGGGCGAAGAGGCCGTAGGGTGTCTGGTAAAAATCGGCGTCCAGGTCGCCCTGCCGGTAGCCAGGCGGGGGGCCGTCGCAGGCGTCCGGGGGCTGATCCGGGGCCGGGATCTTCCAGGGCGGCGGGTAGAGCAGGGCCACGCGCATCACCCTGGAGGCTACCCGAGGCAAGGGCCGGCTAGAAGTGCTACCGGGGAGCGCGGTCCGGACTACACTCGCGCCCCGTGAAACGGGTAACGCTCGCCCTCGTCGCCGGTTTTCTCGGGGTGCACCCCGGGTGCAAGTGCCTCAACAACGAGAAACCCTACGTGCCGTACACCATCGACAGCGCGCCGACGGCGGGCTCCGGGGCCGGGGCTCCGACGGGGGCGGCGCTGCCGTCCGCGGCGCCGCTG
>CAZSDX010000430.1:0-6429 GCA_964605685.1 uncultured Polyangiaceae bacterium
CCACCGCCGCTCCCCGAGGGCGAGCCGCCCGAGCCGGAAGCGCCACCAGTGCCGCCTGCCCCGCCCCCGAAGGCACCGCCGGCGCTGCTACCTCCGGAGCCCGCCGCCGGGCCAGGAGCGGCCGGCGTGTTCTCGCCGTCCTCGCCGGAGCAGGCCAGCAACCCGATCCCCACGCCCACCGCCAGGAAGACCCCGCGCCAGCGGAGCAAAGCAACCGTTCCGATCTTCATGCCGGGAGGGTGAGCAAGCGGTATGCCGCCCGGAAAAGAGGGAACAACGAGGGATGCCCCTGCCCGGTGTCTGTTCTGTTGTCGACGGAAGGTGCGGGATAAACCGCAGCAGCGGAAGCCGATCTTGGGGCTGCGGGTGCTGCGTGGGAGGGGCGTCGAGGCGCCGGTGGAGCAGCCGGTCTTGTTGAACTCGGTGGCGTAGTCACCGCCGAGGGCGCGGCAGCCGTCGGAGAAAGAGCCCGCGCTCTCGGTGGCGTCGCAGGCGTTGATCCACTCGGCAGCGTTGCCCATCAGGTTGAGGAACCCCTTGTAGGCAGGGCGAGGGGAGACGCAGTCGGTGGCGATGAGGGCGGAGCGAGGGCCTTCGCCCTTGGTCTTGGGCTGGTCCGCGCAGTCCTTGGAGGAGCTGTACTTGCTGTCGTAGACGAACTCGAGCTCCCCTCCGGAGGAGCAGGCGTTGAGCCACTCGTTGACGCTGGGGTTCTCGACCTCGGCCAAGGGGAGCATGGCGCCCGCGCCGTCGACCTTGCCGCAGAGGTGCTTGCCCTGGGCCTGGCAGAAGGCGAAGGCGTCGCACCAGTCGACGTCGGTGACGGGGAGATCCTTCTCGGCGGCGGCGGGCTCGGGCCAGGTCGCCGCGGGGTCGTCGGAGCCGGGGACCAGGGAAGGATTCTGCTTGCAGGCGGCGGGAGGAGCGGGTGGCGGCTTCTGGAGGAAAGCGTGGTACTCGCTGCGGGTGACCTCGTGGGCGTCGATGGCCAGCGCGAAGCATTTGCCCTGCTGGGCGTTGCACTGGAGCTTGGCGCCGCAGTCGTCCTGGCCGGTGAAGCCGGTGGCGTCCTTGCCGCAGATCTCCGGGGATCCCAGGAAGCATCGGGTCTGGCTGGGGGAACAGAGCCCGTCGGTGCAGAGCTGCTCCGGGGTGGGCTCCGGGGTGGGTTTGGGGTTGGTCAGGAGCTTCTGGATGTCTCCCTTCAGGTACGCCTCGCAGAGCTTGGCGCTCTTGCAGGTGAGGGCGCCATCTTCGGCCACGAACCCGGTGCGTCCCTTGTTGCAGGTCTCGATGGTGAAGGTCGTGGCGTTGCAGCGTTTTTCCCCCTCCTTGCAGGCGGCGGTGGGGCAGCTCGTGGAGCCCTTGCTGACGGCCTCCTGGCACAGCTCGGGGGAGTCGCAGGTGACCCCCGGCTCGCGCCCCGGCTTGCCCGGCGCGTTGCAGCTCACGATCTGGGCGCCCTCGCAGAACAGCGCCGGGCGCTTCTCCTCGATGCACTGGATCGCCTCGCCGATCTTGCCCACCTCGGTCTTGTCGTAGCAGGCCCCCTCCACGCAGTACTGCCCCTGCTTGCACTCGGCGGTGCACCGGGAGCGGCACCGGCTGTCGAGGCCGCAGGCGAAGATCTCTCCGCAGGTCGCGTCGGAGGTGCAGGTGTCCTCCGCCGGCAGGCTGCACCCCCCCGGGGCGCCCACCCCTGCGGAGAGGCAGATACTATTGGACCTGGTGCAGCTGTTGGCGGCGTCGCAGGTCACCCGGCAGAACCCCGCCAGGCACACCCCCGACGAGCACTCTCCGTCCACCTTGCAGGCGACCCCCTCGTCCGCTGTCCCCTTCTGGCCAGCCCCGATGTTGGTCGACTGATCGACGTTGTTCTCCTTGCTGCACGCCGCCACCACCAGCAGCGTCGCCGCGCCGAGGGCGAGGCGCCTCACCGTTACCCAGAGCCTTGTCGTGTTCTGCATGCCGTCCTCGCCAGGCGAGCTAGCAAGACATGAACCATGCGGGCCTTTCTCCGGTCTTTCCCGTGTTTTTCCGGCTACGCAGGCGGCCGTCGCCGGTCTCCGTGGCGTCCGGTCGGTTCCGTCCAGGACGGAGCGCTTCAGGTGGGGGGTTGCCAGGCGTCCGGCGTGGAGGCACGGGCGGCCTCCGTGGCGAGGGCGGCCTGTTCGGCGGCGAGCGCTAGGGGGTAGGGGGAGAGGTCGAGGTCGAAGCGCCGGGCGTTGTAGAGCTGGGGGACAAGGAAGAGGTCCGCCAGGGAGAGGTCAGGGCCGAGGCAGAAGGGGCCGCGTAGACCCTCCCCGCGGAGCCCCTGGAGCGTGGCCTCGAAGGCGGCGAGGCCACGCTCGATGAAGAAGCGAGCCCAGGCCTGCTTCCCCTCGCCGATCTTCTGGAGGACGAGCAGGTTCTGGAGCGGCTGGGTGTCGGCGTTGATCAGCTCGACGAGCTGGCGCATGCGAGCCCGGAGGAAGGGGTCCGCGGGGCGCAGGGGGCGGTCGGGTCGGGTCTCGTCGAGGTACTCGCAGATGGCCACGGACTCGGTCAGGAGCCTGCCGTCGATGCGGAGGGCAGGCACGCAGCCCAGGGGGTTGGTGGCGAGGAACGCCTCGGTTTTTTGCTCGCCAGCCAGCAGGTTGACCGGGATCGCCTCGAAGGTGATCTGCTTGTGCGCCAGGGCCCATCGCACCCGCCACGAGGAGGACGAGCGCCAGTAGTGGAAGAGGGTGACCGCCATCGCCGTGGAGCTTACACGGGGCGCCGTCGTCGTGCCGGTTCTCTTGGGGGGCGTGCTGGGCTACGGTGCGCCGGGGTCTGCCGGATGCGTCTCTCTCTCGTGCTGCTGTCCGCGGTGTGGCTTGCTGGCTGCGTGGATCCTCCCCTGGACCGGGACGCGCCCCGGCAGGTGCTCCCGGCGCCGGCCCCGCGGCGAGCGCCGGCTCCGCCGACGCCGCCCTGCGCGCTGTCGTCGACCCCGGGGGAGCTGTGCTCTCCTGCCGAGCCCCCGGTCCCCGAGGAGACCCCGGATCCGCCCCCCCACGAGGAGTCTCCCCAGGCCCCGCCGGACGCCTGTCCTCCCGAGATGGTGCTGATCCACGGGGATTTTTGCCTGACCGTCCACCAGGAGTGCCTCGAATGGATGGACGCGGAGCTGCCCCTGGAGGCCCGGAAGCGCTGCGCGCGCTTCGCCCCCAGCAAGTGCCTCGGCTCCCGCCGCCACCTCCGGTTCTGCATCGACCGGCTGGAGCAGGCGAAGTCCCCCGACGACCTGCCGATCAACGACCTGTCCTGGACCATGGCCAAGGAGCAGTGCGAGGCCCAGGGCAAGCGGCTCTGCCACGAGCCCGAGTGGACGTTCGCCTGCGAGGGCGAGGAGATGCGCCCCTACCCCTACGGCTTCGAGCGGGACGCCCGGCGGTGCAACCACGACCGGACGGATCTGGTCGTGAAGGGCAAGATGAAGGACAACCGACACAAGGCCAGCGATCACCCGGAATGCACGAGCCCCTTCGGGGTCCAGAACATGGTGGGCAACGTGGACGAGTGGGTGATCCTGGAGAAGGGGTACCCGCCGATGCGCTCCGGGCTCAAGGGGGGGTGGTGGCTGGCGGGGCGCAACCGCTGCCGCCCCACCACCGGCGGCCACGACGAGTACTACCACGACACCCAGACCGGCTTCCGGTGCTGCCTGGACGCGAAGTAGCCCTTGCAAGGAGGCGCGCGATCTGTATACTGCGCCCTCCCTTTAGGCCAACCCCCCCGTCGGACGAGGAATTTCCCCGTCGGCGAGCGGAGCGAAGAGGTTAAGGCATGTACGCGGTCATCAAAACGGGCGGCAAGCAGTATCGGGTCTCGCAGGGGCAGAAGCTCCGGGTCGAGAAGCTCAACGGGAACCCCGGCGACAAGATCACCCTGGAGGAGGTCCTGCTGGTGGGCGGCGCGGAGGGGGAGCCCCGGATCGGGCAGCCCACCGTCGCGGGCGCGAAGGTCGAGGCGACCATCACCGCGCAGGATCGGGCCAAGAAGATCATCGTCTTCAAGTTCCGCCGGCGGAAGAACTACCGGCGCAAGCAGGGCCACCGGCAGCCCTACACCGAGCTGCAGATCGACGCCATCTCCGTCTGAGGTACGAGGTAACCCACCATGGCTCACAAAAAAGGCGCAGGCTCGACCCGAAACGGTCGCGACTCGAACGCGCAGCGGCGCGGCATCAAGGTCTACGGCGGCCAGGAAGTGCGCGCTGGGAACATCATCGTCCGCCAGGTAGGCTCCACCTTTGCCCCCGGCAAGAACGTCGGTCAAGGCAAGGATTTCACCCTCTTCGCGCTGGTCGATGGCGTGGTCTCCTTCGAGTGGAAGACCAACACCAAGAAGCAGGTCTCCGTGATCCCGTTCCCGGCCGCCGCGGCCGAGTGAGCCGCGTTTGACCGCGAGAAAGCACCGTCCCTGCCGGCTCTTCGCCGTGGATCTGGACGGTACCCTCCTCGATCATCACGGCCAGCCCCACGCGGCGGACGTGGAGGCGCTCCGGGCGCTGCAGGACCGCGGCATTGCGGTCTCCTTCGCCACCGGGCGGCTCTACGGGGGTGTGGTGAGGGCGGCGGAGGCGGTCGGGCTCCGGGGTCCGGTGGCCTGCGCCGACGGTAGCCACATCGTCGACGCGCGCAGCGGGGAGGAGCATTTTCACCACCCGTTCCGGGGGGAGACACTGGGGAGGCTGCGGCGGGTGTTCCACCGCCACGGGCTGGCGAGCTTCCTGCTTGCGAGGGACCAGGTGATCCACGACAGCAAGGGGCTGCCGTTCCTCAAGTACCTGCGGATCTGGACCGAGCGTTTCCAGCACCACGACGAGGCGATCACCGAGCACCCCCTCTGGGAGCGGGACGTCACGGTGCTGGTGAGCGTCGGTGAGGAGGAGCAACTCAGGCCGCTCCACCAGGAGGTGCAGGAGGAGGGCGGGGAGCATGCCCAATCCTGGGCGTTCCAGGTGAACTGGCCGTTTCGGGTCGAGGGGTACGAGCGGCTGTGGGGGATGGTGGCCAGGGCGCCAGGGCCGTCGAAGGGGACGGCCGTGGAGTGGCTGGCGCGCCACCACGGGTGCACCCCGGAGGAGGTTGTGGTGGTGGGGGACTGGCACAACGATCTTCCGATGTTCCAGGTGGCGGGTCGCTCGTTCGCCATGGGTCAGGCGCCGGACACGGTGAAATCGGCGGCCACGGACGTGCTGGAGGCCACCGCGACGACCGGGGGGGGCATCGCCGAGGCCGCACGGCGCGCGGGTCTGCTACCCTGAGGCCGGTGATGCCTCGATCCGACTCGCTCCGGCCGCCGCGCCCCCGGGGGCTCCTGCTGACCTCGGTGCTGTGCATCCTGGTGGGGTGGGCGGGGGTTCTGGGGGCCTCCCGGGAGATCAGCTTCTACCGGGCGGACTCCATCGACGAGCCCCCCAGGGCGCGCACCGCGGACGGCCACGAGCAGGAGGCGCTCTCCGAGTATTTCCGCGCCGAGCGCAGGATCCGGGACCAGGCGGGGCGGGTGAAGATCCCGCTGTCGGTGGCCAACCTGCTGCTCTCGGGGCTGCTGGTGTTCGCGGCGTCTCGCACCTTCGCGGGGCGAGCGGCGGCGCGCTCGCTGGCGCTCCAGGCGCTGGGGGCCAACGGGCTGCTGGCGGTAGCAGGGTACGTGTTGACCCGGGAAATGAGGGGCGAGCTGGTCCCGGTGATCGTGCAGTACATGATGACCGTGATGAAGAACCCGGGGAACGTGCCGGAGCACGAGCTGAGGGAAGCGTTCACCTCGGCGGTGTGGGGTGGCTTCCGGGGGCAGCTGGTGGCGCTGCTGGCGCTCTACGGGGTGAGCGGCTGGGCGCTGTCGACGGAGGCGGCGCGGGCCTACTTCGTCGAGGAGGACGAGCCGTCGGAGGACGACGAGGAGGCCTGAGCGATCAGGGGGTGGGGGGCGCCGAGGTGAGGTGGAGGATGGCCTCGCCGGGGAGGTTGTTCAGCTCGAAGATGGCGGTGTCGCCGGTGTCCGCGGTCTGGATCGATTTGGGGGCGACAACGGCGTACTTTGCCTTGCCGTTCTCTGCGGTGACGACGGTGAGGTTGGCGGTCTTGGCGCCCTTGAGGGGCAGCTTGATCACGAAGGGCGGGCCAGCGGTGGCGAGGCCGACGGGCTGGTTGGAGGCGTCCTCGCGGAAGATGAAGAGCCGGTAGACGTCGCCGATCTGCCCCTTGTACGGGGTGATCTTCAGCATGTTCTTGCCGGTGTTGAGGCCGAAGGTGAAGCCGTAGGCCTCGGCGAGGGACTCCCGGGGGATGTGGAGATCCGCCGTACCGCCGATGCGGATGATGCCGCCGGAGATGCTGTAGGCGGAGGTCACCTCCTTCTCGCCCTCGGAGACCACCATGGGGGCGCCGGCGGCCGGGC
>CAZSDX010000431.1:0-6422 GCA_964605685.1 uncultured Polyangiaceae bacterium
GGGCGGGGCCCGGGGCAGGGGGCGCCGGCGGGGCAGGGGGCGCCGGGGGCAGCGGGGTGGCCCAGACCTCGTGGAGCAGCCGCCGATCCGGATCGCGTAGCTCCGCCATCGCCTGGCGCACCAGGTCCGCGTCCCGGGGGAAATCCCCCAGCGGCGTGGCGTAGCTGCGGGCCTGCCTGGCCCCCAGCTCCAGGAGCCCCAGCAGCTTCTGCCCTTGGCGCTCCACCTCGGCCCGGGTCGCCGTCGGCGGCAGACCCAGGATATAAAACGGGTTTTTCTGGATGCGATCCTGGCTCATCAGACGATCCCCGACTGGTAGCCCTTGCTTCGCTCCTGCACGTCCACGGGCATCAGCTTCCACAGCTTCTCCACAACGCTGCGGAGAACTGCCATGTCCCGCTGCTCCAGGGCCCGCTGGCCGTCGGCGAGCAGCGCCCGGGCCCTGGGCAGGTCGGTGGCGCTGTCCACCCGGGAGCAGAGGTAGGAGAACTCCTGGGGCCAGGCCTCCGGGTCGCGGTAGTAGGCCGCGTTCTGGAGGTCGCGGACGACCTTGAGCTGGCGGTTCAGCTCGGCGGTATCCCGGGCGCCCCGGGCCTTGTCGACGCCGGCGATGGCCTCCTTGAGGTAGCGCTGCTCCACCTCCGTGCCGTACATGGAGACCCAGTGGGAGGCGCTGGCGACGGTGCGGCGGGCGCGGTCTTCCATCTCGGGCCAGCTCCGCTCCAGCTCCAGCTCGTCGAGGACCGCCTCCACGTCGAGGAGGGCGCGCCGTGCCTTCTGGGCGGCGTCCGCGTCGCCCCCGAGGGCCGCCTGCACGTCCCGGGCGGCGTCCTCCAGCTCCCGGTCGGTGCGGTGGATCTTCTTGAGCAGCCGCGCGTCCCCCTGGCGGAAGGCGTCGGCGCGGAAGGTCGCCAGGCGCTCGGCGCAGGATTTCTGGGTTGCCGACAGGGTCTCCGGGGAGGCGTCGGGGACCATCAGGTGGGCGACGCCCTCGAAGACCTGCTGGAGCGAGGGGATGAGGGCCCGGGCGCTGAGCTTCCCGCCGCGGTCGACCTCCAGGGTGACCTCGACGGCGGCGCCCACCGGGAGGCTGGCCTGGAGCGCGGCCCCGCGGATCTCCAGCGAGCCCACCAGACGGCAGAGGTGGGCGCGGGGCATCTCCCCCTGCACCATCGGGATCTTCAGCACGCAGGCGTCGGAGCCCCGGGCCACGCCCTCCACGGTGGTGTGGACGAAGGTGCGGCGGGCCGGCAGCGGCGTCCCTCGCTCGAAGTAGACCTGCACCGCGTTGCTGGCCAGGGCGACGCCGATGCTCCGGGACAGCGGCGGGTCGGTGATGGTCAGCCCCTGGACGATGGTGACGCTGGGGGGGTGGACCGCCACCGGCGATCCGTCGCTCGCCTTCCCTTCGAGGGTGAAGACGCTGGCCTTGCGGGGGCTCAGCTCCGCGGTGAGCACGAAGGTCCCGTCCTCGTCGACCTGGGCCTCCTCGCTGCGCCAGCCGTCCTCGCGCAGCAGGCGGACCCGCGCCAGCGCCGGGCCAGGGGCGCGCTCCAGCAGCCGCCCGACCAGGTGAGGACACAGGTCCGAGGACATGGGCGGGTAGTGGAGCAGCAGCCTCTGCGCCGGCGTCTCGTCCTTGACCGCGGGCCGCCCGTCGAGCCCCGCGGTGGCGGCGAAGAGAGCGGCTCCCTGGGCCACCAGCGTCATCGGATCGAGGCCCTCGCTCACCGGCGCACCCAGGTCTTCGGAGACCCTCCTCCGCAGGGATGGCATGGCGGTGGGGCCGCCGACCAGCACGATGCGCTTCAGCTCGCCGGGCTGGACCCCGCAGCGGTCAAGGAGCCTCCGGCAGACGGCGACGGAGCGCTCGACGAGGGGGGAGGCGAGGGCTTCGAGGGTGGGGCGGTCGAGGGAGAGGTCCACGTCCAGATCGGGGAGGAGCCCGGGGAGGAGGAGGTTGGCCTCCTGGGCGCGGCCCAGCTCGATCTTGGCCTCCTCGGCGGCGAGCTTGAGCTTGCGGATCGCCGCGGCCTGGGCGGGGTCGGAGCGGCTGAGGGAGGCTCCTTGCTCGGCGAGCCTGGCGATGGCCCAGTCGACGATGGCCCAGTCGAGGTCGCGTCCTCCGAGGAAGTTGTCGCCCTCGTGGCCCACCACGCGCAAGAACCCCTCGCTGGTCTCCAGCAGGGAGGCGTCGAAGGTGCCGCCGCCGAGGTCGTAGACGAGCCATTTCCCCGGCCCCTCGTCGGCGCGCCAGCCGGCGGCGAGGGCGGAGGCGATGGGCTCCTGGATCAGCTCGACGCGCTCCAGGCCGGCGAGGCGCGCGGCCTCGGAGGTGGCGGCGCTCTGGGGGATCTCGAAGAGGGCGGGCACGGAGATCACGGCGCAGCGGGGCAGGACGCCGAGCTGCTCCCGGACGTCCGCCAGGAGCGACTTGAGCACCTCGGCGCCCAGCTCCTCGGGCCTCTTGCTGACCCTGGCGGCGGCGAATTCCAGGGGCGTACCGGTGCCCATGAGGCGCTTGAACTCGGCGCGGGTGTTCTGGGGGTCCGTCTCCAGGAGCCTCCGGGCCTTGCCGCCGACGGTGACGTTCCCCTTGCCGTCGATGCGGACCACCGAGGGCGTGAGGTTGCCGCCCTGGGCGTTGCGGACGAGCTGCACCGACTGGCCGTCGAAGACGGCGACGGCGGAGTTGGTGGTGCCGAGATCGATGCCGACGAAGAGGGGCCTCTGGCTCATGGTCCGCCAGTGTAGCGCGGCCCGCGAGGGACAGCGCCAGCCTCGGGGATCCTGGCAGGATCACCCCTGCGGAGGGAGCTGCCCCGCCTGGGCCTCCAGGAAGCGCTCGATCACCCGGGCCCGCCGCCGCTCCAGTGCTCCCCGGAGCGCCAGCCGCAGCTCCAGGGGGAGCCCCAGGGCCGCCGACTCGACGGCGGCGAAGGCCACGTCGAGGTCGTGGACGTCCCCCAGGATCTTCTGGAAGCGCGCTGCCACCGGGGCGCGCGCCGCCAGCAAGGGCGGTAGCACCCCGGCCAGCTCCTCGGCGGCGTAGCGCAGCCGCTTGTAGAGGATACGTAGCCGGTGGAGCTCCTCGACCGAAGAAAGGTCGTGGATGACCCACCTGCGGACGCGACGCTCGGCTTTCTTGAGGGTGCGGAGCGCGAAGACCTCCAGGGGAAGATCGCGGGAGGGCTTGACCGGGAGCAAGAGGAGGGCGTCGAGGAGGTCAGCGGCCCGGTGGGCCTGTCCGGAGGCGAGGTGGGCGAGGAAAGAGGAGCGGAGCTGGACCTCGCGCTGCTTGCGGAGGGTGAGCCAGGCGTCCAGATCAGGTCGAACATGACCCGGCAAATCGAGGGAGGCGAGGGTCTGGAGGAGGACCTCCTCGTCGCGGAGGTCACCGGAGGCGTCGGCGACGGTCTTGAGGGCGGCGCGGACGGCCTCGGTGGGGAAGGGACCGTAGAGGTCGCGGGCGGGCTTGAGGAGGGAGCGGAGGCGACGGAGGACGACGCGGAAGTCGTGGATGGCCTCGTCGTCGTGGTGGGCGAGCCGGACGCGGTCGAGGGCGAGGCGGAGCTGGGCGGCGAGGCGCTGGAGGCGAGGGGTGAGGAAGGCAGCGGCGCTCATCGCACGCGGACGATCTGGGCCAGGACGACGGGGCGCCGTCCGGTGCTGGACTCGATGCGTCGGCGGGCGGTGAGGCGGGCGAGATCGGCGATCTCCTCGTCGGCGGGGCGCTCGCGGGGGTAGGTGTGCTCGCGGAGGAGGCGGTGGGTCTCGCGGGCGGCCTCGCGGAGCAGGTCGCCGTCACGGCGCTCGTCGAGGATCCCGCGGGAGGTGATGGAGACGGGGCCAACGGGGCGGCCCTGGGCGTTGGCGAGGACGGTGATGAAGGCGACGCCGACGCGGGCGAGGAGCTCCCGGTCCTGGAGGACGCGCTCGGGGATGTCCTCGCCCATCCAGGTGGCGACGCGGCCCGAGCGGGCCTGGTCGCGGGCGCGCTCCAGGGGGGCGCGGGGGCCCAGCTCGCCGACCTCGCCGTTCTCCAGGACGACGACCTCGGCGACGCCCTGGGCGCGGGCCAGCTCGGCGTGGCGGTGGAGGTGGAGGAGGGTACCGTGGATGGGGAGGAAGCTGCGGGGGCGCACCAGGTCGATCATCCTGGCCTGCTCGTCGCGGTAGGCGTGGCCGGAGACGTGGATGCCGGGGTAGTTGGCGGCGGTGCAGACCTGGATCCCCTGGCGGAGGAAGCCGTTGGCCATCTGGGTGACGGTGGGCTCGTTCCCCGGGATGACGCGGCTGGAGAAGATCACCCGGTCGCCCTCGGCGAGCTGGAGGGTGGGGTGGGTGCGGTTGGCGAGCTTGGCGAGGGCGGCGAGGCGCTCGCCCTGGGTACCGGTGGCGAGGATGAGCTGGCGGGCGCGGGGGGTGGTGGGGAGCTGCTCGGGCGGGAGCACGAGGTCGCTGGCCCAGGAGAGCTTCCCGAGGTCGCGGCCTATCCTGGCGTGGGTGACCACGCTGCGGCCGAGGAGGACGAGCTTGCGGCCGGAGGCGGCGGCCAGCTCGCCCAGGGTGCGGAGGCGGAGCACGTTGGAGGCGAAGAGGCCCACCACGACCCGGGCGGGGGCGGAGTCGATCAGCGCGCGGAGGTGCTCGACGGCGGACTGCTCGTTGCCGGAGGTACCGGGGGAGTCAATGTTGGTGCTGTCGGACAGCAGAAGGCGGACGCCTTCGTCGCCGACCTCGCGGAAGCGCTCCTCGTCGGTCAGCTCCTCCGGGTCAGGAGCGCCGTCCATCTTGAAGTCGCCGGTGTGGACCAGGGTGCCGGCGGGGCTGCGGACGACGAGGGCGGTGGCGTCGACGATGGAGTGGGTCACCCGGATGGGCTCGACCTCGAAGCGTCCTGCCTCGAAGCGGCGGCGGGGCACCGACGGACGCAGGTCGTAGCTGCCCGCTCGGAAGCCGTACTCCTCCAGGCGCAGCCTGACCAGCTCCAGGGCGTAGGGGGGGCCCCACACGGGCACGTCGAAGCGCTCCAGGAAGGCGGGGACGGCGCCGATGTGGTCCTCGTGGCCGTGGGTGAGCACCAGGCCCCGGATGGCCCCCTGGCGCTCCTCCAGCCAGCTCAGGTCGGGGCGGTAGGTGTCGATGCCGAGGTCGCTCCGGGGGAACGTCACCCCGCAGTCGATGACCAGGATCTCTCCGTCGACCTCCAGGGCCATGCAGTTCATCCCGATCTCGCCGAGGCCGCCGAGGGGGATGATTCGTAGGGTAGCGTTCGCGTTCAAGGTCAAAGGAGGTTCCGGTTGGCGATGGCCTTCTGGCAGGCCACCTGGGGGTTATCCGAGGGGAGGCCCAGATCCGAGGTGCCGTACTTACCATCCACCCGCAGCGCGACGAACTGGCTATTTTTCGCGACCACCTCAAACACGGGGATGGCCTCTTGCACCAGCTTCACCGAGAGGATCCCCCCGGTCAGCCGCACGTTGGCCCCGAGCACGTTGTACTCGATCTTGGCGTCCACCCCGCCCCGGATCAGGCACGAGCTCTCCGCCTTCCCTGCGAGCTGCGGGTCCACCCGGAAGTTGAGTCCCGCCTTCCCCTGGAGCGTCACTCCGGGCTGGTCCGGCTCCTCCGGCGAGCATTGGGCCCCCTGCGCCTCGTCCTTGCTGAACCCGCACACCGCCATCGACACCCCGGGCGCCTTGTCCCCATCCGAGTCCACCACGTCCCCGCAGTCGGTGACGCAGGCCTCCTCGCAGCCCTCCCCGGTTCCCAGGGGGTTCTGGGCGTTGTCGCAGGCCCCGCCTCCCTTCCACGACGCCATCGTCCCGTCCGTGCTCTTGGTCCCCAGGGCGAAGGTGAACCGATCCGGCTCGAAGCTCGCCCCGTCCGTGAGCCCTCCCAGCTTCCCCTTACCGTCCGGGACCACCAGCCCCGGAAGCGCCGCCCGGAGCGCCTCCGACGGCGTCACCTGCGCCCTGACCGGGCCCACCTCGCCCTCCACGCACTGCCCCACGAACGCGGTCACCTCCGGCAGCGAGAGGTCGCAGATCGTCAGCCCCAACTTCGGCAGATCTGTCCCCTCCTGCTCGAAGCGGCCCAGCACCAGAAGCTCGGATACCCCGGTCTGCTTCGCCGGGCACACCTGCACCAGCGCCCCTTCCCGGCTCCTGAGGTCCACCTCCAGCCGGGCCTTGATCAGCCACGTCCCAGAGACGTCCAGATCCCCCTGGTGCTCGCACACCGGCCCCGCCGCCCCCGCGGAGCCGCCGCTGCCGCCGCTGCCGCTCGACCCGCCGCTCCCCGCCGCGACGCTTGGTGAGGCGGGCTCCTCCTCGGAGCCGCACCCCCCCAGGAGCCCCGCCCCCGCCAGGGGCCTCGCGCCCCAGCCCCGGAACCCGGTCTTCTTCCGCCGCGCCACC
>CAZSDX010000432.1:0-6368 GCA_964605685.1 uncultured Polyangiaceae bacterium
AGGAGGCGCCCCAGCCGGCCTCGCAGGCGGCCTCGCAGTCGCGCTCGGCGGCGGCGAGGGCCTCGGGGGTGCCTTCCGCCAGCATGCAGCGGCGGTGCTCGGGGGAAGCCCCCGGCGGGAGCACCACGCTGGCAGAGGGCGCCGTCCCGAGGGAGAGGTAGGCCTTGAGGGTGGTGCGCAGCGGGATGGCGAGGGCCACCAGGCCGCCCAGCACCAGGACCGCGCCGACCGGGCCAGCGTAAGGGGAAGGGTTCTCGTCCCGGGTCCTGCGGCAGCGGACGCAGCCGGTGGAGAGCCGGGGATCGTAGCGGAGCCCGTGGCGCGGGCAGATCGCGCTACCTTGCGGGGAAGGATCGGGGGCTGGCTCCGGGGGCATACCGGAAGGGTGACTTAACCTACGGGGGCTGGTCACCTTTTCCGGACGGGATCAGGGGGTGGGCTCGGGCCAGGCAGGGGCCGGGGTCTCCCGGCGGCGGCGCTCCTGATCCCGGTCGACGAGGCGTGGGGCCAGGAAGAACCAGGTCACGGCGAGCGCCACCCCCGCCAGCACGTCCACCGCGTAGTGCCAGCGCAGGTACAGGGTGGCCCCGATGATGTTGGCGGAGAAGAACGCCGCCACCGGCCAGGTGTACCGGAAAGGCCGCAGCGCCCGGTGCTGGAAGGAGAAGAGGGCGATGTACAGCGGCCCCGCCGTGTGGAGCGAGGGAAAGATATCCAGCATGGCGCCGCCGGACTGCACGGTGTTCCACACCGTGTTCATCCAGAAACCGGCGGGGAGCGCGTTCTGGAATTGCCCCGCCATGTGGTGGTAAGGCCCGTACCCTGGCAGGAGGAAATACGTGGCCTGTCCCACGGCGAAGACCCCGAGCATCCCCACGGCGAAGCGCTGGGCCACCACGCCTCGTCGTTCCAGGAACAGGATCGGGAGCACATGAACCGCCAGCACGAAGAAGTAGCTGAAGTAGAAGAACGCAAACCACTCGGTCCGGCCCGGGGTGATCTGCCCGTCGAGCCACAGGGAGGGGGCCACCCCGAAGAGCGCCATGTCGAGCCGCAGCAGCGCGTCGTCCACCGTCCCCGAGGCGGCCGCCGGAAGCAGGTGGCGCAGGAGAAAATAAGGAACCTGGAGCCCCACCAGCAGCGCGCTCCGGTAGAGCATCAGCGCTCCGTTGCTCGCCCACTGCCCCCACCGGAACCCCAGGATCACCCCGCACACAACCGTCGACAGTGCGAGCTGTTGCAGCCGCGCCTCCGGCGCTCCCTCGGCCCGGAGCGCCATCGCCGCCAGCCAGAGGCAGTAGGCCAGGGTGATGTGGTCCTGGGGGGCGAGCGCCCTCCAGGTGCGTTGGAGCGGGCTCTCTTCGTGGGGGAGGGGGATCCGGGAGAGGGAGGGGAAGAACTCGAACCGCATGGCGCAATTTCTGCGTGGGAAGGGGTCCGTTCTCTGGAGGGGTGGCGTCGCAGCATCGAAGCTGTAACGCTTCCGGGGCTCCTTGCCAGGGGTGTTCCTCTCCGGGGAGCGCGAGGTTTCCGCCAAAAAGGGGGAAGGGCGCGAAGCTGGGTTCGCGCCCCTGTCGTGGGGAGTGGGTAAGCGGCTTCCAGGGAGGCCGCCGCGGGGGTCAGTTGGTGACGGTGACGTCGACGTTGCGCTCGGCGCCGGGGACCTCCGCGCCGCCCGCGGTGAAGCCCACGGCGGTCAGGGTCTTGTCGCCGGTGTACTTGAAGCTGTAGGTGACCTCGAAGCCGCTGTCGCGGGTGGCGGTGGCGAAGTGGTACGACCCCTGGTAGAAGCGCACCCGATCCACCTTGCTGTCGGTCACCTGGACCCGGATCTTGGCGTTGGTGCGTCCCACCTTGCTGTCGTTGGTGGGAGAGAGCCAGGTGATCGTAGAAGCGCTGGTGCTGGAGCCGCCGCTGCAGGGGCCGCCCGGGTCCGAGCCCCCGGTGTACTCGTAGTGCCACGCCTCGCTGGGGACGGTGCGGACGAAACCGTACTTGCCGGCGTTCTTGGCGAGCCAGGTGGAAGTGGTGAGATCCAGGGCGATGCCGCTCTGGTGGTTGCTGTAGCCAGGCTTGGCCGCCAGGTTGCCGTTGTTGCACTTCTTGGTGAGGTAGCAGTTGTAGAAGTACTTCTGCTCGTCCATGGTGCGGAAGCCGCTGTTGATGGCCAGGTAGACGCCCGCCTCGTGGGCCGCCTTCTGCATCTTCAGGAACGCATGCCCCGTCGCCTTCGACACCGGCTTGCCGCCCACGGTGATGACCTTGATCGTCGACGGTGTCCCCTTCACGTAGGCGGTGTCCGTGCGCTCCTTGCAGTTGACCGACGAGATCAGCTCCTCCGACCCCTGCTCCACCTCGCCGGGGGCCTCCTCGTGGTCGTGCTCTGCCTCCGCCGGATCCACCCCGGAGGCGTCCGCACAACCGGCCAGGGCGAGGGCAGCAACAGCACCAGAGAGGGTCAGCTTGCGGAGGAGATCGAAGGTCATACCTTTCACAAATACAAGAGATGTGCCAGCGTGGAATTGGTCAAATTCATGGTGAATTTGCCGTCTGCTGGGGGGCATCCCTGGGGGATCCGCGGGCCGGGGGTGGGCTTTCCGGTGACCAGGGCGAGCGGGTGGGAGAGGTGGGATAGGTGACCCCTCAACCGGTGCTGGCCTTGCGAGCGCGCTCCCGGTCGATGGCCTCCTGGATCATGCGCTGGGCCTCCTCGGCGTCGCCCCAGCGGACGACCTTGACCCACTTGCCGGGCTCCAGGTCCTTGTAGTGCTCGAAGAAGTGGCGGATCTGGTCGAGGGTGATGTCGGGGAGATCCGCGTAGGTCTCGACGCGGTCGTAGCGGCGGGTGAGCCTGCGGGCGGGGACGGCGAGGATCTTCTCGTCACCGCCCGCCTCGTCCTCCATGACCAGGACGCCGACGGGGCGGACGCTCATGACGGCGCCGGGGACGATGGCGCGGGTGTTGGCGACGAGGACGTCGCAGGGGTCACCGTCCTCGGAGAGCGTGTGGGGGATGAAGCCGTAGTTCCCCGGGTAGCGCATCGCCGTGTAGAGGAAGCGGTCGACCACCAGGGTTCCCGCCTCCTTGTTGAGTTCGTACTTGATCGGCTCGCCCCCGAGGGGGACCTCGATGAGCACGTTGACTTCACGGGGAGGGTCAGCACCGATGGAGAGGGCAGCAAGGTTCATGGTGCCCCACGGTACAACGCCTTCGTCCGCGGGGGATCAGGCGGAGAGGTCCAGGACGATCTTGCCGGAGCGTCCGCTGTTCATCAGCTCGAAGGCCTGCTGGTACTCGGAGAAGGGGAACTGGTGGGTGAGCACCGGCCGGATGTCGAGCCCCGACCGGAGCATGGAGGTCATCTTGTACCAGGTCTCGAACATCTCCCGGCCGTAGATTCCCTTGAGGATCAGCCCCTTGAAGATGACCTTGCTCCAGTCGATGGCGACCTCGCCGGGGGGGATCCCCAGGAGCGCGACGCGCCCGCCGTGGTTCATCACGTCGAAGAGGTCGCGCATCGCCTGGGCGTTGCCGGACATCTCCAGCCCCACGTCGAAGCCCTCGGTCATCCCCAGCTCGCCCATCACGTCCTGGATCCTGGCATGCTTGACGTTGACGGCGCGGGTGGCGCCGAGCTTTTTCGCCAGGTCCAGCCGGTAGTCGTTGACGTCGGTGATGACGACGTGGCGCGCCCCGACGTGGCGGGCGATGGCCACGGCCATGACGCCGATGGGCCCGGCGCCGGTGATCAGCACGTCCTCGCCCACCAGGTCGAAGGAGAGCGCCGTGTGCGCCGCGTTCCCCAGCGGGTCGAAGAACGCCGCGATCTCGTCGGGGATCTCGTCCGGCACCGGGAAGACGTTGAACGCCGGCACGCTCACGTACTCGGCGAAGCACCCGGGGCGGTTGACCCCGACGCCCTTCGTGTTCCGGCAGAGGTGGCGCTTTCCGGCCCGGCAGTTGCGGCAGTACCCGCAGGTGATGTGCCCCTCCACCGACACCCGCTCCCCCACCCGGAGGCCCTGCACCTCGCCCCCCAGCTCCGCCACCTCCCCGACGAATTCGTGGCCGATGGTCATCGGCACCGGGATCGTCTTCTGGGACCACTCGTCCCAGTTGTAGATGTGGATGTCCGTGCCGCAGATGGCCGCGCGGCGCACCCGCACCAGGACGTCGTTGTGGCCCACCTCCGGACGAGGAACGTCTTCCATCCAGATCCCCGGGGCCCGCTTCGCCTTCACCAGCGCCCTCACGATGCACCTCCGATCACGCCCAGCTCCTTGCCTACCTTCGTGAACGCCGCCACCGCCCGGTCGATGTGCTCCGGGGCGTGGGCCGCGGAGATCTGCACCCGGATCCGCGCCTGCCCCCTCGGGACCACCGGGAAGGAGAACCCGATCACGTAGATGCCCTCCGCCAGAAGCCGGTCGGCCATCGCGCTCGCCAGCCGGGCGTCCCCCAGCATCACCGGGATGATCGGGTGCTCCCCCGGCAGCAGCCGGAAGCCCGCCCCCTCCATCCCCGCCCGGAACCGCGCCGCGTTGCTCCGCAGCCGGTCCCGCAGCTCGCTCGACCTCTCCAGCAGGTCCAGCACCTTGAGCGACGCCGCAGTGATCGACGGCGACAGCGTGTTGGAGAACAAGTACGGCCTCGACCGCTGCCGGAGCCAGGCGACGATCTCCTTGCGCGCCGCCACGTAGCCGCCGGACGCGCCGCCCAGCGCCTTGCCCAGCGTCCCGGTCAGGATGTCCACCCGCCCCATCACCCCCCGGTACTCGTGGCTCCCCCGACCGTTCTCTCCGAGGAAGCCGACGGCGTGGGAGTCGTCCACCATCACCATCGCGCCGTGGCGCTCCGCCAGGTCGCAGATGGCCTGGAGGTCGGCGATGTAGCCGTCCATGGAGAACACCCCGTCGGTGGCGATCAGCTTGAACCGCGCGCCCTTCGCCGCGTCGAGCTGCCGCTCCAGGTCCGCCATGTCGTTGCTGGCGTAGCGGTAGCGCTGCGCCTTGCACAGCCGCACCCCGTCGATGATGGAGGCGTGGTTGAGCGCGTCGCTGATCACCGCGTCCTGCTCGCCGAGCAGCGTCTCGAACAGCCCGCCGTTCGCGTCGAAGCACGACGAGTAAAGGATCGTGTCCTCCATCCCCAGGAACGACGAGAGCCGCCGCTCCAGCGTCCGGTGGACCTGCTGCGTCCCGCAGATGAACCGCACCGAGGACATCCCGTAGCCCCAGCGCTCCAGCCCCTCGTGCGCCGCCCGGATCACCTCCGGGTGGCTCGACAGGCCCAGGTAATTGTTGGCGCAGAAGTTCAGCACCTCCGGGCCCTCCCCTACCCGGATCACCGCCCCTTGCTCCGTGCTTATCTCTCGCTCGTTCTTGAAGAGCCCCGCCTCGCGTAGCCCGTCCAGCTCGCCCCGCAGGTGCTCCAAATAGGCCGTCGTCATCGCCGCGGGAGCATAGGTACCACCGCGCCCCCGCGACAACGGGAAGGTCGACCCGGCGTGATCTATCTCTACCCCCAGGCCCCTGCGGCGAGGGGGGCAAGCCGGAGTCGCTCTCCCACGCGGAGCGGTCGACCGCTACCATAACAAATGTTATCCTCCCCGTTCTCCTGCTCCACCAGATAGCAGCAGGCGGCCGGTTTTCCCTTGGTGATGGCTGGATCCCGGGAAAGAACAGGCCCTTGAACCACCCGCGTCACCTCGTGGACGCATTTTTCGTTCTCGTCGTAGAAATCTTTCGCCGATCTCTTGGGGCATGGTTCCGGTGAGTCGTGTGGGATGCAGCTGACCCTCTGTTCGAAGGTCTCGCAACCGGAGACGATGGTCATGATAAGGCCGATGAGCAGGTCTTTTTTCATCATCACAAGGAGACTCCCAGGCTAAAGCCGGTCTGACTTATCTCCGAGACACCGTAGAGCATCAGGTTGTGGCCAAGCTCCACCATGTAGTTTACCTCCTGCATCTTCAGCGACGCCCCCAGGGACAACCGGAATCCAACCTCGGATTGCCTGCGTGCGCCGAGTAGGATGAATCTCGACGACATCAACCACCTCGGACCGAGCGCGCCAAAGATGGCCACCTTGCCGTTTCGCCAGCCCAGCAGGATAGGTACTTCTGCGTTGGCTCCTTCCAGGAGGTTGAGGATGTTCCAGCGAGGCAGCAGCGACAGAGCGACAGGAGCATCCACGAGAAGGAACTTGAGATCGATGGCAAGCGGGGACAGTGATGTCCCGAGCTCGATGCGCTCCCCTAGAGGTTGACGCATCCCGAACGAAAGATCTTTGTATTCGTAGCGTTTGTACCTATCAGGAAACACGATATCTCCTGGGATTGTTTCTCCATCGTTCAGATGTCCATTCT
>CAZSDX010000433.1:0-6344 GCA_964605685.1 uncultured Polyangiaceae bacterium
CGTAGGCCTTCATACTGCTTCACCGCCCGAGCCGCCTCCAGGGCGTCGCCGCTCGCCCCCCCGGAGAGCGCCCGGGCCAGCGCCTGCGCGTCCGGGTAGCGCTGGTCCGGATCGCGGCGCAGGCACCGGAGGATCACCGCCTCCAGCCACGGAGGGATCTCCGGGCGAAGCGACCGGGACGGCGGAGGATCCTCGGAGAAGATCTTGCCCACCAGGGCGGGGGCGCTCTCCGCGACGAAGGGACGCTGGCCCGTGCACAGCTCGTGGAGCACCACCCCCAGCGACCAGATGTCGGCGCGCCCGTCCACCCGGGCCGCGCTGGAGATCTGCTCCGGCGGCATGTAAAACGGCGACCCCAGCAGCGCCGCCTCCCCGGTCTTCGCCAGCGTGTTGCCCCCCGTAGGGACCGGCGCGAGCAGCTTGGAGATGCCGAAATCCAGGATCTTCACCGAGCCACGCCCCCCGCTCTTGCGAGGCACCACGAAGAGGTTCGACGGCTTGAGGTCGCGGTGGACGATGCCGAGGCCGTGGGCCTCCGCCAGCCCCTCGCACACCTCCAGGACGTAGCCGATCACCTCGTCGACCGGCAGCGGCCCCCGGGACGCCAGGTGCTCCGCCAGGTCCTTCCCTTCCAGCAGCTCCATCACCAGAAACGGAGCCCCGCTCGGGAGCACCCCCACGTCGAACACCCGCACGATCCGGTCGCTCCGGAGCCGGGCGCAGGTGCGGGCCTCCTGGAGGAACCGGGCGAGGGCCTCCGGGTTCCGGGCTGCCTCCGGGAGCAGGCACTTGAGCGCCACCGGACCGTCGAGCTGGAGGTTGGTCGCCGCCAGCACCACCCCCATCCCTCCCTGGCCGATCACCCGATCCACCCGGTACTTGCCCGCGATCACCTCGCCCACCGCCGGAGCGCTCATGGTGGGCGAAAATACCACGAATCACCTCCCCGCCGTGTACCCTCGGCGTCAGTGGAGCGCCGCTGCCGGGGCGTCCCCCTCGATGGGCATGGGGCGGGCGTCCAGGTCCGCGAGCATCTCGTCGCCGGTGAGCTGGGAGGCGTCCTTGCCGCCGACGTACTTGAGGAGGCCCGCCTGGGCGTAGTGCTTCTCCATACGCTGGTCGAGGAGGCCGATGAACCGCAGGTTGGGGACCAGGCGCTCGAACATGGTCTGGCGGAACTCGGTCATCCCGGGGGCGGAGAGCACCAGCTCGTTCCACTGCTTGCGGGAGATGGCGCCCTGGAAGCGCTCCTCGTAGACCTCGTGGGCCATGAAGCGGTTGCGCATCAGGAGGGCGACCTCGAAGGCCCAGTCCTGCCGCTCGGCGAGCTCCTTCGGGGAGAGGGCGGTCTTGTAGTGCTCGCGGAGGGCGATGACGCCGTAATGGACGTGGCGGGCCTCGTCCTGGATGATGAACTTGAGCAGCTCCTTGAGCAGCGGCTCGCGGGTGACCTTGTAGAACAGGCCGAAGGCGCCCAGCGCGAGGCCCTCGATCATGATCTGCATGCCGAGGAACTTCATGTCCCACCGGTCATCGTGCATCAGCGCGTCGATGATGGTGAACAGGTTGTCGTTGATGTCGTAGAGCTTGTTCAGCTTCCGGGAGAGGTAGCCGTGGAAGACCTCGACGTGGCGGGCCTCGTCCATCACCTGGGTGGCGCCGTAGAACTTCCCGTCCATCCACTGGACGCACTCGGTCACCTGCGCCGCCGCATGCAGCGCCCCCTGCTCGCCGTGGAGGAACTGGCTCAGCATCCACGAGGAGATGTCGTAGCGCAGGCGAAAATCCTCCTTCGATCCCCGCCGGATATCGATCCCGAAGTCGCGCATACGCTCGCTGGCGAAGAACTCGTAGGGCAGGATGGGAACCTCCGGGTTCTCCGGGTCCACGTCCGTCGACCAGTCGAGGACCACCTCCCCGTCCCACTGGTTCTGCTTGGCGCGCCGGTAGAGATCCCGCATCTGGGGCATGTCTTCGGTGTACGTCCAGTCGAAGAAGGCCTCGTGGCCGCTCTTCATCAGCGTCGGCACCCCCTGCTTGCCCCGCTTCGCCAGGAACCCGCGCGCCGCCGAGGGCAGCAGGCTCATCAGCACCGCCGGGTTGTGCACCTCGGTCAGGATGCTGGCTGCCTCCGTGTAGGCGTCCGCCTGTCCTCGAAGGCGCTCGATCGTGGAGAGGTTCATCGGATCCTTCATCGCTTCCTCCTCGTTCCTCAGTGCAGCCGCTCGATCGTCACGTCCGAGAGAGGCCGGGCCACGCAGGTGAGCACCAGCCCCGACGCCCGCTCCGCCTCCGAGAGGCAGTTGGGCTCATCCATCACCACCTCGCCCTCGACCAGACGAGCCTTGCAGGCCCCGCATCCCCCCATCGTACAGGAAAAATCCAGGTCGATCCCCGCCGCCGTCGCCCCCTCCAGCAGCGTCTTGCCCGAGGCGACCTCGACCCGCCTCGACCCCACCCGGAGCTGGTAGAGCCGCCCCTCCTGCCCCACCTCCCTCGGGCGCACCGTCGCGAAGCGCTCCAGCAGGAGCTGCCCGTCCGGCAGCCCCAGCGCCTTCAGCTCCTCCTGCACCGCGGCCATCATCCCGTCGGGACCGCACAAATACACCCGAACCCCCGTCCGATCCTCGCCCAGCGCCTCCGCCAGCTCGGCCCGCCCCACGCGACCCACCGAGCACGGCAGCCCGCCCCCCTGCTCCAGCACATGCCGCACCGTGAGCCCCGGGTGCGCCGCCTGGAGCTGCCCGAGCTCCTCCCGGAAGATCACGTCCTCCGCCGAACGGTTGGCGTACACCAGGTACACCGGTACCCCCGGCGTCGCCTCCAGCGCCGTCCTCAGGATCCCCATCAGCGGCGTGATCCCGCTTCCTCCCCCCACCAGCACCAGCCTCGCCGGGGGCTCCGAAGGCCGGTACACGAAGTTCCCCGATGGCCCCCGCACCCGCAGCGTCATCCCCGGGCGCACGTTCCGGTGGATCCACCCCGACGCGGCCCCCCCCGCCACCCTCTTCACCGTGATCACCAGCGCCCCCGACCCCGGCGACGATGACAGCGAGTAGGACCGCCGCAGCTCCCTCCCGTCGATCGGCAGCACCAGTGTCAGGAACTGCCCCGCCTCGTACTCCACCCCTGCCGGCCTCTCCAGCACCAGGCTCACCGCGTCCGCCGTCTCCTGCCTCACGGACAGCACCTTCAGCCGCCTCTCCCCCGGCAGCACCACCGCCTCCCCCCCGCTCCCCCGGTACTCCCTCGCCACCGGGCGCCTCGGCCCCAGCACCCCCCCCACCACCGTCGCCACATCCCTCGCCAGCTGCGTCGCTCGCCCCGACCGCCTCAGCACCCCCGCCACCGGCCCCGGCAGCCGCGCCAGCCACGGCCCCAGCACATCGTTGATCCTCGCGCTTGACGTCTCGTTCACGGCTTCACCTCGCTCTCCAGTTGTTGACTAAAAAATTAATAAGCTCAAGCCCTTTTTCTCTGGACGCAATCTTTCCGGGACTTCCTGGGGGGTCGGGGTTGCCGGAGGGCGGGGAGGTCCTGCGGCGTTCGGGGGGAGAAGGACGACGCTCCGGCTCTGGCTTGCCTCCGAGGCGTGGGGTTCTGGTGCCGATCCAGGTCGACCAAACGCGGGCGATGGGGAACCTGCGCGACCGATCGCGGGGAACCGGGGGCGTCGTGGGGAGCAGGGATCCAGGACCCGGAGCGGGAGAGCGACGGGATCTCGCTCGGGCTCGGCTTCGAGAGCCGGGCGACGCAGCGAGACGTGAAGGCGAACCAGACGCTGCTGGATCCCTGCGCGCCCTGACCCTGGGGAGGCGTTGATCCAGCGAGATCCGCGGTTGCCAGGGTGCGGTCTGGTCGCGTACCCTGTGGGGCAAGGAGCTTCTCATGGTGAAGACGACTACCCCCCCTCGCCGATCTTACCTCTCTCGCTTTGGCGCCCTCAGCGTCCTGCTCCTTAGCGGGAGCCTCGCCATCGCCGCCTGCAGCAGCGAAGAGGAGGTCTCCGACCCTGGCGGGTCGGGTGTCGGAGGCAAGGGCGGCAAGGGCGGCAAGGGCGGGGCCAGCGGCAACGCAGGCGGCAGCGCCGGGGACAACGCGGGGGGGACCAGCGGCGCGGGCGGGACGTCGGTGGTGATCGGCGGCAACGCGGGGGCTGGGGGCAACACCGGGGGCAACGCGGGAGCAGGCAACAACGCCGGTTCGGGTGGCAGCGCCGGGGGCACCGGGGGCAACAGCGCCGGGGGCAACGCGGGCAACGGCGCCGGAGGGGAGTGCGCGGGGCCCGAGGGGCCGGTCAAGCGGATCTGCCGCCCTCCGACGGACAACGAGTGCGACGGCGGCACCAAGGGGCCCACGTTCCTGCCGGAGGGGCCCGGCACCGCCAACGTCAACGGCAACGGCTTCGACGACGACTGCGACGGGCTGGTCGACGAGGGGTGCCCTTGCCCCGGCGCCGGCACCACGAAGGACTGCTTCCTCTTGCCCTCGTCGCAGACGAGCGGCGACCCGAGCTGGGCGCCGCAGGGCTGGTGCGCCGCCAACAGCAAGGGCAAGGTCGAGTGCAAGGTGTTCGGCTCCGGCGAGTTCAAGTCGCTGGAGTACGGAGGCCAGTGCATCGGCGCCCAGGGGCCCAAGGAGGAGATCTGCGAGGCGGGCGATTTCAACTGCGACGGCCTCGATGGCAACGCGGCGGACATCTGCGAGTGCCAGCCGATCATCTGCCCGGATCCGATCTACACCACGCCCTTCCCGGATCCGAACAAGATCGGCCAGTTCTCCAGCGTCCCCAACGGACCGCAGACCATCTCCGGCATCGACGGATCGACCTGGTTCAAGGACTCGACGCTGGCGGCGCAGGCGCAGAACTGGCGCTGGACGCTGGTGGGTGGTCCCTGCGACGACATCCTGCCCAACCCGACCTTCGCGGTGTTCCCCTCCTCGGTGGGCACCCCGAACGTGCCGTGGAGCACCCACCTGGGCGTCAAGAACACGAAGCTGCCGCTGATCCCCGACGAGAACCAGCCGGACCCGGCGGTGTCGTCCAACGTGGCGGATCTGTACCACCGGGGCTGGGTGATCCAGGGGGGCGGCACGCCGAGCCAGATCTACCCGGCGTTCTCCCTGTCCGGAGACTACTACATCACCGGCAAGTTCCAGTACCCGGATCCCGCCAAGCCAGGGCAGCTCAAGGAGGGGCAGTGCACCCAGATCGTGAAGGTACGCGCTCCGGGGCTGCGGGTCGAGCTGTGCTGGCCCGAGGTCGGCTCGGCCCAGGGCGACCACGACGTGGACCTGCATTTGGCGAGGCTCCAGGGGAACCCCAACGGCGACGGGAAGCACGGCTGGTTCACCACCGCCGGTAACGCCCCCAACGCGGACGACTGCTACTACTCACCCAACTCGGCCTGCGGCAACCGCTTCAATACCAGCGGCGCCACCTCGACCACGCCGGGCTGGTACATCGACGAGATCACCGACGAGCCCGGCGGGGTGGGCGTCTGCCACGGCTGGGGGTCGCGCCGCTTCGACGGCACGGTCCCCGGCACCCAGAAGCGCCCCTGCGCCAGCCCCCGCCTCGACCGGGACAACATCACCTGCAACCCGAACATCGAGGATCCGAACGCGCCGGAGCAGGACCCCGAGCAGCAGGGGAAGAACCCGAACAACTTCTGCGGCCCGGAGAACATCAACCTGGACGGCAAGGTGCTCACCGCGGGCCAGCGCTTCGCCATCGGGGTGCAGTGCTACGACTGCGTGCAGGGCAAGAACGGCGCGGGGAGCCCCGCCCGCCCCCGCGTCAACATCTACTGCGACGGCGAGCTGAAGCTGGGCTTCGGCTACGACCCATCCAAGCCCGAGGGGAGCCCCCAGTCGCCGCAGCTCCTCACCGAGGGGCAGACCTACTACGGCTCCTTCTGGAACGTCGCCACCGTCACCTGGAACGGGGACCCCAACGACCCCTGCGCCATCGCGCCCGTGGCCGCGGGTGACGCGTGGAACAAGGACTCGTGGCACGAGCAGTCCAACGGGTCCCCGTTCCTCTGCGTGCAGAACGGGCCGCTGGACAGCGGCGGCTCCAACCCCGCGCCCCCCAACCCGAACGTGATCAACTGGCGCTTCAACGCGAACGGTTCGTACCCCGACCCCAGCGACGCCAACGCCCTCTGCGCTTACTGACCCCTCCGCCCGCCCTCATGATCCTATCCAGGACGCTTCCTTCCCGGCTGCCGGGGGTTCTCTTCCTCGTCGCCTCGATCGCCGCCCTCGAGGGCTTCGCCGCCTGCGGAGACGCGGGCGGCACCGGCGCCGACGCGCCCTCCGCCGGCGGCAGCGGCGGCGAG
>CAZSDX010000434.1:0-6336 GCA_964605685.1 uncultured Polyangiaceae bacterium
GGTCGGACACCTGCCCCGCGTCGCTGCCTCCGCTGCCGGAGGAGCTACCGCCACTGCTGCCGGACGAGCCCCCGCTGCCCGCCGCGCTGCCGCCCGCGCCGCCGCTGCCGCCGGTCGAGGGGTTCACGGAGGAAGTGTCGGTGTCGCTGCCCTCGGAGGAGCAGGCCAGCAGGAAGAGGGAGAGGACGAAGGTAAGATGGGTTCGCATGGTGAAAAATTAGCACCGCGGCGGTCGTCTTCCCAAAAAGAAAAGAGGCACCCGAGGGGCGAGGGCATCGAACACGTTACGGGGATCGAACCCGTACCTTCGGTGCCAAAACCAACGTCCTACCCTTGGACGAAACGTGGGTTGCGTGTAGGCTCTCGCCAGCGGGGTGCCTCGGGCACTCTACCACGACGGGCGGTGAACTTTCCTGACGTTCTGCTGTCGGAAAATCGCCATGCGCTTGCGCCGTCCGCTGGGGTTGTTTTCGCTGGGGCTCGTGCTGCTGGGGGTCTCGTGCCTCCCCGGGGGGCGGCTCCCGGTGTCGGGCCCCCCGCCCACCCGCGGCGCAACCCCGCTGCGCCCGACCGAGGCGGAACTTCCCCCGGACGAAGGGCCGCTGAAGCTGGCCTTCGCCTCGCCCCAGGGAGACGAGGTGGCGGCCCCGCTGCCCACCTTCGTCTTCACCCGATCCATGCACCGGCTGGGCGATCCCCCCGGGGAGCCGCCGGTCGCCGCAAGCTTCGATCCCCCGGTCGAGGGAACCTGGCACTGGGTGGGCTCCCGGGCGCTCCAGTTCTCTCCCCGCAGCGCCTTCGCCCCGGCCACCCGCTACCGCGTCGTGGTGCCGCCAGGGTTGACGTCGCTGGATGGGCAGACCCTCACCACGGAAACAACCCTGGAGTTCGCCACGCCGCGGCTCCGGGTGGGGAGCGCGTCGCTGGACGACGCGCCGGACGGCAAGCTGTGGATCTCGTTCAACCAGAAGGTCTCACCGGAGGCGCTCCTCAAGGCCCTCTCGGTGGTGGACGAGGACGGGAGGAAGATCGCGGTGAAAGGGGCCGGCAAGGAGCCCTCCCCCTCCTTCGAGCTGCTCCCAGCGCGTCGGTGGCCCGAGAACCTGGAGATCCGGATGAAGCTGACCCCGCCGCTCCAGGGGGCCGAGGGGCCGCTGGGGCTCGCGGAGCCGTTCCTCCGGACCTTCCGGGAGCGGACGCCGAGCACCGTGGACGCCCTCCGCTGCTGGCAGGAGCGCGAGGAGGGGATCTGCGAGGAGGGCACGGAGATCAGCATCTCGCTGAGCGATCCGATGACGGTGGCGGCGCTGAGGCCGCTGGTGCGTGTCGAACCTCCGGTGCCCTTCACCCTCAAGCCCGGCGACACGAGCGCCCCCCAGGAGCCGCAGAGCTCCTTCGAGCTGAGCGGGAAGTTCAAGGTGGGCGTCCCCTACAAGGTGATCGTCCGCTCGTCGACGGTGCGGCAGCGCGGGAAGCCAGGGCTGGACAGGGGGGCCACGCTGAGCTTCCGCACCGCGCCGCCCCTGCCCCGGATCAACACCCTCTTCCGCGGCACCTACCTGCACCCGTCCTGGACAAAGCCGCTCCAGGCGTCCACGCACCGGGTCCGTTCCGCGCGCTTCACCGTGACGCCCCTCACCCCGGAGGAGATCCTCGACGCGCGGACGACCCAAAAACCCGTCGCTCCGAAGACCCTCGCCAGCGAGCAGAAACGCAAGGAGGTCACCGCCGACCCCGGCAAGGCAGAGGGGACGCTGGTGGAACTGGGGGAGCTTTTCCCCTCGAAGCCGGGGCCCGTTCTCCTCCAGAGCCACGGCGAAGGTCCGGACGGAGAGACCAGCCGGAGCGAGATCCTCCAGCGCACCGACCTGACCCTCAGCACCCGCCTCTCCCCGGAGTCCTCCCTGTTCTGGGTGACCCGGCTGCTGTCCGCGGAGCCGGTGAAGGGCGCGGAGGTCGCGGTCCATGACCTCGCCGGGCACAGGATCTCGGGCATCACCGATGACCAGGGGGTCGTGCTCCTGGACACGCGCACCTTCGCCGCCGTCGATCCCGGGGCTGGCCGCCTCCGGCGCGACTCTTCTCTGTTCATCACCGCGCGCTCCGGGGACGACTGGATCTACACCGAGCGAAGCATCCCCCGTCCCCCTCGTCCGGAGGCCGCCCTCTTCGCGGATCGGGGCCTCTACCGCCCCGGAGAGACCGTCCACCTCAAGGGCGTCGTCCGGATCCCGACGTCCCGGGGGCTCGTCGCCCCGCCGGAGGGCCGTGAGGTCCGCCTTGTCCTCCGGATCCCCGGCAGCAGCGAGGTGACGCTCCTCAAGAGGCTCTCCTCCTGGGGAACCTTCTCCCACGACGTCGACCTCCCCCCCGGGATGTCCCCTTCCCGGGCCGCCTTCTTCCTCGAGGACGATGGCTCCACCCTCGCCCGGACCCAGGTCCAGGTCCACCACATTCGCCCCCTCACCTTCCAGGTCAAGGCTGCCCTCGACCGGAGCAGCTACGGCCACGGAGACTCCTTCGCCTGCTCGTCCAGGGCGACCTACCTCTATGGAGGATCCATGCAAGGGATGAGGAGCCGCCTGACGGCCACCCTGACCTCGACCAGCTACACCATCCCCGAACTGGAGGGGTTCTTCGTGGGGCGGTCTCGCTGGGGAGGGCAGTCTCCCGTCCTCCTGGATAGCAAGCGCGAGCGGCTCGATGGGGGAGGCTCCGCGCGGCTGACCGGGGCGCTGGGCAAGGTGCCCTTCGACGGGCCGATGCACCTCTCCTGCGAGGCGGAGGTGAGCGACCCGGGAGAGCAATCCCTGGAGGATCACGCGGGAGCGATCGTCCACCCGGCGGAGTTCTACGTGGCGCTCCGGGAGCGATCCTGGCACGTCGAGCCCGGGGAGGCGCTGAAGATCGAAGCGCTGGCGGTGACACCGGAAGGGCAGCGGCGCTCGGAGAAGATCCGGATCGAGCTGAAGCGGACACCCCTCAGCGGCGAGGCCGAGGAGACCCTCGGATCCTGCGACCTCACTACCGGAACCACCCCCGTCTCCTGCGTGCTCCGCGCCCCGAAGGAGCACGGGACCGCCTTCCTCCTCCAGGCGACCGCCACCGACCGGCAAGGGTTCAAGACCTCCACCCTCGCTCCCGGCGCCACCTCGCCGCCTCCTCCGAGAAACGCGCCCCCCCGGCGCCCCAGAGCGACCCCACCGACCGCTCCCCCACCGCCGGAGCCGCCCCCGCCTCCTCCACCTTTCCTGGTGGGCCCCGACGGGACGCTCCGCCCGGGGCAATCCGCGACGCTGGTGGTGAACCCCAGGGGGAGCGCGGGGCAAGGGTTGCTGACGCTGGAGCGAGAGGGTATTTTTGGACACCAACTCGTCGGCGCATCGAACCGGGCGACGGTGGCCATCGAGGAGGCGATGGCGCCGTGGTTCTCGGCGGCGGTGGAGCGGGTGTACCCGGCTTCCCCGGAAGTTCCGTACAAGTCACCAGGGCTTCTGCACGAGGAAGGAAGCGTATCGCTGCGGGTGGAGGGGTCGGATCGGAGGTTGCGGGTCAAGGTCTCGCCGTCCAAGGAGCAGGCGGCCCCGGGAGATCGGGTCGACGTGGAGGTGCAGGTGGCGGACGGGGGAGGGCAAGGGACCGCCGCGGAGGTGACGCTGTACGCGGTGGACGAGGGGGTGCTGGCGCTCACCGGCTACCGGACGCCGGATCTGGTCCTGGACATCGAGGCGAGGGGGAAGCACCTGGTCCGCAGCCGCAGCACCCGCCCGGACGTGGGGTGGCTGATGCGCCCTGGCTGGGGTTGGCTGAGCGGCAGCCACCGGAGCAAGGCGCCGAGCATCCGCATGGGAGCCACCTCGGTGAGCGACCGGGACATGCCGCGGAGCGATTTCCGCCCCACGCCGCTCTATCTACCGTCGCTGGTGACGGACGAGCAGGGGAAGGGGAGGGCATCGTTCAAGCTGCCGGACAGCCTGACCGCGTACCGGATCATGGCGGTCGCCGTGGGCAAGGGAGACAGGTACGGCAACGGGGAGGCCACGGTCCAGGCGAAGCTTCCGGCGCAGATCCGTCCGGTGGTGCCGGCGGCGATCCGTGCAGGGGATCGCTTCGAGGTGGCGGCGGTGGCGTCCAACAACACGGAGGGCGCCGTCACGGTGCAGGTGCGGCTGGAGGCGGAGGGTCTGGTGTTCCCGCAAGGGAACGCGCCGAGGAAGCTGCGGCTGGAGGCGGGGGCCTCGGAGCGGGTGACCTTCCCGGTGGAGGCGCGGCGCGTGGGTACGAGCAAGATGACCTTCCACCTGGACGATGGCGAGGGGCTGCGGGACGCGGCGGAGGTGCAACGGACGGTGCGGAGCCCCGCGTCGCTGGAGGCGTCCTCGCTCCAGGGGAAGACCGAGGCCGCAGCGCTGGAGTCGGTGGCGGATCTGGGGGCGATCCGTGGCGACGTGGGCGGGCTGGATCTGACGGTGTCCTCGTCCCCGGTGGCGGGGCTCGCGCCAGGGCTGGAGCAGTTGATCGCGTACCCCTACGGCTGCACCGAGCAGCTCACCAGCCGCCTCGTCCCGCTGGTGGCCCTCCGCGACCTGGCGCGCTCCCTCGCCGTGGCGCTGCCGGAGGACGCGGAGCAGGAGAGCCAGAAGGCCGTGGAGAAGATCCTCCAGAACCGGCGGAGCGACGGGCGCTTCGGCCTCTGGCGAGGCTCCGAGCCCTCGCCCTGGGTCACCGCCTACGCTTACTGGGGGTTGAGCGAGGCGAGGCGCCGCGGGGCCCGGCTCCCTTCCGCGGTGTTCGAGGAAGGGGCGAAGCTCCTCCTCGCCCACGCCGCCCGGTGGTCCGAGGGGAAGCGCCAGGCCGCCGAGGCCACCTTCGCCCTGGACGTGCTGGTGGATCTCCCCGAGGCCGACGACACCGCACGGAGCCACGCCCTGCTCCTGGCCCGCCAGATGGCCGACCACCGGACGGAGCTGCCGACCTTCGCCCGCTTCCAGCTCCTCCATGCGCTGGCCCGCCTCGCCGCTCCCCCGGACGAGCTGGCCCCGGTGCTCCGGGAGGTCGAGGCCACCCTCCACCTCGACGGCCCCCTGGCCCGCGTCGTCGAGCCCTCCGAGCGGTACCCGGAGCTCCTGGACACGCGCACCCGCAGCAGCGCCATGGCGCTCCGGGCCCTGCTGGCGGCGGCCCCGGGCCACCCGATGCTGGAGCCTCTGGCCCGGGGCCTGATCGCCGACCGGGGACCTCTCGGCTGGAGGACCACCCAGGAGACCGCCTGGGCGCTGCTGGCCCTGGATGCCTACCGGCGGACGCTCCCGGCGGGAGGCGGCGGGGTGCGGGTGTCGCTGGGCGGCGAGCAGCTTCTCTCGGGCTCCTTCGCGGGCCCCTCGGAGGAGAAGCACGCCCGGGTGTCCATCGAGCGAATCACGGCGAACGCGGGCGCTCCGGTGCTGTTCGAGGCGCTGGGGGGGCCGGTGTACTACCAGGCCAGGCTGCGCTACGCCCCGAGGACGTTGCCGACGACGCCAGCGAGCGCGGGCATCGAGGTGAACCAGCGCTGCCGCGCCCTCGCCGAAGATCTGAAGGCGGAGGAAGGGCCCGCGACAAGCTCCTTCCGGGTGGGCACCTGGGTGCGCTGCGAGGTCGAGGTCAGCACGCCGACGGCGCGGAGCTTCGTGGTGCTGGACGAGCCGATCCCGGGAGGGTTCGAGCTGGCCAACCCGGAGGTGCAGGGCGTCCCGCGGAGGATCCGAGAGCACATCTGGGGGTGGCAGCAGCAGCGCGAGCTCTGGCCGGATCGCGTGGTCTTCTTCGTCGACCACCTCCCTCCCGGCGTCCACCGCTGGTCCTACGCGGCGCGGGCGACCACCGCGGGGACCTTCGTCGTCCCGCCGACGCGCATCGAGGAGATGTACGCCCCCGAGGTCTTCGGTCGCACCGCCGCCCGCGAGGTCCAGATCGACCCGTTAACCCGCGGTCAGGGTGCTGGTTGACCCCTATCTCCAGGAGGTGGCTCGGATACTTGGTGCTCCGACCATGGAGGTGGTAGCGGGCAGCCTGGGCGTCGGCTCCGCGGGAAGCTCTGCGGCGGACGACTCGTAGACAGGACTGCTTCTCCCTTCAACTCGAACCCAAGAATGAGGCCATAGAATGATGAAGACTTCCCTTCGATTGCTCTCGATCCTGTGCTTGATGGCGGCCGCGGCCTGCGCGGAGGAATCCACCGATACCTCGGGGAGCGCGGGGAGCGCGGGGAACGGAGCGAGCGGCAGCGCCGGTGGGGGGACGGCAGGGAACGCGGGGGCGGCGGGCGACGGCGGCAGCGACGCGGGGCAAGGCGGC
>CAZSDX010000435.1:0-6335 GCA_964605685.1 uncultured Polyangiaceae bacterium
CGCGAGGGGGGCGCGCGGGGGTCGGGGGCGGCGGCTGGGAGGGAGGACGCCTCGGGGCGGTCGCGCCCACGGCGATCTGCATGGTGGCGGTCCGGAGCCGGCCTGGGTCGACGCCGCAGCGCTGCAGCAGCACGAAGGCCGCGCTGGCCCGCTCGCTGAGGAGGGCCAGCAGCACGTGCTGGGAGCCGGGTCGCTCGGACTTGGTACGAGAGGCAAGCTCGCGGGCCTGCTGGATGGCTCGACGCGCCAGCGAAGCGTCCTCGTCGGGGAGCGCCGTGAGCGCGGCGCGCTCCAGCTTGTCCGGGGAGATCCGGTGGACGTCCAGGATGCCGGCGGCGGCCCCCTCTTGCCCGGTGATCGTCAGCAGCAGGTGCGCCGTGGACAGGCGCTCCTTGCGACGGGCGGCCAGGGACTCGGCAGCCTTGCAGATGGTGGTCAGCTCGTCCGGAGTGCGCTGTGCGGCCATCGTGGGAGGTCATCGGGGGTACCTCCCCGGGGCGCCCCGGGCCAACTTTGTGGCGGAACGATCAGAGCTCGCTGCCGGTGAAGGGCAGGAGCGCGATCTGACGGGAGCGCTTGATCGCCTGAGCGAGCTGGCGCTGCTGGCGCGACGAGAGGCCGGTGATGCGCTGGGGGGCGATGCGGCCGCGCTCGGTCACGAAGTACCGGAGGGTCTGCGGATCCTTGTAATCGAAGACATAGTCGGGGCCGATGCCGAGGCGGCCAGCGAGCCGCTTGCCCTTGCGGGCGCCTCGGGCGTTGGGGTCGGCTACCTGATCGTCGCGCTCTTCCTGGATTGTCATGAGGTACCTTACGGGTGCAGCCCGCCTCCTCAGGGCGAGCAAGGGGCGAGAGCAGTGCCACAGCCCCTCCCCACCCGCAAGGGCTTTCTGCTCAGACCGGCGGCGCCAGCGCCGGACCCGCGGGCGGCGGGACCGGGGCGCTCTCCTCCGTCGCCCGGGCCTTCCCGGCCTGCACCGAGTACGCCTTGCCGAAGGCGATCTCCACCTCCTCCGGGGCGGGATCGGGGAAGTGGAAGAAATCTCCCTGGACGCGCCCCGGGGTGATGTCCAGCAGCAGGTAGCCCCGGTCGGCGAAGTTGACGTAGCGTATCGAGGGGTTGTCCTGCTTGACGAGCGCTTCGGCGGAGGAGGAGGCGGCTCCGGCCCCGGGGGAGGTCACCGCCGGCGTCACGAACTCCACCGCGACCGCTCCCTGCCCGGTGGCAGGATCGTACTTGCCCAGGTCCCGCGTCAGCTCGTTGACCCAGGAGGAGTGGATGTCCCCGGTCAGGACCACCACGTTCCCCCCCGCGGCCCCCTCGATGGCGTCGAAGAGCTGCCCGCGGGTCGCCCCGTAGCCGCTCCAGGAGTCCCCCGCGAACAGGTCCGGGAGCTGGGTCACCACCACCTGCTGCCCGAGCAGCTTCCAGGTGGCCTTGGACGACGCGAGCTGCTCCTTGATCCAGCCGATCTGCGCCGCGCTCATCATCGCCCGGCCCGGATCGTTGAAGTCCGCCGCCTTCCCCTGCTCGTCTCGCGCGTCGTAGCGGGTGTCGAGCATCAGCAGATCCACGAGGTCTCCGTAGCGGAACGAGCGCCAGAGCCGCCCGCCCTCCTGCTCCCGGACCGGCAGCCACTCGAAGTACGCCTTCTCCGCCGCCGCCTTCCGGTCCACCCACGCCCCCTCGTTCTCCTGGTGGTTCTCCGCGCCGTCCTTCCACCCGTTGTCGGCCACCTCGTGGTCGTCCCACACCGCGATCATCGGGTGCTGCTGGTGGATCGCCTGGAGATCCGGGTCCCGCCGGTACTGGCTGTAGCGCGTCCGGTAGTCCGACAGCGACACGATCTCCGTCGCCGGCTCGTAGTCCCGCACGTTCCCGTACTTCTTGCTGGCGTACTCGTAGATGTAATCCCCGAGGTGCAGCACCACGTCCAGGTCCGCCTGCTTCGCCAGCGCCCGGTACGTGTGGAAATACCCGTGGGCGTAGCTGGCGCAGGACACCACCGCGATCCGAAGCCGCCCCACCGCCCCCGACGGCGCCGTCCGGGTGCGCCCCACCGGCGACGAGCCGCCCAGCGCCAGGAACCGGTAGTAGTAGGTCGTCCCGGGCTGCAACCCGCTCGCGTCCACCTTCACCGTGTAGTCCCGGTCGGAGCTCGTCGTGAACGTCCCCGTGCTCACCACCTGCCGCAGCGCCGGATCCGTCGCCACCACCCACGTCCCCTCCACCACCACGCCCGCCTCCGACGGCGTCACCCGCGTCCACAGGATCACCCGATCCCCCAGCGGATCTCCGCTCGCCACGCCGTGGACAAAAAGCGCCTTCGAGGTCGCATCCGACGGGAGCGGGGGCTCCAGCGCCAGCACCGGGGCGGAGCTCTCTCCGGTCTCCTCCTCGCTGCACCCCGACAGCGGCGGCAGGACGGCGGACGCCCCGAGGAGCGAGGCCAGATGAATCAGACGACGGCGGCTGAGGGACATGGTGAAGAACCTTCCTTGGCCCCTCCCCTCTACCTTCACCGCAGGCCGCTGGCCAGCCTCCCCGCGCCCTCGACACCGGGCCGCCGGGGGTGGTTTACTCGCCCCATGGCCCCCGCGACGCTGCCGCTCCTGCCCGAGCGGCTCGCCCCCGCCCTCGACCTCGCCAGGAACCTCCGCGCCCAGGCCCTCGACCTCGCCGACGGGCTCCGGCGCCCTGGCTACCGCGAGGCGGTGGCGAGCGAGCTCCGGGTGGCGGCCCGGGTGCTCCCCGGGTTGCTCCCCTGGTTCCTCCGGGCGCGCCCCGAGGGCGAGGCCACGCTGCTCTCGGTGGCCCGTGACCACGCGGACCGCAACCCCCACGGCCTCGCCGTCGAGATGGACGACGAGCGGCTCACCTGGCGCCAGCTCGTTGACCGCTCCGCCCGCGTCGCCGGGGCGCTCCGGGCCCGGGGCGTCCGCGCCGGGGAGACCATCGCCCTGCTCGGGCCCAACAGCCCGACCTACGTGACCGTTCAGCTCGGCGCCACCCACCTCGGCGCCGTCACTGCCCTGATCAACACACACCTGACCGGCGAGCCGCTGGCCCACGCGCTCCGCAGCTCCCGCGCGAGGTTGCTCCTGGTCCACCGCCGCCTCGAAGGCGCCCTCGCGGGCCTCGATCTGGGGGGCATGGAGGTCTGCCCTTACGGACCGGGGCCCTTCGACGACGAGGTCGACCGGGCCGATGAAGGGCAGCCGCTTGCCGCCTGCAAGAGCGGCGATGACTTCGTCTACATCTATACCTCCGGGACGACCGGGCTCCCCAAGCCTTGCAAGGTCAGCCACGGGCGTGCGGTGATGGCGGGAGCGGTGTTCGCGAACATGCTCTGGAGCTTCCAGCCGGGCGACAAGGTCTACTGCGTGCTGCCGCTCTACCACTCCAGCGGGATGCTCCTCGGCGTGGGCGCCTCGATCCTCGGCGGCGTCCCGGTGGCGCTCCGCGAGTCCTTCAGCGCCCGCGCCTTCTGGCGTGACGTGGCCCGCTACGGAGCCACCGGATTCCTCTACATCGGCGAGATCTGCCGTCACCTGCTCAACACTCCTCCCACCGACGACGAGCGGCGCCACCGGCTCCGGGTGGCGGTGGGCAACGGGATGCGCTCCGACGTCTGGGCCCCCTTCCAGGAGCGCTTCAACGTCGCGATCATCCGGGAGTTTTACGGCGCCACCGAGGCGCCTGGCGGCATCTTCAACATCACCGGGCGCCGGGGTTCCATCGGACGCGTCCCCCTGCGCCACCTGACGCCCGCGAGGCTCGTCCGCTACGATGCCCACGAGGGGCGCCACCTCCGGGACACCGACGGGTACCTGGTCGAGTGCAGGCCCGGTGAGGAGGGTGAGCTGCTGGTCAAGCTCTCGGACAAACCCCTCATCTCCGGCTTCGACTTCAAGGGCTATACCGACGAGAAGGCGACCCAGCAGAAGATCCTGACGGACGTGTTCCGCAAGGGGGACCGTTACTACCGCTCCGGCGACCTGATGCGCGTCGACGAGGACGGGTACTTCTACTTCGTCGATCGCATCGGCGACACCTTCCGCTGGAAGGGCGAGAACGTCTCCACCACCGAGGTCGCCGAGGTGCTCGGCAAGGCCCCTGGTGTCCAGCAGATCGCCGTGGTCGGCGTCCACGTCCCCGGCATGGAGGGCCAGGCGGGCCTCGCCGCCGTCGTCCCGGATGGCCCCCTCGACGTCGGGGCCTTCCACGCCACGACCCTCCTGCTCCCCGCCTACGCGCGCCCCCGCTTCCTCCGGATCGTCTCCGAGCTGAGCACCACCAGCACCCACAAGATCCAGAAGCAATCCCTCCGCAACGAGGGCGTCGACCCCGCCGTCGTCGCCGATCCTCTCCTCGTGCTGACGGACGAGGGCTACGTCCCCCTCACCCCCGAGCGGTGGCGCGCTATCCTGGAGGGGCACCTGCGCCTCTGACCCCGGAGCCCCCATGCCCTTCTCCTTCTACTGCGTGGCGATGGCGCTGGCGGTCGCCGCGCTCCTCTTCGCTCACGCCCGGCAGATCCCCTGGCTCGAGTGGGTCTGCAAGCCCGTCGCCTCCACCCTCTTCGTCCTCGCCGCCCTCGGCGCCGGCGCCCTCCACTCCGGCTACGGCTGTGCCGTGCTGGTGGCGCTGCTGCTGTCCTGGCTGGGCGATGTCCTCCTGATCCCCAGGGACAGGCGCATCTTCCTCGCCGGCATCCTCGCCTTCCTCGTCGGGCACCTGGCCTTCGCCGCGGCCTTCCTGGAGCGCGGCGTCCTCCCCGGGGTCAGCGCCGTCGCCTCCCTGGTGCTCCTCGGCGTCGGCGTCCTCGTCGGGCGCTGGCTCGTCCCCCAGGTCACCCCCTCGCTCCGCAAGGCCGTCGTCGCCTACATCGTCGTCCTCTCCTCCATGGTTGCGCTGGCCGCCGGCACCTTCGCCGCCCACGGGGGCCTCGCCCTCCTCCTCGGCGCCGTGTGCTTCTACCTCTCTGACCTCTCCGTCGCCCTGGATCGCTTCGTCTCCCCGGGGTTCCGCAACAAGGTCTGGGGGCTGCCCCTCTACTTCGGCGCCCAGCTCCTCTTCGCCTCCTCGGTGGCACGGTAACGGAGAGCGCAGCTCCCGGCGGTACACCGGGTAGGGAGCCTCCGGGGAGACCGCGGTGAACCCCGCCGCGAGGAACGCCGGCTCCGGGCCCATCCAGTGTTCCTCGTCGCTCACGCGGCCCTCGGTGCGCCGCGGGAACGCCTCCAGGACCGTCGCGCCCCGGCTTCTGGCGAAGGCGACCGCCTCCTGGACCAGCGCGTGGGCGACCTTCTGCCCCCGGTAATCCGGGTGGATCAGCAGGCATCCCACGGCGAACACGCCCTCCGTGGGCCGCCCCCGCAGCACCGGGAGCCCCCGGTAGTACCGCTGCTCGTAGAACTTCCGGATGGCCCCGGACGGTGCGACCTTGACCCACCCCACGAGCTTCTCCCCGAAGAGCGCAACGACGCCGGAGACCTCGTCGCTGCCTCTCGCTGCGGCCTCCCGCAGTTCGGCCTCGTTGCGTCCGGTGTCGAGGAAGCAACGCTCCAGCCAGGCGTTCTTGTCGCCGGGGAAGTGCCAGTAGCGGCAGTAACAGGGGCAGGAGGCCGCATCGAAGAGGTCGACAAGCCCCTCGACGTGGCGTGCGTCGGTGAAATCGAAGGGGAGAACTTGGAGCATGGGTAACGAACCGGGTAGAGCCTTCCGCTAGCGGTGGGAAGGGGAAGGAGTCCAAAGGCTTTGTGCCAGTTCCCCTCCCGCTGTCTGCCCGGGAGAGAGGGCTCCCCTTGCCCCCTCGCTCCCCCTGTCGAGCCCTGCTACCCTCTTCCTCCCATGGCCGATCCTGCCACCCCGCTCGCTCCGGCTCCCTCCCTGGAGCCTGCCCGCTGGCCTCCCTGGCCGGAGGTCGCTTATCCCGTCTGGCCCGACGATCTCTCCCGCTGGTTTCTTCCCGAGGATGACGACACGATGACCTGGGCGACGCTGCTGACCGCCTTGCAGCGCCACTTGCTCGCTTGCCTTCGCAAGCTCCTGGAAGAGCAGAACCGTGACTGGTTCGTCAACTACGAGCAAAAGATGAACCTGGATCCCCACGACCAGCGCATCGGGGTGCTTCCCGACCTCTACGTGCTCCCTTGCCAGCCGGAGGATCCGAACTTTTCCGAGTGGCCGGCCTACGATCCCAACGTTCCAAAGCCCGTATTTGCCCTGGAAGCGGTATCCCGGTCCAACTGGGACAAGGATTACGTCGAATCCCCACAGAAGTACGCGAAGCTTGGGGTGGAAGAGCTGCTGCTGTTCGATGAACTCGCGT
>CAZSDX010000436.1:0-6327 GCA_964605685.1 uncultured Polyangiaceae bacterium
CGGGGGACGCACCGAGCTGGCCTTCGGCCCCCGGACGACCGCCGGCCGGGGAAGCGGGGGCCTGCTGGCCCTGGCCCGGGGGATCTCCGGAGCCCGGCGCACCGGGGGGGCCCGCAAGGGCCAGGTGGCGGTGCTGCGCGCGTCCGGATCCATCACCCTCGAACCCTCTCGCAGCGCGTTTGGAGGCTCCGACGGGATCGCCGCCCGCGCCGTGATGAAGCAGCTCCGCGGGCTGGCGGAGGATCGCTCGGTGCGCGCCGTGGTGCTCCGGATCGACTCCCCCGGAGGCTCGGCGCTGGCCTCCGATCTGATGTGGTTCGATCTGATGCGTCTCCGGGAGCAGAAGCCTCTGATCGTCAGCGTGGGGGACATGGCCGCCAGCGGGGGCTACTACATGGCCTGCGCCGGGACGAAGATCCTCGCGGAAGAGACCAGCATCGTCGGCTCCATCGGCGTCGTGGGGGGCAAGGTCGCCCTCGGCGGCGCCCTGGCCCGCTTCGGCGTCAACGTGGAGGTTGTCCCGGCGGATCCCGTCGGCGACCCGAGGCGCGTCGCCTACAGCTCGGGCCTTGTCCCCTGGGACGAGGGCTCCCGGGAGCGGGCCCGGACCTCCATGCAGTCGGTCTACGACCTTTTCCTCCAGCGGGTCAGCCGGGGGCGGGGCAAGAGCGTCGAGGAGGTCGCCACCTTCGCGGAAGGGCGGATCTTCTCCGGACGGGAGGGCCTCGCCCGGGGGATGATCGACCAGATCGGCGGGCTTCAGGATGCCATCGACCTTGCCCGGCGCGAGGCGGGGCTCGACCCGGAGTCCGGCGTGCAGCTCGTCGACCCCGACGGATCCTTCCTGGATAGCCTGCTCTCCGGCGACGAGGAGGCCCGCTCCCTGGCCGCGCTGCCTCCCCTGGCGCTCCCGGACGGGTGGCTCCCCTGGGCCGAGCAGGTCGCCGCCCACGGAGCCTCCCTGGCGCCCTTGCTCCGCGGCGAGCAGGCCCTCACCGCCGTCCCCTTCGCGCTGCTGATCCGCTAGTCGTTCTGCATCAACCCCACGATGCGCCCGTCCGGGAGCAACCGGACCTTGTGGGCCGCAGGCACCCGGGGAAGCCCCGGCATAGTGAGGATGTCCCCGGTGAGCGCCACCGCGAAGCCGGCCCCCGCAGACAGGCGGACCTCGCGCACGGTGACGGTGAACCCGGTGGGGCGGCCCGCACGGGTGGGGTCGTCGGAGAGCGAGAGCTGGGTCTTCGCCATGCACACCGGAACCTGCCCGTAGCCCAGCTTCTCGATGCGCTCGATGTCCTTGCGGGCCTGGGCCGAGAAGGCGACGCCGTCGGCGCCGTAGGCCTTCCGGGCGATCTGCTCGATCTTCGCCTCGGTGGAGTCCTCCAGGGCGTAGAGGTGGCGGGGTTCGGGCGGCGCCCCGTCGCTGGCGTCAGCAAGGTCGGCGACGACCCTGGCCAGCTCCAGGGTGCCCTCGCCCCCCCGGGCAAAGCCCTCGGAGCGAACGGTGACCGCCCCACGCTTGCGGGAGGCTTCCTCGACGAGGCGCAGTTCGTCGTCCAGGTCGTCGGGGAAGCGATTGACGGCGACGACGGCGGGGAGCCCGAAGGTCTGGAGCGTGGCGAGGTGGTGATCGAGGTGTTCGAGGCCGCGGAGCAGCGCCTCCGGGTTGGGGGCGCCGGCCTCCTTGACGGCGACGCCACCGTGCATCTTCAGCGCGCGGAGGGTGGCGACCAGGACCACCAGGCGCGGCCAGGAGCCCAGGGAGCGGCACTTGATGTCGAGGAATTTTTCGCCGCCCAGATCGAAGCCGAAGCCGGCCTCGGTGACGGTGTAGTCGCCGAGCTTCAGCCCGAGGCGGGTGGCGATCACCGAGTTGCAGCCGTGGGCGATGTTGGCGAAGGGGCCGAGGTGGACCAGGGCGGGGCCTCCCTCGGCGGTCTGCACCAGGTTGGGCAGCAGCGCATCCCGGAGCACCGCCGCCATCGCCGACGCCGCCCCCAGGTCGCCGGCGGTGACGGGCTTGCGGTCGTGGGACTCGGCCACCAGGATGCGGGCGAGGCGTCGCTCCAGATCCGCGTGGTCCGTGGCCAGGGCGCAGATCGCCATGATCTCGCTGGCGGCTGTGATGTCGAAGCGATCCTCGCGGGGGACGCCGCCGTTGGGGCCTCCGAGGCCGACGACCACGCCGCGCAGGCTGCGGTCGTTCATGTCGAGGGCGCGTCCCCAGGAGATCCGGCGGGGATCGATCCCTTCGGTCTGCGCCACCCGCTCCCGGAAGTGGAGCGCGTTGTCGATCATCGCCGAGAGGAGGTTGTGCGCCGTGGTCAGCGCGTGGATGTCGCCGGTGAAGTGGAGGTTGATGTCGTCGGCGGGGACCAGCGACGCCTTGCCTCCCCCGGTGCCGCCGCCCTTGACCCCGAAGACCGGGCCCAGCGAGGGCTCCCGCAGGCAAAGCGCGGTCTTCTTCCCCAGGCGCCGGAGCCCCATCGCCAGCCCGATGGCCGTCGTCGTCTTGCCCTCGCCGGCGGGCGTCGGGTTGATGGCGGAGACCAGGATCAGGCGCCCCTTCCCCCGCGGAGGCCCGTCCAGCGCCTGGAGCTCGATCTTCGCCTTCTGCCTCCCCCACGGGATGAGCTGCTGCGGGTCCAGCTCCAGCTCGCGGGCGACGGCCTCGATGGATTGCGGTTGCAGGGCGATCGTCATGGAGGGCATCCAATCGGGCGGCCCCCCCGCCGTCAAGGCCGGCGGTCAGGCGGCGGCGAAGGCTTCCGCCAGGTAGCTCCGGGCCAGCGCCTCGTTGTCGCACTGCGTCGGGTGAAAATCGGGCCGGATGTAAGCCCGGATCCCGGCCAGGAAGACGTCCCGCGCGATGGATCGCTCCTCGATCCCCTGGGCCTCGCGGGTCCGCTTCAGCTCCCGGAACGACTCCAGGTTCAGCGCGCCGTCCTGCGCCAGCAGCGTCGCCGTCGCCGCGGCCCAGAACCCCGCCAGCGTCACCGTCGCGAGGAACAGCCCCGCCATCCTCAGCCCGTAGCCCGGGTTCACCCGCCGCAGCACGTCGAAGGCCACGGACTTGTGCTCGATCTCCTCCGCCGCATGCCAGAGCAGCAGATCGCGCATCGCCGGGTGCGCCGCGTCCAGGAGCCGCTGCCGCAGCGCCCCCTCCGCCATGATCGCCGTGAAGTGCTCCAGCGCCGCCGTCACCGCCAGGTGGAGTTCCTCGCCGGTCACCCGCTCCAGCCCCTCGTAGGCCAGCGCCCGGTACACCCGCAGGAACGGACGAATCGAGAACCCCTGCGCCTCCAGCGCCTCGAAGTACCGCTCGTGGGAGCCCGCGTGGTGCCCCTCCTGCCGGTAGAACGCCCGCACGTCCGCCAGCAGCGCCGGATCGTCCGCGATCACCTTCTCGAAGCGCCTCACCGACCGGACAAAGAACCGCTCCCCCATCGGGAACAGCAGGTTCGCCCCGTTGCTGATGTGCGTCGGCAGCGCCATCCCTCCGAACCAGCGCCTCGGTACCCCCGTGAAATCAAAGACCGGCGCCCTCGGTGTGATCCCGCCCCGACGCTCCACCGTCTCGCTCGCTGCTGGCATCCTGGCTCCTTGTTGCTGAGAGTTTGTCATCCTACCAGGAACCGCAGCCCGACGCGACGAGGCTCGGGTCCGTGGCATCCTGAACGGCGATGCGTCCCTTCCCGACCTGGGGCTTTTTGACCTCCCTCGCGCTGGCGGCCTGCGATCGCCCCGCGCCCTCCCCCACTCCTCTGTCATCCGGAGGTTCCCTTCCCGCCTCTGCCGCGGTCTCCCCCGGGGCACAAACCGTGGGCTCGCTCCACGAGCTATCGGCGGTGAGGCTCGACGGCACGACGGAGGCGCTCTCGGCCTACAAGGGCAAGGTGCTGCTGGTGGTGAACGTGGCGTCGGAGTGCGGGTACACGCCCCAGTACAAGGGGCTCCAGGAGCTGTACGAGCGGCGGCAGGGGCAGGGGTTCGCGGTGCTGGGCTTCCCGTCGAACGATTTTGGAGGCCAGGAGCCCGGGACCTCCTCGGAGATCGCCACGTTCTGCCAGAAGAACTACGGCGTCACCTTCCCGATGTTCAGCAAGGTGAGCACCCTGGGGGCCGAGGCCTCGCCGGTGTACCGGCTGCTCTCCGCGGCGGCGGGCCCGCCCAAATGGAACTTCCACAAGTACCTGGTGGGCAAGGACGGGAAGGTACGCAAGGGCTTCCCCAGCTCGGTGACCCCCCAGGACGCGGTCCTCGCCGCTGCCATCGATGCCGCCCTGGCCGAACCCGGGTGACCTGCTCCCGGTTCAGGAGCGGACACGAAGCGAGCGGCAGATCTGCTCCAGATCAGGGAGCACACCGGGGATCTTGCTGGCCTCCTCCAGGGGGGTCAACGAAGCCTCGCAGGTGAGCCTCCTGCCATCGGCCAGGGGGAGGGAGCGGGCAAACCAGAGCGTCGTGACGCCGTCGGGGACGTGGCAGACGTACTCGAAGACCCCCCCCTCCTCGCTCTTGCGCAGGACGCTCCCCTGGCGCATCCGGACGCAGTCCCTGTCGGCCACCTCGTCGACGGATCGGGGCGCGACGAGCTGCGGGGTGATGTCAACGATGACCCGCAGACCGGTGGATTTGTCTCCCGAGCGGATCTGATCCCACCAGTGGGATTGGAACATCTCATCCGAGAGGTCCGTGGCGGCCCTGCGCTTCATCGAAGGAGGCAAGGCGACCTCGGCGGTCACCGCGCCAAACGTGAGGGTCGTCGGGGGAGAAAGGGGGCGGAGGAGCGGCCCGGGAGCGCAGCCGACGAGGGTTCCGCAGAAAAGCAAGGCCGCAGGGATGAGAATGGTAGGCGAGGCGCGCATGGCGACTCTATTGTTGCTCGCTTTCTTGCTCCGTGGCCAGATACACGGAGTCATGGAAGAAGCGAGGTGGTTGTTCCCGGTACCCGACGCGGGGATTTGCGCGAGGGCCCTGGCAAGACAGGCGGAGCTGACCAAACCTGCCGGTAGCCTCGGGAGACTTGAAGGGCTGGCCGTTGCCGTGGCCGCAGCGCAGGGGGAGGAGTTCCCCCGGACGCGGCCCGCTGCCGCCGTGCTGTTCGCCGCAGATCACCCGGTGACGCGCCACGGTGTCTCGGCTTACCCGGCGGAGGTAACGGCGGCGATGGTCGGCAATTTTGCGGGAGGAGGAGCGGCTTCGGCGGTGCTTTGTCGGTCGCTGGAGATCCCGCTTTCGGTGGTGGATGTAGGCGTCTTGACTCCTTACAAGGCCCCCCTGCCGAGGCCAGGTTTTTCCTTCCGTCGGTCACCGGTTGCGGAAGATCCTGCGGGAGATATCCGGGTCGAGGACGCGATGAGCGAGAGGACTTTCGAGGCGGTGTTGGCCGAGGGGGCTCACGCCGTCGATCAACAGGGCGGTCTGCGCGTGCTGATCCTGGGGGAGATGGGCATCGGGAACACAACCGTGGCGGCCTGCGTCTGCGCCGCGATTCTTGGTGGAGATCCTGGGGGTATGGTGGGGACCGGCACGGGGGTATCCGGAGCGAAACTCGAACGCAAGCGGCAGGTGGTACGGGATGCGGTGGCGCGGCTGGGGGCGATCTCCAGCCCGCTGGAGGTGATCCGCCGCGTGGGAGGGAGGGATCTGGCCGCGTTGATGGGGGCGATGGCGCGAGCAGTCGAGCGCAGGATCCTGGTGCTGGTCGATGGCTTCATCGCCACCGCCGCCGCGCTGGCGCTTCTGCGCCACGATGACCGGGCAAGGCCCTTTCTCGTGTTCGCCCACCGCTCGGAGGAGCAAGCCCACGGACGGGTGCTTTCGGAGCTGGGCGCCGTCCCCCTGCTCGACCTCGGGATGCGGCTGGGAGAGGCGTCCGGCGCCCTGGTGGCCTTTCCGCTCCTGGAGGCGGCGTGCCGACTGCACAACGAGATGGCCACGTTCGCCTCGGCGAGCGTCCCGGAGCAGGTCGAGGGAACGTGAAGGCTCCGGCGCCATGGCGAGGGATCCGGGCTGCCTTTGTGTTCTTGACCCGCATCCCGGTGGGTGGTTTCCCCTACAGCCGCGACGACTGGCGCTGGTCGACGGCCCATTTCCCGCTGGTGGGTGCTGTACTGGGGGTTCTGCTGGCGCTCCTGCACCGCGCGCTCTGGGGGGCGGGGCCCCTGGCGGCTTCGGCCATTACGGTGGCGGTCGGGATGCTGCTGACCGGAGCTTTCCACGAGGATGGCCTGGCGGATACCGCCGATGCGTTGGGTGGCGCCTTCGACCGGGAAAAACTCTTCCTCATCCTCAAAGATAGCCGCGTCGGATCCTTCGGCTCAG
>CAZSDX010000437.1:0-6299 GCA_964605685.1 uncultured Polyangiaceae bacterium
ACGGCGCCGCGGACCCGGGCGAGGGCGGCGGCGAGGGGGAGGTCGTCCTGGGCGTCCGGGGCGGAGTCGAGGAGGGCGTCGGCGCGAGGGAGGAGCGCCGTGTCGGAGAGGAGGGAGGCGGCGCGCTCGACCTGGAGGAAGGCGGCCTCGCGGAGGGCACCGAGGCGAGCGAAGGCATCCTGGGAGGAGAGGCCGAGGGCGTCGAGTTCGAGAGCGGGTCCGCCGCTACGGAGGGCGAGGGCGAAGCGGGCGGCGTCGAGGGCAGCGGAGGCGAGAGGGTCGGAGGGAGCGAGGGAGGAGAGAAGCCGCTCGACCTCGTGGTGGGGAGCCGCGCCGAGGGCCCGGTCGACGGCGAGGGCGTCGGGGCCGAGGGGAGCGAGGGGAGGCCAGAGGTCAGCGGAGCGCACCGCGGACCTCCGACCAGCCGCCGACCTCGCGGCCGAGGAAGGCCTTGCGGGTGGCGGAGAGCACCGACTGGACCAGCTCGAGGGCGGCAGGGGAGGAAGCGGCCAGCTCGGCGATGGTGGTGGCGACGGCGATGGCCTGGCGCTCGGCGGGGGCCATGCGGCGGCTGGAGAGCCACTCGCGCAGCCGGGCAGGGAGGGAGGTGGGGGCGAGGGTCGGGGAGAGGAGTTCCGGGAGGAGGGAGGTGAACATGGCCTGCATGCTTCGCTCGCGGCGTGTTCCATAGACGGCGGCGGCGACGGTGCGGGAGGCGGCGTCGAGGCAGGCCAGCTCGGCGGGGGAGAAGGGGAGCTCCTGGCGTGCGATCTCGAGGACGCCGACGGGGGCGCCGTCGACGAGGACCGGGGCGAGGGCGGCGAAGCGGGGGAGCTGGGGTTCGTGGTGGAGGTGGTGGGTGTAGAAGGGCTCGTGGCCAGAGAGGGGGCCGAGGGACTCGACGGCGCCGCTCTGGAAGGGGGCCAGGAGCAGGGCCACGTGGGCGGGGTGGAAGGCTGCCACCGGGTCGACGCCGTCATCCATGGAGCAAGAACGGGCCAGGCGGACGACCCACAGCGGGCCGTCGGCGTCGGCGTCGGCGTTGTCGATCTGGAAGAGGCTGGCGCGCTGGGCTCCGGTGGAGGCGCGGGCGAGCAGGACGGCGTCGCGGGCGGCGGCGGCCTCGTCGCCGGGGGGCTGGAGGCGTCCGACGAGGTCGATCACCGACAGGAGCTGCGCCAGGTGGCGCGCGAAGGGGTCCACGGGAGGAGGGTCCGCCACGGCGAGGGAGCGTACCACAGCGGGAGGGGAAGCCCGCCGGACGGAGCGGTTCTGTGGTAGTTCTGCCGGGGTGATGAGCAAGCGCGTGGCCATCTACGGCGGCAGCTTCAACCCACCGCACATGGGGCATGTGCTGGCGGCGACCTACTCGCTGGCGGCGCATCCGGTGGACGCGGTGCTGGTGATTCCCTGCTTCCAGCACCCCTTCGCCAAGGATCTCGCCTCGTTCTCCGATCGCTTCGCCATGTGCGAGCGGGCCTTCGGGTGGCTGCCGGGGGTCGAGGTGTCGCGGATCGAGGCGGAGCTGGGGGGAGAGAGCCGGACGCTGCGGACCCTGGAGGCGCTCCGGGAGAGGCACCCGACCTGGGCGTTGAGGCTGCTGGTGGGGGCGGACATCCTCCACGATGCGCCCAAGTGGTACGCCTTCGACCGGGTGACCGAGCTGGCGCCGCTGCTGGTGCTGGGGCGCCGCGGCGTCGTGGTCGAAGGAGCCCCCGAGCCGCTGCTGCCGGAGGTGTCCAGCACGGAGCTGCGCGCCTGGCTCCGGGGGGGCGATCTGGCCCGTGCCCGGGAGCTGCTCCCTGCCCGGGTGCTCGACTACATCCTCCAGCGGAAGCTCTACGAGGCGGCGTCGTGAAGGGGGGGCTCCGGGACGGGGTGGCCGTCGTGGGGGCAGGGAAGGTCGGGGTGGGCCTGGCGCGGGCGCTGCGGGAGGTCGGGGTGCGGTGCTCGCTCCGTCCCGGGCGCAAGGCGCTGCCGTCCCGGCCGTTTGCCGCGTCGGTGCTGGTGCTAGCGGTGCGGGACAGCGGGCTGGGCGCCCTGGTCCGGGAGCTGCGTGAGCGGAGGCTGGTGGGGTCGGGGACGGCGGTGGTCCACGTCGCCGGGGCGCTGGACGCGGAGGTTCTCGGGGAGCTGCGCCCGGTCTGTGCAGGGGTCGCCCAGATGCATCCGATGATCTCCTTCGCGGATCCGCGGTTTCCGCCGGCGCTGCGGGGGGGGCACGTGCATGTGCAGGGCGATCCGGAGGCGGTGCGGCGGGCCCGCCAGCTCTGCCGCCGCATCGGGATGAAGCCCCGGACGTTTCCGGGGCTCGACACCGTCGCTTACCACGCCTCCGCGGGGCTTGTTGCCAACGGAGCCGCCGCCCTGGTTGCCGCCGGGACCACCCTGCTCCTGAAGGCCGGAGCCCGCCCCGAGGCGATCCCGCACCTGCTGGGGCCGCTGCTGCGGAGCGTCGCCGACAACGTGGAGGCGCTGGGGATGCCGGCGGCGCTCACGGGGCCGGTGCGCCGGGGCGACCCCCGGGCGGTGCTCCGTCACCTGGAGACGATCCGCAAGCTGGCGCCGGAGCTGGCGCCGCTCTATCTGGCGATGGTTCACGCCCAGATCCCCCTGGCCCGGCGCCTCGGCGACGCTCCCGCCGACGCCTTTGACCAAATGGAGCAGAGCCTCGCCCATGTCGATCCGGCTGCACATCAACGTTGATCATGTCGCTACCCTGCGGAACGCCCGGGGGGTCGCCTACCCGGACCCGGTGACGGCGGCTTCCGTCTGCGAGCTGGCGGGCGCCGACGGCATCACCTGCCACCTGCGGGAAGATCGCCGCCACATCCGCGACGACGATGTGCGGCGGCTCCGCGCCTCCGTCACCACGCTGCTGAACCTGGAGATCGCCGCCACCGACGAGATGCTCCGCTTCGCCGCCGAGCTGCGCCCCGACGTGGTGACCCTGGTGCCCGAGCGCCGCGAGGAGCGCACCACCGAGGGGGGGCTCGACGTGCTGGGGCGCCGTGAGCTGCTCGGCGCCGCCACCCGGAGGCTCCACGACGCCGGCGTCCGGGTCTCTTTCTTCCTGGCGCCGGACGTCGCCCAGATCGAGGCGGCCTGCGCCCTGGGCGTCGACCAGATCGAGCTGCACACCGGCGAGTATTGCCACCCAGGCGACCGCCGCGCCGCCGAGCTGGCGAGGCTCCAGGAGGCCGCCGGTTGCGTCGTCGCCGCCCGGGTCGCCCTCGCCGCTGGTCACGGGCTCACCCGGGCCAACGTGGGCCCCGTCGCGGCCCTCCCGGGGCTGGAGGAGCTGAACATCGGTCACTCCGTCGTTGCGGACGCGGTGTTCCTGGGGCTCGACCGCGCCGTGCGGGACCTGCGCGCCGCCATCGACCGCGGGAGCCGCTCGTGAGGCCCGTGCTCACCCGGGAGCAGATGCGGGCCTACGACCGCCACGCCATCGAAGTCTGCCACGTCCCCGGGCTGATCCTCATGGAGAACGCTGGCCGGGGGGCCGTCGATGTCATCGGCCGGATCCGGCCCCTGCCCGGGCTCCCGGTGGTGGTCGTCTGCGGCTCCGGGAACAACGGCGGCGACGGCTTCGTCGTCGCGCGCCACCTCCTCGCCCGGGGCGCCCGCCCGCATGTCTTCCTCGCTGGAGCCTCCGAGCAGGTCACCGGCGACGCCCGCATCAACCACGACGCCTACATCGACCTGGGCGGGACCTTCACCCAGATGCCCTCCGAGGACGGCCTCCCTGCCCTCTCCGCTGCCCTCGACCGGGCCCACCTCGTCGTCGACGCCCTCTTCGGCACGGGTCTCGCTCGCCCGATCCTGGGCTTCCTCGCTCGCGTCATCGATGCCATCAACGGCGCCCCCGGGATCAGGGTCTCTCTCGACCTCCCCTCGGGCCTGGATGCGGACACGGGGGCTCCGCTCGGTGTCGGCGTGCGAGCGCACCACACGGTCACCTTCGGGCACCTGAAGGTGGGCCTGTTCACGCCGGAGGGGGCCCGGCTGGCGGGGGAGGTTCATGCGGTGGATCTGGGCGTTCCGGATCGGCTGGTGGAGCACACGGGGCAGTTCGGCGAGGTGGTGGACGCCGAGGATCTCCGGCGGTGGCTGGTCTTGCGGGAGACGACGTTGCACAAGCACCAGGCAGGCGGGGTGCTTGTGCTGGCGGGTTCTCCTGGCAAGACCGGGGCGGCGGTGCTGGCGGCCCGTGCGGCGCTGCGGGCGGGGGCCGGGCTCTGCACGCTGGTCACCTGGCCGGAGAGCCTGGCGGCGGTGGCCGGGCAGCTCCCGGAGGCGATGACGGCGGCCATCGACCTGGAGCGCATCGCTGGTTCCCTGAGCGAGCTACTGGCCCGGCAGCGTGTGGCGGTGGTGGGGCCGGGGCTGGGCCTGGACGAGCGGGCCCGGATCGCCGTCGAGCACGTGGTCCTGGGCTGGGATGGCATCAAGATCGTGGACGCGGACGCGCTGGCTCCCTTCGCCGGGCGCCCGGAGGCGCTGGCGAAGGCCCGCGGTCAGCTGGTGTTGACGCCCCACTCCGGGGAGATCGGGCGGCTCCTCGGGGTGAGCGCCGCCGAGGTGGAGCGGGATCGGTTCGGGGCCGCCCGCGCCGTCGCCACGCGGGCCCGCTGCACCGTGTTGCTCAAGGGGGCCCGCACGCTCGTGGCCACCAGCGACACCATGCAGGTCAACCCCACCGGAAACCCGGCGCTGGCCGTGGCGGGGTCAGGGGATACCCTGTCCGGGATCCTAGGCGCGCTGGCGTGCTCGCTGCCGCCGGAGCGAGCCGCCGCGGCCGGGGCGTTTCTCCACGGGTTGGCGGCGGATCGCTGGCGGGCGCGCACCGGTTCGGATCGAGGGCTGCTGGCCTCCGAGATCGCGGAGGAGATCCCGGCGCTCCTGGGGGAGCTGCTGGCGCCGCGGTGAGGCTGCGGGCCAGCGCGAGGTCAGGCAGACTCCTGGCGAATCCGTGCCAGCCAGCCAGCGGTCTCCTCGTCCGGGAGCCGCGAGACCTGGAGCGTCGCCCTGAGCGCGTCGAACATGCGGTACCCCGGCAGGATGCGGCGGAACCGGGGCGCTTTTTCTCCGGGGACCTGGGGGCCGACGGCCAGCAGGATGCGCTGGCCGTCCAGCGTGGGAAGGTCCGCTGGCAAGTAGTCAGGGGGGAGGCTATGGGAGCCCTTGCCGGCGGGCGCAAGCCACTCGGCGCGGTTGGGTTCGGGCAAGCCGGTCTCCGGGTTCATGGCGGGCCACGGGTACAGGTGGAGGTTGGCTTCGTAGGAGTCGTCGATCTGCTGGGGGCCTTCTCCTTGGGCGACCGCGAGCACGGAGGAGGGGGCGATCCCGTTGGCTCCGACGCGGCGGAAAGGCTCGTCGAGGGGAGAGGAGAGCAGGATGGTGAGCTGCCCGATGTCGACGACGCCGGACAGGGTGACCCGGTGACCCTCCCGCAGCTCGGGGAACAGCACCACGAGCGGTTCCTGGTGGAGCAACCGCAGCAGCGCGTGAGCGAAGGAGAGCCCCGGGATCACCTCGCGCAGCCGGTCCACGGCGCCGGTGAGGTCCGGGTTCTTCTGGGTGCGGGCGAGCCCCGCGAGATCGCGGCTCATCACCGCCGCGAAGGGGAGGTTCCAGTCACCGAGGGAGGTGAACGCGTCGAGCCCGTCGGCGTCCTGGCCCAGAAGATCCAGCCATGTCTCTTCGGACATCTCCCGGAGCTTCTCGTCGGCCTCCTCGGTGAAGCGCGATTCTGCCAGGGAACGAAGGCGCTCAGCGGCGAACAGCGATGCCTCGAAGGCAGCCAGCAGGGGCTCCGTGAGGAGAGCGGCGCTCGCTCCCTGCTCGACGAGGGCGCCCCCGTGCAGGCAAAGCGCGGCGCGCAGGGCGTGTGAGGAGATGAACAGGTTGGAGCCGATCTCGCGGAGGGCCGCGTCGAGGGCCCTCGTGGGGCGCCTCTCCTGCTCGCGAAACCACGCGGATAGCTGCTCCCTGGCGGCCTTGATGCCCTCCTTCTCGAAGGCGTCGTGCAGGCTGGATAGATTGCGCATCCTTGCCACTTTATCCAACCTGCCTCTCGCCGGAGCAGGCTACTTATCAGAGCCGCCATGCCCAGGCCGTGTTCTCTTCCTGTGAGCACGATGGAGAAGCGACACCGCGAGGCAGATATCAGGGACGTTTGGCCTGGATTGTTCCTGCGGCTCGAAGGCTACCTGCGGGGGGATGGCCTTGTTCAGAAGGTCGACCACGGGCCCGCCGACGAGGCCGCCGGGGTGAACCCCGGCGCCGGGACGTGG
>CAZSDX010000438.1:0-222 GCA_964605685.1 uncultured Polyangiaceae bacterium
ATCAGGAAGTTGTCATCGAGATCGGTGTGGCCTGAATACAGGATGTTGCCGCCCACCGCGCCAGCCGGCGGGATGCCGGTGCTGTTGGCCGGGATGACCTGCCACTTGCTCGGCAGGGAGCTGTCGCCGTTGAAGTTCAGCCGCGTGTTGGCGGTGATCGCCGACGACCAGCCGATCTCGATGTAGTCGGTGCCGTAGGGCGGCGCGCCGGGCGTGTCGTAG
>CAZSDX010000438.1:249-6286 GCA_964605685.1 uncultured Polyangiaceae bacterium
CGAAGTTCAGGTTGCGGCGCAGCCGTCCAATGTCAAGCGGCGCGACCGGCACGCCCGATGGCGGGTCGTACTGGGTGATGTAGTCGCCCCACTCGGTCTGGTCGCTCAGGCCGCCAAACAGCATGTCGCGCCGGAAGTCGACCCACAGCTCCTCGAAGTCGAACGGTGCCTCCACCCGGTCGAGCATCTGGTTGATCGCCGTGATGCTTGGGTCGGGGTCCAACGTCAGCTTGGAGACATCTTTGAGGAATTGGCCATTGGCCACGTTGATGTCAGCCTGCTGGAGCCGCCCGGCCTGCTGGCGGCGGGCCTCGCGGGCGGCCCGCTCCAGGGTGGGGACGTCGAGGGTGGCGCCGGTGCTCCTGGCCTCGGCGAGCAGGGCGCGGACCCGGGCGTCCTCGATGTCGGGGCGGGTGAGGGCCTCGCGGAGCTGGGCGTTGAGGGCCACCGTCGCGAGCGCCTGGAAGGGTACAGGCAGGGGAAGCTTCCGGTCCGCGAGGAAGCGGAGCAGGGTACGGTTGCGCTCGTAGCCGTCCAGGAAGAGCCGTTCGGTCTGGTCGACGGTGGGGCCCAGCAGCATGGCGAGCAGGCGGCGCTGCTCGTCGCGGAAGAGGTCCTGGATCGAGTAGCTGAGGGAGCCGAAGTTCCGGTCCAGGTCGCGGAAAATGGCGGGGAGGTCGGCGGCAGCGGCGTGGCGCGCCAGCTCCGCGGCCAGCGCGTCGTGGTTGCCCACCTGCTCGGCGACGCCGCAGCGTGGGTTGTGATCGCCGACGTGGATCACGCCGTAGGAGAAGCTGGCCCGCTCGCCGGTGACGCAGGCGTGGACCTCCACCTCGCCCAGGACGACGGTCGCGCTGCCTGCCTCCAGGCGGCGCTGGGCCTTGCGCTGCACCTCGTAGGCGTGGACCCGGGAGGTCTCGCCGAAGCGCTCGAAGAGGGAGGTCATCGCGTAGTGGGCGGCGACCTTGCCCGGGGTGACCCGGGCGGGCCGTACGAGTTTTTCGAAAATGTTTCGCCCGTCCCGGTGCTCGGGCACGTTGCTCCGGGCTCGCTCCAGGAGCCGCAGGAACTCCGGCTCCAGGTCGTCGCCGAAGACCTCCTCGCAGAGCTGGATGGCGCGGCTGGCGTACTGGAGGATCTGAACCGGCTCGATGCCGGAGAGCTCGTCGAAGAACCAGCCGCAGCTCGTGTACATCAGCAGGGCGCAGCGCTGGATCTCCAGGAGCTTCAGGCAGGTGATGCGCTCCGCCGGCTGGAGCAGGCGGGTGGCGTGGCGGGCGAGGAAGGCGTCGACGGCGGCCGCATCCCGGTCGAGCAGGACCTCGATGTAGTCGTCGCGGACGGCCCAGGGATCGCGCAGCAGGCGCGCTCCCCGCTCCTCGAAGCGCCGGGCCAGCTCGTCGCGGAGCCAGTCGAGCGCCTCGCGGAGCGGAGCCCGCCAGGCCTGGGTCCAGCCCGGGAGGCCGCCGGTGCGGCACCCGCAGTCGGAGCGCCACCGCTCGACGCCGTGAGCGCAGCTCCAGGAGGAGGGTTCGAAGATCTGCGCCTCGAAAGCGGGGGGAAAACGCTCCAGGAATTGACCGTAGTTGGTCAGCTCCGCCAGCTTCTTCTCCTCGATGTAGGCGAGGGCGTAGGCGAGGGCCATCTCGCCGCCGCGGTGGTGGTGGCCGTAGGTCTCGCCGTCGGTGGCGATGTGGGCGAGCTGCGGCCCCTGGCGCTCGTCGGAGAAGGCGTTGAGGAGCCGGTGGGCGAAGTTCTCCCCCCGGTGGAGCAGCCCCTCGAAGGCGACCCCCTGCGACACCGGCCCGTCGTAGAAGAAGACCGCCAGGGTCCGGCCCGAAGGGAGCGCGACGAGGTAAGGCCGAGACGGATCCACGCGGCCCCCGCTCACGTCGATCCAGGCGGCGTCGCCCCGCTTGCGGACGGCCTTGCACTGGCGTGGAGCCAGGATCGTGTAGCGGATCCCCTCGGCGGCCAGCGCCTCCAGGCTGGCGAGGTCGGCCGCGGTCTCCGCAAGCCACATCCCCTCCGGATCCCGGCGGAAGCGGCGGCGGAAATCCGCGATCCCCCAGCGGACCTGGGTGCGCTGATCCCTCGGGGAAGCCAGCGGTAGGATCATGTGATTGTAGACCTGGGCGATGGCAGAGCCGTGGCCCCCGAAGCGCCGCTGGCTCGCCAGGTCCGCCTCCAGGATCGCCTGGTAGGTGCCCCGGTCGTGGGTCTCCATCCACGAGAGCAACGTGGGGCCGAAATTGAAGCTGATGCGCTCGTAGTTGTTCACGATGCGCACGATCCGCTGCTCCGCGTCCAGCACCCGCGCCGCCGCGTTGGGGGCGTAGCACTCGGCGCTGATCCGCTCGTTCCAGTCGTGGTACGGGTACGCCGAGTCCTGCTGCTCGATCTCCTCCAGCCAGGGGTTCTCCCGGGGGGGCTGGTAGAAGTGCCCGTGGATGCAGAGGAATCGGCTCATTTCCAGCATTTTTCCCTTATCCGCGCGGGATGGTCAAAAAGCTGGGACGATCAGGTAGCATTCCCGGGGATGGCAAGGATTCGAACGTTCACCTGGAGCGGTCCTCACCTCTCCAAACACCTCGACCGCCTGATCCGTGCCTGTGTCCCCGACGACGACCGGGTTCTCCTGGGCGTCGCCCTCCCGCAAGACCGCGGCAGCGGTCCCCTGCCCGCTCCCTTCCACCCGGTCGGAAAATCCTCCCGATGGCCCGGTACAAGGGGCACCCGGGCCACCATCTGGATCGCACCCCAAGGCGACCGCAGCGCCGTCCCTCGCACCCTCGACCTGGCCCGGCGCCAGGGGGCGACGGATCCGTTCTTCTGGCTGCCGTCAAGGGATGGAAAGCAGTACGCTCGCCTCGCCACCTCCGAGCGCGACGGCACCGCTTGGACCACCCTCCCCGAGGAGGAAGACCACCGCGAGGACGGCCTGCTCGCCGAGGGCTTCTCCCTCGACCGTCCGGAGGCTCCGGCCTGGCTCGAGGTCAGCTCTTCCTGGGTAATCCCCGGGTGAGGGTCCGGAGGCGCCCTCTCCGTGGGTCAGCCTTCCTCGGTGCCGCCCGGCGGCGGAGGGAGCAGCGTCGGCTGGTGGCGCGGGTGCTTGGCCGGCGTGTCGGGCCAGGCTCGTTCGTTCAGCTCCTCCGTCAGCTCCAGCTCCGTCGAGGGGCGGGGTGGTGGCTCCGCGGGGGGAACTTCCACGCCCTTGAGGAACAGCGCCCCCAGCGGCGGCAGCGTCAGCCGGATGGACCAGGGACGCCCGTGGTGCCTCACCTGCTCGGCCTCCACCCCTCCGTGGTTGCCGACCCCGCTGCCGCCGTAGTCCACGGCGTCCGTGTTGATCAGCTCCCGCCAGGTGCCCCCGTAGGGCACTCCGAGGCGGTAGTTCCGGCGTACCACCGGGGTGTGGTGGAGGACCACCAGGATCTGCTCCCGCACGGAGCTACCTCGCCTCAGGAACGCCACCACGCTCGACGCCGCGTCGCTGCAGTCGACCCACTCGAAGCCGTCGGGGGAGCAGTCGCCCTCGTGCATCGCCGGCTGGCCCGTGTAGAGCTGGTTCAGATCCCGGTGGAGCCGCTGGATCCCCTGGTGCATCGGATCCTCCAGGTGCCACCAGTCCAGCTCCGCGTCGTGGTTCCACTCCCGCTCCTGCCCGAACTCGCCCCCCATGAACAGCAGCTTCTTCCCCGGCTGCGCGATCTGGTTGGCCAGCAGAAGCCGCAGGTTGGCCATGCGCTGCCAGCGGTCCCCGGGCATGCGTCCCAGCAGCGAACCCTTCCCGTGCACCACCTCGTCGTGGGACAGCGGAAGCACGAAGTTCTCGCTGCCGGCGTACATCGGGCGGAACGTCAGCTGGTTGTGGGCGTACGACCGGAAGATCGGGTCCCGGCCCAGGTACGCCAGCGTGTCGTTCATCCAGCCCATGTCCCACTTGTAGCCGAACCCCAGGCCCCCCACGTACAGCGGTCGGGACACCATCGGCCAGGCGGTGGACTCCTCCGCGTAGGTCTGCGCCCCGGGGAAGTGCCGGTAAAGCTCCTCGTTCAGCGTGCGCAGCAGCTCGATGGCCTCCAGGTTCTCCCGGCCTCCGTGGCGGTTGGGCACCCACCCCCCGGGCCCCCGTGAGTAGTCCAGGTAGAGCATGCTGGCCACCGCGTCCACCCGGAGTCCGTCGGCGTGGTAGCGCTCCAGCCAGAAGCGCGCGCTGGAGATCAGGAAGGCCCGCACCTCCGGCCGACCGTAGTCGAAGATGAAGCTGTTCCAGTCCGGGTGGAAGCCCAGCCGCGGGTCCGCATGCTCGTAGAGGTGGGTCCCGTCGAAGTAACCCAGACCGTGCTCATCGGTCGGAAAATGGGAGGGCACCCAGTCGAGGATCACGCCGAGCCCTGCCTGGTGCAGCGTGTCGACGAGGAACATCAGATCCTGCGGGGTGCCGAGGCGGCTGGTGGGGGCGAAGTAGCCCGTCACCTGGTACCCCCAGGAGCCATAAAAGGGGTGCTCCATCACCGGCATCAGCTCCACGTGGGTGAAGCCCTGGCGCAGCGCGTATTCTGCCAGCCGCGGGGCCAGCTCCCGGTAGCTCGGGTGGCGCCCTCCCGGGCCCCGGCGCCAGGACCCGAGGTGCACCTCGTAGATCGACACCGGCGCCGATAGCGAAGAGCGCGCCTCGCGGGACTGCATCCAGCCGCGGTCTCCCCACTCGTAGCCCAGATCCCACACGATGGAGGCCCGGTGCGGCGGCGTCTCCGCGTGGAAGGCGAAGGGATCCGCCTTGTCCCCGTAGCGCCCCCCGGGCCCCTGGGAGACCACCCGGTACTTGTAGCGCGCCCCTTGCCCGACGCCGGAAACGAAGACCTCCCAGATCCCCCCCCCGTGGCGCCGGTGCATCGGGGTCGCCCCCGGGTTCCACCCGTTGAAATCCCCGATCACCGATACCTCCCGTGCCCTCGGCGCCCACACTGCGAAGCGCACTCCTCTCGCCCCGTTGCGCTCCTCCAGGTGCGCCCCGAGCTTCTCGTGGAGCCGGTAGTGTGTCCCCTCGCCCAGCAGGTGGTGATCGTACTCGGTGATCATGAACGACCCCACGGTATCACTTCTTCCCCGATCTCCTCCCGCTGTTGTCGGGATACCATCTGCGGGATGCGCCGGCTCCTCTCCTGCTCTCTCCTCGCCCTCGCCCTCGCGCCCTCCTCCGCGGCGGCCTTCGAGCTGAACGACCCGCTCCAGGGGGCGACCCTCGGCCAGGCCAAGGGCGGGCAGCTCTCCGGGCAAGGATGGACCACCACCGACACCAAGGACCGCCTCTGGTACACCGTCCCGAGGCTCACCGAGGGCTTCGTCGAGTTCACCGTCTCCGGCATCACCCTGGAGAAGATCCCCCTCGTCGATCACGAGATCTTCTCCATGTACGACGGCGGCTACGACCTCCAGGAGCCCGTCGCTTACTCCCCCGACTTCCGCAACAACGCCTACAAGATGCTGATCCGCATCTACGGCCAGAACGAGCCGTCCCGCACCGGTCAGCAGAAGCTCCTCCTCTCCCTCTGCCCCGTGGGCGCCCCCGGCTACCACGACGGCACCTGCCCCTGCTCCAACTACTTCAACGAGGAACCCTTCGGCGGGAACCCCTCCTTCGACGGCTCCCCTGAGGTCCTCCGCGTCGAGTGGAACCAGACCAGCATGCGTTACCTCCGCAACGGCGCCCAGAACCACCAGACCGACTGGTCCTCCACCGGCATCCTCTGGGGCCCCAGCAAGCTCCACGTCCTCCTCGGTTCCCCCCGCAATGACCTCTTCCCCGACGTCGGCATGCCCGTCGGGATCACCTACTCCAACCTCAAGATTCAGGGCATCGAGGGCCCCGAAGGCCCCCTGTGCCCCGGCTCCGCGGGCTCCGGCGGCGAAGGCGGAAGCGACGCGGGCTCCAGCGGCTCCGGGGGGAGCGAGGCCGGATCCGGTGGCTCCGACGCCGGTACGGGCGGGAGCGACGCCGGAGGTGGTGGAAGCGACGCCGGGGCCGGCGGCA
>CAZSDX010000439.1:0-6281 GCA_964605685.1 uncultured Polyangiaceae bacterium
TCCACGGCCACGTCCACGTGGACGGGAACCGTGGCCGTGGACGTGGCCGTGGACGGCCTTGGGAACAAGGCCTCCGACTCGACGTTCGCCATCCTGTGGGGAGGGCTCCGGTCGGCCTCCGGCCCCCGGCCCCCGGGCTCCGGCCTCTGGGCTCCGGAGCCCTCCCAGGCAACGTGGCGAACTACGAGACCAAACGGCGAACGTCGAGGGAACAAGGCCACCTGGCCAAAAATCGGGTCTTCCCCCCGTTTTTTCGAGGTTTTTGCAGGATGCATCCCTCACAAAACGGCGAGGGCCGAGTCAGAGCGAGAGCACCCGCGGGGCCTGGGTGGCGCCTTCCAGGTGGCGCAGCAGCCGCGGTATGCTCCGGCTCTCCGGGGGCGTCCGGGTGCCTCCAGGAGTCGTATCCATGAGCCCGCCATGGTACGCCCACGCGGGGGTTTTCGCCCACAAAAGGGGGGGGCCGGGCGTCAGGCGGCGAAGGCGGCCTCGCGCAGATCCGGCGCCTCCGTCAGCAACCCCCGGAGCTGGGTGCGGGCCCGGTGGAGCCGCGAGCGCACGGCGCTCTCCGTCACCGCGAGCTGCTCGGCGATCTGCTGGAGCCCGAGGTCCTCGTGGTAGTGGGCGGTCACCACGTCCCGGTAGTGCTCGGGGAGCCGCGCCAGCGCGCCGCGCACCACCGCCTCCCGCTCCTGCTCCATCACCGGATCCTCCGCGGGAGCGCTGGCGAGGAGCTGGAGCCCCTCCGCGTCGTCCACGTCCACGTCGTGCGCCAGGTGCGCCCGGAGACGCCGGTGCGAGCGCATCAGCATCAGCGCCTCGTTGGCGGTCACCCGGAAGAGCCAGGTGGTGAAGCTGGCGTCGCCGCGGAACGATCCGATCCGACGGACCACCTGCATCATGGCGCTCTGGGCCGCGTCCCGGCGATCCTCGTCCCCGAGCGGGTAGCGCAGCAGCTGGCGCTCGATCAGCGGGCGGGCGAAGGCGGCCAACCTGCCGAGGGCGCGGCGATCCCCTTCCTGGGCGAGGGAGATGCAGGTAGCGAGGTTGTTGGAGGTCATGCCAGGCGTCTTTGCATGAACAGGGCCATGCTGTTTTGTGCGGTGTATTCGGGAAAAAGAGCAGAAACGTGAGGTGTCTAAAAAGAACCATGAGTAACAAATTTTTACTCAACGCTTCGTTTGTTTACCGTCAGGCTGGGGGCCGCGAGCAAGGAGACACGAATGCCAGCAGTGGTGATCATCGGGGCGCAGTGGGGCGACGAGGGGAAAGGGAAGGTGGTGGATCTCTTCACCGAGGAGGCGGAGGTGGTGGCGAGGTACGCCGGGGGGGCGAACGCGGGGCACACGCTGTACCTGGGGGAGACGAAGGTGGTGATGAGGCTGGTGCCGAGCGGGGTGCTGAGGCCCGGGGTGAAGTGCGTGCTGGGGCAGGGGATGGTGGTGGATCCGGCGGCGCTGGATCAGGAGCTGGCGGAGCTGCTGGCGCACGGGCGGGATGCCCGGGGGGACATCCTGGTGTCGGAGCGGGCGCACCTGGTGCTGCCGTACCACAAGGTGGTGGACGAGCTGAGGGAGCGGGATCCGGCGCTGGCGATCGGGACCACCAAGCGCGGGATCGGGCCGGCCTACGAGGACAAGGTGGGGAGGCGCGGGATCCAGGCGCAGCTGCTCCGGCGCCCGGAGCAGTTCCGGGAGGCGGTGGAGCGGGCGAGGGCGGCGTGGGCGCCGGTGGTGGCGGCGCTGGGGGGGGAGCTGGCGAGCGCGGAGGCGATGCTCGAGCCGCTGCGGGGGGCGCTGGAGCGGCTGGTGCCGATGCTGGGGGACACGTCCCGGGAGGTGAACGGGGCGCTGAGGGCGGGGAAGCGGGTGCTGCTGGAGGGGGCGCAAGGGACGCTGCTGGACGTGGATCACGGGACGTACCCCTTCGTGACGTCGTCGTCGTCGACGGCGGGGGGGGCGTGCACGGGGCTGGGGCTGGGTCCGGGGAGGATCCGGCGGGTCGTGGGGGTGACCAAGGCGTACACGACGCGGGTGGGTGGGGGGCCGTTCCCCACGGAGCTGAGCGACGCGATCGGGCAGAGGATCCGGGAGAACGGCGGGGAATTTGGTTCGGTCACCGGGCGTCCCCGGCGCTGCGGCTGGCTGGACCTGCCGGCGCTGCGCTACGCGGCCCGGGTCAACGGGATCGACGGGCTGGCACTGACGAAGCTCGACGTGTTGACAGGTTTTGACGAGCTGCGCGTCTGTGTGGCCTACGACACGCCCGGGGGGCGTACCCTGGATCTGCCCGACCTGGGCGAAGGGTTCCAGGGGACGCCGGTCTACGCGACCTTGCCGGGCTGGTCGTCGTCGATCTCCGGGGCCCGTCGTGTCGAGGATCTCCCCCCGGAGGCGCGGCGGTACCTCGATTTCGTCGAGGAGCAGATGGAGCTCCCCTTTGATTTGATCTCGGTGGGTCCGCACCGGGAAGAGACCATCGTGAAGGTCGCCCCGTTTCCCTCTTGAATCCCGTCCCCATGAAGAAAAACTACGTCCTCGACACCAACGTCCTGCTCTACGACCCCCACGCGATCTACAAGTTCGAAGACAACGATCTGATCATCCCGATCTACGTCATCGAGGAGATCGACCAGTTCAAGCGGGAGGGGTCCGAGCGGGGGCGCAACGCCCGGTCCATCTGCCGGTTCCTCGACGAGCTCCGGGAGCGTGGCTCCCTGTCGGCGGGCGTCGCCCTCGACAGCGGCGGGTCGCTGCGGGTGGCCGTCCCCGCGGTGCGCCCGGAGCTGGCCAGCGCCCTCGACAAGGCCGCCCAGGATCAGGCGATCCTCCAGACCGCCATCGACGTCCGGGACCACGCCCCGGAGCGCCCCACCATCTTCGTCACCATGGACACCAACCTCCGCATCCGTGCGGACGCGGTGGGGGTCTCCACGGAGAACTACGAGAACCAGAAGGTCGACATCGAGCACATCGACCGGGGCATCGTCGAGCTGGACGTGGACCCGCAGGACATCGACCTCTTCTTCCACGAAGGGTCCCTGGCGCCTCCCCCGGACATCAAGCTCCACGCCAACACCTGCGTGCTGCTCCGGGACACCAAGTCGCCGTCCCACACCGCGCTTGGCCGCTACCACCACGACCGGGGGATGATCCTCCCGCTCCGGGTGCCCTCCGGAGGCATCATGGGCCTGCGCCCCCGCAACAAGGAGCAGACCTTCGCCCTGGAGCTCCTCCTCGACAACAGCATCCGGCTGGTGTGCGTCCTCGGGAAGGCAGGCACGGGCAAGGCTCAGCCTCTCGACGCCCGGGTGCTCACCCCCGATGGCTGGCGTCGTATGGGGCAGATTGAACCCGGTCACAAGGTGATGACCCCTGATGGGACAGCCGCCACGGTGCTCGCCGTTTTTCCTCAGGGAACGAAGGATATTTATCGGGTCCGCTTTACGGATGGTTCCTCTACCGAGTGTTGTCGGGAACACCTCTGGTACACGCAGACTACCCTTAACCGTGATCAGCACAAGCCTGGTTCGGTCAAGAGTCTGGAAGAGATCATGGGCTGTCTACGTTACGGAGCCCAGCAGAAGCGCAATCACTCGATCCCCCTCACCGCGCCTGTTCCCTTCGGGGAGAAGACGTTCCCTCTGGATCCTTACCTCCTGGGTTGTCTCCTGGGCGACGGATCCATTTCGGTGGGACACCCATCGCTCACCAGCGCGGATGCTTTTCTCATCGCCGAGTGCGAGCCGTTGCTGGCCAAGGTGGGGTGTTCGTTTGGATCCCCGCAAGGTTACACCTACCCCATCCTAAGCGGGACCACCGGGGCTCCAGCGATGGGCTTTGTCCGGCGTGACCCAGCAACGGGGGAGGAGAAGACCTACAAACACCTGCGGGAGGTCGTCGCTGATGGATTCTCCTGTACCAGCGTCTACCGCGCCTGCTCGGGCAAGTTCCGGCAACACAAGGGGTTTGAGTGGCGCAGCATCGAGCCCACAGTGCAGTCGTCTCATGCTGTCAAGAACGCCCTGATGGAGCTGGAACTCTGGGGGCATCGCGCCGAGGAAAAGTGCATTCCTGAGGCGTACTTGCTCGGTTCCATCGAGCAACGTATCGCCTTGCTTCAAGGGTTGATGGACACCGACGGTACCATCGACAAGCGAGGGTGTTGCTCCTTCTCGACGACGTCGCCCCGGCTGGTCGAAGGCTTCCGATTCCTGGTGCAGTCTCTCGGTGGGACAGTCACGGTGCAGATGCGACAGACCTCCTACACCCACAAGGGCGAGAAGAGGGTCGGTCGCCCTTCGTTCACCTGCATGCCTTGCTTGCCTGAGTGGCTGGTGCCCTTCCGGCTCCCCCGGAAGGTTGCGCGGTTGCGCACGCCGCGCAAATACAAGCCGCGGCGCCACATCGATTGCGTCGAATTCGTCGGTCGCAAGGAGGCCAAGTGCATCCTCATCGATCACCCGGAACATCTCTACATCACGGATGACTTCATCGTCACCCACAACACCCTCCTTGCGACGGCCGCAGGGTTGAAGCGGACGATCGAGGACGAGGTGTACTCGCGGCTGCTGGTGAGCCGTCCAGTGATCCCCATGGGGCGCGACGTGGGCTACCTGCCGGGGGATATCGGCGAGAAGCTCAACCCGTGGATGCAGCCGATCTACGACAACCTGGAGCAGCTCTTGGCGGGGCGCGACAGCAAGCACAAGAAGGACGGCTCGCGCACCTTCCAGGAGCTACAGGAGCGGGGGCAGCTTCACGTGGAGCCGCTGACCTACATCCGCGGCCGGAGCCTCCCGCACCAGTACCTGATCGTGGACGAGGCACAGAACCTCACGCCCCACGAGGTGAAGACCATCATCACCCGCTGCGGGGAGGGGACGAAGGTGGTGCTCACCGGCGACCCGTTCCAGATCGACAACCCCTACGTGGACAGCACCACCAACGGGCTGTCGGTGGCGGCGCACCGGTTCAAGGGTCAGCCGCTGGCGGCGCACATCATGATGATGAAGGGCGAGCGGAGCGAGCTGGCGGAGATCGCCGCGAACCTGCTCTGATCGGGCCGCTCAGGGCTTGTGCTTGGTGACGCCGCCCTTGATGGCGGCGTCGGCGATGCCCCGGGAGGCCTCCTTGTAGAGGGCGACCATCTCCTTGGCCTTCTCCGGGTTCTTCTTGAAGAGGTTCTCCTTCTCGTCCGGGTCATCCTTGAGGTTGTAGAGCTCGTAGCGGAAGTCGTTGGCGAACGCGATGATCTTCCAGCCGTCGCGGATGAAGGCGCGACGGCGCTCGTTGTGGGAGTCCTCGGGGAGGTCGCAGACGACGTCGCGGGCGTCGGGGGCGTCGCCGAAGAGCTCGCCGGCGAAGCTCTTGCCGCGGTGGGCCTCGTCGGGCTTCGCCCCGAGGAGCTCGAAGAGGGTGGGGACCAGGTCGATGTGGCTGCGGTACTGGTCGATGGTGCGGGCAGGCTGCCCGGGGATGTGGATGAACATCGGGACGTGGACCAGCACGTCGTAGAGCTCGAAGGCGTGGCGGTAGAGCTTGTGCTCGCCGAAGGCCTCGCCGTGGTCGGCGGTGACGACGATGGCGGTCTCCTTGGCCCAGGGCTGCTCGTTGACCCAGGCGAGGAGCTTGCCGATCCACAGGTCGGTGTAGAAGATCTCCTCGTCGTAGTAGTCGCGGGCCTTCTTGCCGAACTTGGGGGACTCGTCGTGGGCCTGGTACTTGTCGTGGGGGTCCATGTAGTGGAACCAGGCGAAGAAGCGGCCCCCCGTGTTCTTCGGGTCGCCCAGCATCTCGATGGCCATCGGCGTCATCTTCTGGCTGGTGACGTAGGGGTCCGTGTTGTAGTCGAAGGTGATGCCCGGGACGAGCTTCCATACGTCGAAGCCCTGCTCGAAGCCGCCCTCCCCCTTGCCCAGGTAGGCGTGGGCGTGGCCCGCCAGGGTGCGGACCTTCTGCTCCTGGAGGGACTCGGCGAACATCTTGTTGGCGTCGAGGTACCTGGTGAAGAACGGCGCCGTGCGCTTGAGCTCGGAGGGGTAGCGCCCCCCCAGGAAGCCCCCGAGGCTCTTCGAGGTGAAGGACGAGATCGCGTAGGCCCGAGTGTACGCCGTCGACTTCTTGTAGAGCGCGGTCAGGTTGGGGGCGATGTCCCGCGGGTAGCCCGCCCAGGGCATGTCGTAGCGCATGCTGTCGATGCTGATCATCAGCACGTTGAAGGGCCCCCGCGCCGGCGCCGCCGGCGGCTCGACCACGGCGGCGCTGGAGGCCGCCGGCGGC